>JBKPTD010000208.1:0-6498 GCA_046735375.1 Actinomycetota bacterium | reverse complement strand
TTCGACAAAGCGTGGTCCGAGCTGGCAAAACTTCGTCGCGGTCGGGGTGGGTCGTTGGTGCTCTTTCAGCACCCCTAGCCGCTGGAGCCGCACAACAAAGCCTCGTCAGCCCGGTGACCGCGGGCAGGACACGCATGCTGCGGCCATGACTGCGGACGGACTGACCGCGGCCCTCGAGGACTACCAGCGGGCGCAGGACGAGCTCGTCGAAGCGAGGAACCGGCTCGCTCGTGCGATCGCGGGTGCGGCCATGTCCGGCATGACGAAAGACGAGATCGTGGCAGTGACGGGCTATCCCGCTGACCTGGTGCTGCGGATCTGCCGCGATGCGGGGGTTAGCAAGGGCTGAGGCGAGGCATGGTTGGAGAAGATGCAGCGGCCATCGCCAGTCCACCATCGCACGGATCAGTGGTGGCAGCGCGGCTAAGCGGTCAGCCTCGCGGCCTGCTCGTGTCCTATGCAAAGCAGGCTTGGTTGCTGCTGCCGTATACGATCGCTGACTGCGCGGTGCTCCCGGGCCACAGGGTCCTATCGGAGAAACGCACCCGGATGTCTTTGACCACGGTCTTGATCTGGGCGGTGGTGCAACTGGCGGGTGTGCCATAGATACTGTAGCCAAATTGCCAACAGCACCCACCCACGTCGTCGGATCGGACGCGGGTCGCGTTGTACCAGAGTTCTTGCGTTGCCCCAATGTTGCAGAGCTGCCCCTCCGAGGACCCCGATTTGTAGCAACTGTAGCTAGCGCCCGCTATCTCACCGGCGTCCGGCATCCCCTTGGTTAAACACACACGCCAGGACTTCGAGTCGGCCGTGCGAGTTGTTGACCACAACGGATCTGTTGCGTTGAGCGATTGCGGGACGTGCTCGAGCGGGCTCGCTGCTCGCGGTGGGTTAGATGGCCTGGGCTAGGTCGGTGAAAGCAACAACGAGTCGGCGTCCGGCTGGCTCGTCGGTGGCGATCTCGTAGTGGCCGCGGCGTAGGTTCTGAACGAACGCGTGCCCGGCGGCCAGGGTTCGTAGACTGGTCATGGTCTTGATCCCGCGCATCGGACGCAACCACCGCTTCAGGTGAGCGTGGTCGGCCTCGATGCGGTTGTTGGCGTATTGCTCGGTGTGGTGCCACACAGCCGGCCACATCTCATCCACAACTCGGGGATAGGTTGGTGCCCGGTCGGTGATGACCTCCACCGGAACCACACCGGTGGCGGTTCTGGCCCGGCGGAAGAACCGCCGCGCAGCCTCAGTATTGCGGCGCGCCGATGCGTACACGTCGATGACCTGCCCGAACTGGTCCACGGCTCGATACAGGTAAACCCAGCGTCCAGCCACCTTCACATACGTCTCGTCCACGTGCCAGCGATCTCCGACCCGATGCCGGCCGAACCGGGCCGCGTCGACCAACAGTGGGCTGAAACGTTGCACCCACCGGTGCACGGTGACGTGATCGACGTCGATCCCGCGCTCGGCCAGCAGTTCCTCCACATCCCGGTAGGACAGGCCGAAACGCAGATACCAGCGCACCCGCCAACACGATCACATCCGGCGGGAACCGAAACCCGGCGAAGGCCGAACCACGCAGAAGCTGAAGGTCAGTTGGCCGAGTCAGCCGCATGCCGTGCAAGCATGACCATGCACCCAGCCTCGGTCAACGCAACAGCCCCGGTATGCGAACAACCGGGTCGAGGCGGACCGCGCTCGGCTGAAACGGTGGCTGCGCCCGATGCGCGGGATCAAGACCATGGCCGAGTTGCCCATCCTCGCCGCCGGGCACGCGCTCGTCCAGGACCTACGCCGCGGCCATCACGAGATCGCCGCCGACCAACCTCGCAACGTTCGACTCGCCATCGCCTTCGGCCAAATAGCCACGGCAGTTTGAGCGCGGCGTCGGGCGACACCCGCTCCGCACGGGCCACGATCGGCCCGCAACGGATCCGTTCGAATCGCTTGTGTCGTTGGCGGCCCCGGCAACCCTGCCCCACGGCATCTGAATCACGTCTATGGCAGGGTCGTCGCGCACCTCCGCCCCGCGCATCGGGTTGCCCGTCGATCCCCAGGCCAGAGGCCTTGAGCAGAGTGAGATCTCGGTACGGCGGCCTCGGTGGAGGACCCAGAACGGCGGCCGTCACCCCGCGGCACATGTGATCTTGGCCTGCGAGGCCCGCGGATGCCGGATGCTGGACAGGCGGACACGACCGGCGCGGACGGGCGCCCCCCGCGGCTTGCGGTGGACCGATCATTAAGAGGTCGCAGCTGCCGGTGATCTGCCGGTTATCTGCCTGGGCAACCTCGGGGCGCATAGTCCATGGTTTCTTGAGAATCGCGACCAGGTCAGTCGAGGGATTCGTGTGGGCTTTGCGATTGGTGCAGGTCGGCGAGCGGATCGTCGTCCGAATCGGTGTCGGCGGCCGCCGTCGGGCCCTCGATGGCGGTCCCCTACAGGCCAGCCGCTCGCCTTCCCTCGCGCCCGGCGCTCGCCGACGACTTGGTGACGGCCGTGCCCTGACGTGCTATCTGGGCTAAGAGAAGCAGGAGGCAGTCCGAGATGAGCGCCACCGTCGACCAGCTCGACCCGGATCACCCCAAGCGGGTCCTCATTGTCGCGTCCAACGCGGCGGTGTCAGACCAGACCGGCTGGCCAATCGGGTTCTGGTGGGCCGAGCTGACCCACCCGTACTGGGAGTTCACCGAACACGGCTACCAGGTCGACATCGCCAGCCCCGACGGCGGACCGCTGCAGGCCGACACCTGGAGCGACCCGCGTGATGAATCCGGCTACTCGGCGGAGGACCTGATCAGCCTCGGCTTCATCAGCTCGCCGCAGCACGCCACGCTGGTGGAGAAGTCAATCGCGCTCGCCGACGCCGACCTGGACTCCTACCACGCGGTGTTCCTCGTCGGCGGTCAGGGGCCGATGTACACCTTCTACAACGACGATCGGGCTCACAAGCTCGCGGCCCGGTTCTATGAGGCCGGCAAGATTACCGCTGTGGTCTGCCACGCGACCTGCATCCTGCTCAAGACCCGGCTATCGACTGGCCAGCTGCTCGCAACGGGGAAGACCTGGACCGGTTTCGCGAACTCCGAAGAAGACTACGCCGACAATTACGTGGGAAAGCGGATCCAGCCGTTCCGCATCGAGGACGAGGCACGCAAGCTAGACGGCACCAACTTCATTGTGGCCGGGCGATTCCGTCCGTACGCGGTCCGAGACGGGCTGCTGGTCACCGGGCAGCAGCAGTACTCAGGCACGGCCGCTGCCCGGCTGGTCATCCAGGCACTCGGCCAATGACCGCGCCCAATTACGTCCCAAGTCGATTGAAGCCAAAGGTGGCCGAGGACCGTGGCGGCGCCGACGGCCCAGTCCGGGGACGCGGCGAGGATGCGCCCGGGATCGACCTCGTCGACTCTTTGAACTCCTCGGTCAACCGAAGAGCGAGGCGTGCCTCGACGGCGATGTCCTCGACCAGGTCCGGGAAGGACAGTTCGTCGTCGCACCGTTGCAGGCTTGCTACGGCCGCGGCGAGCAGCCGGTCGGCCATCGCCTCGCCAAAGGCGCCGCGGGAGTGGCAGAGGAACCGGGCCAGCCGGGCCCGGCCCAACGGCTTGACGGTGTGCGGGGCGGCGTAATCGGCGTGAGGGGTACAGATACGCGATGGCTCCGGACTCCCAGTCCTCCTTGGTGTGCGCCAACTCCGAAGTTGTAGTTGAAGTCGCTGTCGCACGAGGACGCCCAGGGGAAGCTCCAGCCCATCCACTGCTTGTACGCCTGCAGCTTCTCGATCGGAGCCCGCGACACCACGCAGAGTGTGACGTCGTGGTTCGCGAGGTGGACGACCGAGCCGTTGACGTCGTCCGCGATCGCCGAGCAGGACAAGACCCCGCCTCGTAGTCGGAACCGAACATGAAGTGGTAGACGAGGAGTTGCGAGCGCCCTTGGAAGAGGTCTGCCAGCGAGGCGCTGCCGTCGTCTGTCTCGAAGCGGTACTCCTTGTCGATCCGGACCGACGGCAGCTCCTGCCGCTGCCGGGCCAGCTCGTCGCTGACCCCAGCCACCGGGCTGGTGCCTGCCGTTGAGGGGGATGCCTTGTGTGCTCTGCCAGGCGTCCGGCGCCTGCAGGTCTGCTCCCAGCGTGACGCTGACATCCTGACCTGGGTGTCCTATCGGATGGTGTGGTGGAGGTATCGCGTCCGGCGAGGTGGCGGCGGACGTCTTTCCATGCAAGCGGCGCAGCCGCATCCAACCAGCGGAGCACCCCATCCAGCGCACGGCCCGCGCGCATCCAAGGAGTCGACAATGGGATTCATCCACAACCCCGATCGAGAGGCCGCAGGCTGCCATGGCGGCAACAGAACCGAGCTCGTGCTCGTGAGGAGATCGCTCCACCGAGCGGGCAGAGTTCATATCCCGCGAGCGGCTACTGGCCGATATCGGTACTCGAGCGTGGCTAGGCTCTCGCCATGACCTTGAGGTGCGCACCGGACGGCTTGAGCTCCGGCCCCTGCCACCAGCCGTTGCCGCCTTGCTCCCCGACGATAGAGCGGCTGCGGAAGCGCTTCTTTGTGCGTCGTTGTCAGCCGATGGCCGCAAGGAGACCTGCTCGACGTCCTACCACGTCAGGCGAAGAGCGATGGTCCGGCAGCGGACTTCGGCGTCTGGGTCATCATTGCAGGCCGCGCGGACGGTCGTCGGCGACGCCGGCTTCAAGGGCCCGCCTGCAGACGGGGTTGTCGAGATCGGGTACAGCGTGATCCCGGACCGTCAGCAGCGAGGGTATGTGAGCGAGGCCGCGGCCGCATTGGTCAACTGGGTGCGCAGCGAAGAGGACGTTGACGCGGTGCTCGCCGCTTGCGACCGGGAAAGCGTTGCCATACGCACGCTCGAGCGGCTCGGCTTCGCTCCCACCTGTATGGACGGGGACGAAATTCGGTGGCGCCTTGTCTAGCGTGGATCTTCCCACACTGGTCGTGGTCGGGGCAGGACCTTCGCTTGGGCTTTCGATCGCGCGCCGCTTCGGGCAACACGGCTTCAGCGTCGCGTTGATCGCGCGATCCAAGCCCAATCTCGCCGAGCTCGTCGATACGCTGCAAGCCGAGGGAGTACAGGCCGCCGGCTTTGTCGCCGACGTTGTCGATCGCCGATCGCTCAGCGAAGCGTTCGTACACGTCAAAGACCGCTTCGGCCCAACGGACGTCCTGGAGTATTCGCCGGCAATCGGTGGTCCGAGTGCACAGCTGTCCGCTGTGGCGGCGCCGGAGGTGTCAGCCGAGATGATCCAGCCGCTGATCGAACATCATCTCTACGGTGCCGTGACAGCCGCCCGGCAGGTGTTGCCCCACATGATCGAGCGAGGCTCAGGCACCCTCCTGTTCACCAACGGCCCAGCCTCGCTGAGGCCCTACCCCGCGCTTGCCAACGCGGGAATTGCTCTTGCAGGGCTGCGTAGCTGGGTTCTGAGCCTCCACGCCGCGCTCGAAGGCACCGGAGTGTATGCCGCCCACGTCGTTCTCGAGACGTGGATCGGGCACGACGGGCCCGCCAGCGCACCGGATGCCATCGCAGAGGTCTACTGGCGCCTGTTCACCGAGCGCCAGCAGGCCGAGTGCGTCTACCGAACCTCCTGAGACGGCGGATCTTCTTGCCGCCGGCTGCCGCGTGGTCGATGTCCCTACTCGATTGATGGCCGAGACGCGCCACGGACGCCGAGCACTACCATCTGGGCGGCAATGACTGAGTAAGCCGTGTCCGGCGAGGCGGTCGAGATCCACACCACCACGGCGGCGAACAACACCATTCCGCCGCCGACGATGACCTTGTTGCCGATCCGCACGGCCAGCCGGGTCCCACCACAGACGCAACACCGACCGACACGGCATCCGGCAGCAGCCGCACCCCGGTGGCAAGCGGGCTGTAGCCGCCCAGGACCTGGAAGTACTGGGTCATCAGAAGATGAACCCCCCGCCCCTGCTGGGGGTTCATCAGAAGATGAACCCCCAGCAGGGGCGGAAACGCGGCCGTCCACAGCGCGATCTCCTCACGCTCCGCGAACGACAGGTAGCGTCCCGACCAAGGGACCAGACTGATGGGTGGCATGCCGCCACCCTCACGAAACCACTTCGTCCCCACCGGCTGCGACACGCCGCAGGCCAAGGCCGCGTCCTCGCTCGAGAGGCCCTCGGCGATGCGCTTCCAGAACGCCTGCTTGACCTCGCGTTGATTGACCCCCGGCCGTCCTGGCGACCACATCGGCGGCCTGCCCGTCTGAATCGCAGCCCATCCCCGTGGCCGTCCCATGCACACACCTCCAAATAGAGGCGTTGCGACGACCGCTTGAATCCACCCAGTACACCTCGGCTGCGTTCGCCCGCTTCTGCACGGACAAGCGTGTGCGCACCAGCGTCGGGCGCACCGGCGTGTGCTGGGACAACGCGGCCGCCGAGAGCTTCTTCGCCGCCCTGAAAAACGAGATGTACTACCGACAGAACTGGCCCACCCGG
>JBKPTD010000207.1:0-5735 GCA_046735375.1 Actinomycetota bacterium | reverse complement strand
TCCGCCAGGCCGTCGACCACGCCGAGCGGCTCATCGAGGCACTACTCATACTCGCCCGCACCGATCAGACGCGCATGCTCACCGACCCGCTGGATCTCGCCGTCGTCGCCGAGGACGCCCTCGAGGCACGCACGCCGGACGACGTCACCACGACCGCCACGCTCGAGGAAGCCCCGGTGACGGGCGACAGCGTGCTGCTCGAACGGCTCGTCGCCAACCTGCTCGACAACGCCGAGCGCTACAACCTCGCCGGCGGCGCCGTCTCGGTCTCGACGACCGCCCACGACGCGACATCCGTCCTGCGCGTGGTCAATACCGGCGCCGTGATCCCTGCCGACACGGTGGAGCGCCTGTTCCTGCCGTTCACCCGGCTCGACGACCGCGTCGGCCACGACGGCTTCGGGCTCGGTCTCACCCTGGTCTCATCGATCGCCGCGTTGCACGGCGGCACCGTCCACGCCACTGCCGTGCCCACCGGGGGGCTGGACATCAGCGTCAGCCTCCCGCGACGCGACATCGCCATCCGCCCAGGATCGCCTGCCACCTGAACACCTACGTCCCGCCACCTTCGTCGGCCCGGCTGGGCGCGGCATTCCCGGAGCTTGCGCGAACCGCACTGCCCAATAAGCGGCACAGTGGCGGCTTGAAGTGGCTCCGTCACTGTGCGATGGGTCTGTTGCATTGAGCCATCCGAAGTGATCTTGACAGGAAATCTTACTGCCGGAGGCCCTTCGCTGTGCCTCAAGTCGGTGCTGACAAGGTCGCGTCGGGGGTGCGAAGGTGCACCGCGCAGGATGCTGACCGCAAATCTTCCTGCGAAGATCACTTGCGATCGCTCAATGCAACAGACCCTGCTCAGGTCAGTTCGGGCGGGTCATCGACGGGTACGCCTCCGCGCGGCGGGGCGGCAAGGCGGCGCACCGGTTCTCCCAGCGAGCCACGAAGGCTACCGGTGTGACGCCGGTCGAGGTCATCACCGACCGGGCGCCCACCCACCCGCGCGTCCTGTTCGCTGATCGCCACCGGCGTCGGGATGCAGGTCGGTCGGGTCAGTGGCTGGCGGCGGCCAGGCGGACGGCGACGGTGACGAGGAGCAGGCCGGTGATCTGTTCGATCCGCGCCTTCACCCGCGGCCGGCGCAGCCAGCGGCCGAGCTGGTCGACGGCCGCGACGTACAGGCCGAACCAGGCCAGGTATTCCACTGCGAAGATCGCCGAGAGCAGCAGTGCCTCGGCCCATGGTGAGCCGCTGTCAGAGGAGAGGAACTGGGGCAGGAAGGTGACGAAGAACAGCGCCACCTTCGGGTTGAGCGCGTTGGACAGGAACCCCTGCCGCATGTACACCGACCGCTGGCGCGGCACCGCTGCCGGCTCGTCCACAACCAGCGAGCGACGGGAACGGATCGCCGACCGCAGCATCTGCACGCTGAGCCATAGCAGATAGGCCGCTCCGATGATCTTCAGTACGGTGAACGCGGCCGCGGAGGCGAGCAGCAGCGCCGACAGCCCGACCGAGGCGGCCGCGGCGTGCACGGTCAGGCCGAGTACACCGCCGAGCATGGTCAGCAACCCGCCGTGCCGGCCGCCGACCAGGGAGTTACGGGTGATCAGGGCCTGGTCCGGCCCGGGCAGCATGATCAGCACCAGCGCCGCGATCGCGAACGTCGTCATCGTCGTATCCCTTATCGCCGAGGGGTTGCGGTGTCCGGCATCGAGCTTTGGCAAACGAGCCATTGCAACGAAGCCTTGGTAACGAGCGTGCCGCCGAACGATCGATAGGTCTAATGCCAATATCTGCGGTTATCCATGCCTAGACTTTATGGATGGTGACCCTCGTCCAACTTCGCGTCATCGATGCCGTCCGACGCCACGGGTCAGTCACCGCGGCCGCCAAAGAACTGCGCTACACGCAGCCAGCGATCAGCCACCACCTCTCCAGGCTCGAGGCCCAGTCCGGCGCCAGGCTGCTGCAGCGGGTTGGCCGCGGGATTCGGCTCACCGACGCCGGACGCCTTCTCGCGGACCGGGCAGCCGAGATCATCGGTAGGGTCGACTCGGCGACCGCGGAACTGTCCACGCTGGTCGGCCTGCACGCCGGACGGGTCAGACTGGCCGGCTTCAACTCTGTCATGAGCTCGCTGCTCCCTCAGGCGGCCGCCATACTTGCCCGGCAGCATCCCCGTCTCGAGCTTGGACTGACCGATACCCACCCCGAGGACGCGCTGCAGCAGCTACGGGCGGGCAACGTCGACGTCGCCGTGATCTTCCGGTACGACGACACGGTCCCCGAGGACGCCAGCATCCGCCTGACCCACCTGCTGGACGATCCGCTCTTCCTGCTCACGACCGGCGGCGGGACCACACTCACCGACCACACCGACACACCCTGGATCGCCGGCTGCGAGAGATGCCGCAGCCACCTCGTGGAGATGTGCGAACACGCCGGCTTCTCCCCGCACCTGGCCTACACCACCGACGACATGGTGGTGATGCAAAGCCTTGTCGCCGCCGGCATGGGCGTCACCACAATCCCCGGACTGGCCCTGCGCGCTCACCGCCACCCCGCGATCACCGCCACCCGGCTCCCGGTCCCGCCCCGCCAGATCTACGCGGCCACCTACGGCGACCCACCCGACCCTCCGGCCACCGCGGCCCTCATAGCCGCCATGACCCAGGCCGCAGCGACCCGCAGCCCCGCGAACTGACCTCCGCTCCGCCGACCGCCTACGACGGTGCTCGGCACTCGTTCGTCGACCTCGCCTTCCCGCACTGGCGGAAGGCGCAGGAGTTCGCCGCGTTCGCTCGACGCCTGGCCAAGCAGGTATCCGGAGTGCACCTGCGAAGGGACGGCGTCTGCGCCGGCGACCAGCACCAGTAGCGGCGCACGAAGCCGACGACCACGTCGGCGGCCATGCTCCGCGCGCCGCAGAAGCCGATGCAGCCGGCAATCCGGCGTCACTGGCAGCCAGCCGCCATGACTGGGATCCGCGAGGCAGATGCCGACACCCTGAAGACCGCCTCCGCGCACAGACCGGTGGTTCGGCCTCGACCACCGCGATCGGCCGCAGCCGATCCAGCGCCAGCAGCTTTCCGCCAGCCCGTCACCGTCGGTTGCGTCAGGCATCTCGCTGCTTTTCGATGTCACACCCACGAAGATCGCGGACCTGGACGCACGCGGAGGTGATCGTCAGCTACAGGTCACTCCCATCGACCGCTGAGCTTCTTGCCCTTGTTCGTGGGTGGGGTCGGCATCGCCCCCTCCTTGCAGCCTTGATACCGGATTCGGCGGCAACCGGTACCATCCTGCGGCCCTCCGGCCCGTCGCTGTGGAAAGCGGTACTCGACAGGCCGAAGCGGCGTCCAATCAGACCCGGCCCTCAGGGGGCGATGACCATCACTGAGACCCTCACCGGGCGTGAACCCCGGCCCCGGCCCGTCGCCGCTCCGCGAGCGGGCCAAGGTCGGCGTCGCGCGCGTGTGAATGTGGCCGAACGGCGACTAACATCTCCGCTGGTCGCTAGCCTGCGCATGTCCAGTGGTCTCTCGCCGATTAACCGAGTACTCAACTTGATACCGAAGCGTGCAGAGCAGCGGCAGGCCGACCAGCTTCGTGACACATTCGTAGACGCTGGTGTCGCCAGCGCGCTACAGGCAATCGATCACCAGGTTCTTGACGGGCGCCGCGGCACCGGCAACACTCACGCTCTCCGATATCTCGAGTCGGAGGTGTGGGCGCGGGGCGACGTCGCCGTCTACCCAAGCCAACAGAATCGAGGGCATTTCCCGCAGGCGAGTTTGACTACCCGCTAGAGGTCACCGGCGCCGTGTGCGAGTAGCCTCCGCAACCTCGGTTCGGCAGGCGACCTTGACCGCCGCAATCTGCGGAGGCTCAGGTTTGGCTGAGCCCGCAGCTACCGTCGCAAGCATGGCTGTGAATCGCGGTAAGCCCGACCCTGACGGCATCATCACTGCTCAGCTCGCGGGCACGGCCGCTAGGCGTCGCGGAACCGCTGGACGTGGACGCCGCGGCCGCGGTGCGGTGAAAGATAACGGGCGGAGATGTCGTCTGGACCCGGGGACGTTATCCGCCGAGCCTTCCATCTGCTTCTTGGATTCCGTCCGCTGCCATGCCCGAAGCATGCCACCGAGGATCCTGTCGTGGCGGTCCTGGATCGACGTGCCCCTTCAAAGGGTCGCGGTCGATCCGGCGCGTTGGAGGAGCAGCCGCGCTGTCGAATCCCCGTCCGGCTGCGCCAACGCCCGCTTTGCAAGCAGGATGAACGGCCTCCTCCCCGGCCCGGCAAGCTGCACCACGAACACCCGAGGCGTCTCGAAGACACTACCCAGCGCCGACCAGGGAACAGTCGACTTTATGTCGCCCGCCTGGACGGTCACCCCGTCGTCGGGGTGCAACACCACGCGCATGCTCGTCATGAGGTGCGCGTTCCTCCGCCACAGCCTGCGTATCGCCAGCGGAGGGCCGGCGAGAACCACCAGTGCTCCCGACACTGTCCCGGAAAGGCCGACGGCCGCCAGCCCGTACGAGCCTCTCGCCACGCCGACCGCGACTACGAGGAGGCACAAACCGAGGAGCACGGTGATCTTCACCTCAGCGTGGTTCGCCTTGTTCCGTGCCCGGAACGCCTCGATGTAGTCGGATCGCTCCGGGGTCCACACGGCGGTCAGCGCGCCGACTTCTCCAGTCACCCGCGAAGTGTGCCAGGTGATAACGAACCAGCCAGCGGTCTACCGGGCAGTCCATCGCAGATTGCCGGAAAACTGCCGGGAAACTGCCGAGGCTTCCTCCTGTCCCCAAGATCGCCTTGCCGGACAGACTTTGGCCGCGGCCATCCGGCCGGTATCTGTGCCGGCGACCGCTGGACGTCGAGGCCGCGCTCGCCGAGCTGCGAGAGCTCGCCAACGGCCGCAGTGACCTACTAGCGGAACGGGCGGGTGTGACGCTTGGGTGCTATGCCCGCGGCACAGGGGACGAGTGGGCGGGGAAGGCGCTGCAGGCCGCACTGCTCATCGCCGCAGGTGCCGACCTGACTCGGCTCAGTGAATGGATCGTCGAGGGGCAGCAGCGGGTCGAGAGGGTCCGCTGAGACGCGGGCATCCAGGTCCTCAAGATCCCCGCCGGCTACCCACGTGCGAACGCCTACGCCGAGAGGTTCGTGCTCACCGCCCGCACCGAACTCACCGACCGGATGCTGATCTTCGGCCAACGGCACCTCCGGCACGTCCCTGGCGGGCCTGTTGCATTAGCCGGTCGTGGGGCAGGCTGGGGTGGCCGGTCGTCCGGTGAAGCACTCAGACTGCCGGGCCAGGTCACGGAACGCCGCCGGGAGTCGAGGATTTCGGGGTTGGTCGGCGGCCAACTCGTAGTGGCCGCGGCGCAGGTTCTGGACGAACGCGTGACCGGCGGCGAGTACCCGCAGCCCGGACATGGTCTTGATCCAGCGCATCGGGCGCAGCCATCGCTTCAGCTGCGCATATCGCTGTCCTTTATCGACGCTGGCTCGGTGGTCGTACCGAACCGTCCCATCTCGCCGCGCTTCCTCACCCAAGACGACCGCATCGCGATCGCCGATGGGGTACGCGCCGGCCTGACGAAAAGCAAATCGCTCGGCGTTGCAGCGGATGGCACGGTGGGACGCCGGCTCGTCCGCGCGGGCCAGCCCGATGAGCTACGCGGCGGTGGCACCGCGGCGAGCGGGGTCCCGCGCAGATCGGCGC
>JBKPTD010000206.1:0-6549 GCA_046735375.1 Actinomycetota bacterium | reverse complement strand
GCTGCCTGACACCGCATTGACCGAGGCGCGCGACCGGGTGCGCGCCGCCGTCGTCAACAGTGGTGAGCCCTGGCCGCCTGGGCGGCTGACGGTGTCGCTCTCACCTGCCTCACTGCACAAGCGCGGCAGCTCTTTCGATCTCGCGATGGCCTGCGCGCTTATCGCCGCGAATGGGTTGCTTCCCGTCGACGCGCTCCACGATGTGGTGCTCCTCGGCGAGCTCGGCCTTGATGGACGGATCAGGGCGATACGCGGCGTACTGCCCGCGGTGCTGGCCGCGACGCACAGCGGGATCCGGCGGGTGATTGTCCCCGCGCTCAACCGAGCCGAGGCCGCGCTCGTCCCTGGCGTCGATGTCATGGCGGTGCCCTCGCTGCCGCACTTGATAGCGGCACTCCGCGGTCAGCTGACGGGGGACGAGCTGGCCGACGCTGTCGAGGAGGCCCATCGCGCCAGCCGAGAGGCCGACATCCCGAGCAACGCCGACCCCGGCCGGTCGAACGCGTCGGACACCAGCCCCCCGATGGACATGAGCGACGTGGTCGGACAGCAAGAGGCGCGGCAGGCGATCGAGATCTGCGCGGCTGGCGGTCACCACCTGTTCCTTTATGGACCACCAGGCGTGGGCAAGACGATGCTGGCCGAGCGGTTGCCTGGGCTACTGCCGCCATTGGATCGGCACGCTTCCTTGGAGGTGACGGCGATCCATTCGCTCGTCGGCGCGCTCCCACCCGACCAGCCACTTTGCTCGCACCGGCCCTTTCAGCATCCGCACCACACGGCGACGGTCGCGGCGATGGTCGGAGGCGGCTCCGGCCAGGTGCGTCCCGGCGCCGCCAGCCTCGCCCACCAGGGAGTGCTCTTTCTCGACGAAGCACCTGAGTTCAGCCCGACCGTTCTCGACGCCCTGCGGCAGCCGCTCGAGTGCGGTGAGGTCGTCATCGCAAGGGCGAAGGGCATCTTCAGCTTTCCCGCCCGTTTCCAGCTCGTCCTCGCGGCGAATCCATGCCCATGCGGATTCGCAGGGACCGCCAACGTCGCATGCACATGCACGCCGACGACGCGGCGCCGTTATCTCGCGCGGCTTTCCGGTCCGCTGCTCGACCGGGTCGACCTTCGGGTCAGGCTCGACCGGGTTGGTCGCGGCGAGGTTCTCATCGGCGGCGGCTCGGCCGAGCCTACGGCCGTCGTCGCCTCCCGGGTCGAGCAGGCGAGGGAACGTACGAGCTGGCGACTACGTGACCTCCCCTGGCGCTGCAACGCAGAGATACCTGGTCCGCTGCTGCGCACGATCCTGCGACCGGACTCCGATGCGCTCGCCCTCCTCGAGCGACCGGTGACGACCGGGACCTTGACAGCTCGTGGCCTCGACCGAGTGCTTCGGGTTGCGTGGACGCTCGCCGACCTGGCCGGCAGGGATCGGCCCAACCGCGGCGACGCGTCCACCGCGCTCGCCCTGCGCAGTGGTACCCCGCAGGAGGTCGCGGCGTGAATCCGGACGTTCGGCCTCGGGACGACGACCGGCTGGCGCGGGCTGCACTCAACAGGCTCGTCGAGCCGCCGGATACCGAGATGTGGCGCCTCCTACAAGGGACGAGCGCGACCGAGGTGCTCGCTGCGCTCAAGGCAGGCGCGCTGGTATCTCCCCGGGCGCCGCACTGGTCCGCGAGGCTGGGCAAGCTGGACGTGGAGGCTGACCTTCATGCGGCCCAGGCCGCTGGCGCGCGCCTTGTATGCCCAGACGACCGGGAATGGCCGGCGCCGTTAGCCGATCTTGGCGACGGAGAACCGATCGCGCTCTGGGTGCGCGGCTCGGCTGACCTTGCGAAGAACGCCGCGCGGTCAGTCGCCGTGGTCGGCGCTCGAGCATGCACTGCATATGGCAACAGCCTTGCGGCTGAGCTTGCTGCGTCGCTTGCCGAGCGTGGCTGGACAGTCGTGTCAGGTGGCGCCTACGGCGTGGACGCCGCAGCGCATCGGGGTGCTCTTGCCGTGGGCGGCACCACGGTGGCGGTGCTGGCCTGTGGGGTGGATCAGGTCTACCCACCGGGGAATTCGCGCTTGCTTGAGCGGATCGCCGAGGAGGGCTTGCTGGTCAGTGAGCTACCACCCGGAGACCACCCGACGCGCGTGCGGTTCCTTATCAGAAATCGGCTGATTGCCGCCTTGGTGGCCGGCACAGTCGTCGTCGAGGCTTCGATACGCAGCGGGGCGCTGTCGACCGCACATCATTCGCTGCGGTTGGGCCGACCGACCATGGGCGTGCCAGGTCCGGTGACCTCGGCCATGTCTGCGGGGGTCCACCACGCGATCCGCGAGTTCGGCATGCTCCTCGTCACCAACGCGGGCGAAGTGGTCGATGCGGTCGGCGAGATCGGCGCAGACCTCGCCCCGTGGCCGCGCGGCGAGGTGAAGCCGTCTGACGGCCTGCCGGCCCAAACCGCGCGCGTTCTGGAGGCGGTACCCCCACCGCGACACCGACCAGTCGGGACAGATGCCGTCGTGATCTCCGCCGGCCTCGCGGGACAGACCGTCGTCTCCGCCCTCGGCCATCTGCTCGCCGAAGGGCTTGTCGAGCGGCTCGATGGCGGCTGGCGTCGCACTGGCGCAGCTGGATAGCCACCCGGTTTTCCTCTTTCTGAAGCAGGTAGACGTGCCTGCGTTGGACGCTTACTCATCGGCTTGACGGCCGGGGTGCTTGACCGAGTGCACCCGGCAGGTAAGCGTGGGCCTTGTGACTGTGGCTGGGGAGCCGGCTGGGCCTATCGATCAGGTGGCATTCGGCTCACGTGCATTGGGGGAAGCGATCGCGGCCTTTGCCACTCACTTGTCCGGGGAGCGGGGCCTGTCGCCACATACAGTGCGCGCCTACGTCGGTGATATCACCGATCTTGCAGAGCATGCTGCCCGGCTCCGCATCACCGATCCGGACGGGATCGATCTTCCGGCGCTCCGTAGCTGGCTCGCCAAGAGTGCAAGCACCGGCCATTCCCGCGCCACGCTTGCTCGCCGCGCCGCTGCCGTCCGTACATTCAGCCGGTTTCTCGTTCGGACACAACGGGCGGCTGTCGATCATGGAGCCGCACTTGGAACCCCTCGCACCGGGCGTCGCCTGCCTGCGGTGCTGCGGCAGGACCAAGCGGCAGCGCTTCTCGACACCGAGGCCGGCCGCGCTGGCGGCGGCGAGCCAGTAGAGCTGCGCGATCACGCTCTGCTTGAGCTCCTTTACGCCACGGGTATCCGGGTCGGTGAGGTGTGCGGCCTCGACATCGATGATCTCGAAGTGGACCGCCGGGTCCTCCGGGTGCTTGGCAAGGGCAGCAAGGAGCGAGTCGTGCCGGTCGGATTGCCTGCCCTCCGTGCCACGACCGCGTGGATCGAGCGCGGCCGGCCGGCGCTTGTCGGTGAACGGTCGGGCTCTGCGCTCTTCCTCGGCGAACGGGGACGGCGGATCGATCCGCGGATTGTCCGCGCTCTCGTGCATAGCAGGCTGGCCGAGTTGGCCGGCGCCCCAGATGTCGGTCCACATGGGTTGCGCCACTCTGCGGCTACTCACCTGCTGGAGGGTGGCGCTGATCTGCGCACCGTCCAGGAGCTCCTTGGCCACGCTAGGCTCGCCACCACGCAGATCTACACCCATGTGTCGGTCGAGAGGCTCATCACCACCTATGAGCGGGCGCATCCCCGTGCGTGACGTCGACACGGCAGTCGCTCCAGCCGTGGCCGCGACCGCTTCGGCGATTCTCGACGGTGCACTCGGGGGGGAGCTGCTCGGTGGCAGTGCACCGGCCGGCGCGCTCCTCCGGCTGTGGCAGGAGTTCAGGACGTCCGGGGACGAGCGACTGCGTGAGCGCTTGATCCTTCACTACTCGCCGCTGGTGAAGTACGTCGCCGGCAGACTCGGCTCCGGGCTGCCGACCACGGTGGATCATGCCGATTTCGTGTCCTATGGGATCTTCGGGCTGATCGATGCGATCGAGAGGTTCGACCCAGAGCGAGCAACCAGATTCGAGCCCTACGCGATCAGGCGCATCCGCGGCGCAATCATCGACGAGTTGCGTGCACTCGACTGGATCCCACGATCTGTCCGTGCGAAGGCTCGCCTCATCGAGCGGGGGTACGCGGAGCTCGAGGCATCCCTCGGCAGGCATCCTGGGGATGCCGAGCTGGCGGCCCACCTCGGCATGCCGCTCAGCGAATTGCACGCCATCTTCAGCCAGCTGTCGACGGTTAACGTGCTCGCTCTAGACGAGCTCATGAGCGCGTCGATCGATCGGTCGAACAGGGTGAGTCTCGGTGACACGCTTGAGGACACGAGCGCCATCGATCCCGTCGCCGCATTTGAGATGCACGAGACGAGGCAGCGACTTGGTCAAGCGATCGAGCTCCTGCCAGAGCGCGAGCAGACAGTAGTGACTCTCTACTACTTCGAGGGCCTCACGCTCGCCGAGATCGGTGACGTGCTCGGTGTTTCAGAGAGCCGGGTCTGCCAGATTCACGCCAGAGCGGTCCTTCAGCTCCGCGCGAGGTTAACGCCCTGA
The DNA here is from genome assembly GCA_046735375.1 of Actinomycetota bacterium. Taxonomy (GTDB): domain Bacteria; phylum Actinomycetota; class Actinomycetes; order JAKEEW01; family JAKEEW01; genus DASYTV01. The sequence continues at coordinate 2,008 of JBKPTD010000206.1, read as the reverse complement.
GCCGTTGCCAACCGTTGCTGCTTCCATCCAGCGCCTGCGGACCGCGAGACCTAAGGCGCCGAGGACCAGCGCTGAGCCGCCAAGGATGGCCGCTTGTCCGCGACTCGGGCCGCGGTCCCGCTCCTGGCTGCTCAAGGGACGTGGGCGAGCTCGGGAGGCCACGTCCGCGGCCGTGGGATCCGGTGCGGTGCCTGCACCGCGGGGAAGCAGTCGGATCGGTCCGCTCCTGAGCAGGGCCAACGGGTCGAGATAGGTGCTGCCCCGCAGCAACCCCCAATGCAGACACGGCCGTCGTGCACCACAGTGCGCGCCCGCCCGGCTCAGCCGGCCGATCGCATCGCCCGCCCGCACCCGATCGCCTACTTGCACGGCCGGCTCGACGGGTTCGTAGGTTGTCCGCAGCACCCCATGGGACACCGTCACGACAGGCAGGCCCGCCACCGGGCCGGCGAATGTGACGACTCCAGCTCCGGCCGAACGGACGTGCTGCCCGAACCTCGCCGACAGATCGACGCCGCGGTGACCCGCTAACCATGGCTCTGAAGGCGGTTCAAAGGGGCGCAGAACCACAGGCTTCGGGTCCAGCGGCCACTTCCACTCTGCGCTGCCCCGCGAGTACGCCGCAGGAGCCGCGGCGATGGAGGGACTGATGACGAGCAGCCAGATCCACAGAACCAGCTGCATGCGAGGACGGCGCATGAGATCCAGAGTGGCGCTGTTCGACCGTCCATGAGCGGTGGACGTGCGACCTGTGGACAGGGGTCGGCAGAAATCTGCCCCTGTGGACCGGCGACCCAAGCTCGTCGATGCTGAAGAAGGTCAGTCGAGTCGGGCACAGAACATCACGTACACTTGCCGGGCGGCCCGGTCTGTTCTGGGCCGACATCACAACGCCCGCGCCCGATCGCTGATCGGGCGGTGCCTCTCGGTCCGCGAGCTGAGGCCCGCGGCGCGGCAGGGCGTCAGGCGTGATGGCTCCCGCCCACAAGTCGTCCGAGGACGGCCGGGTGAGATCCGTCGCGAACCAACCGAGGTGCGCCCGACCAATGGGCGCGGAATAGGGAGTAGCACGGCATGGCCGTCGTAACCATGCGCCAGCTCCTCGAGAGCGGCGTCCACTTCGGGCACCAGACCCGACGATGGAACCCGAAGATGAAGCGCTACATCTTCACTGAGCGCAACGGCATTTACATCATCGACCTGCAGCAGTCGCTGTCCTTTATCGACCGGGCCTACGACTTCATCAAGGAGACCGTGGCCCACGGTGGGTCGATCCTCTTCGTCGGAACCAAGAAGCAGGCTCAGGAGGCCATCTCCGAGCAGTCCACCCGGGTCGGAATGCCGTATGTCAACCAGCGCTGGCTGGGCGGCATGCTCACGAACTTCTCGACCGTCCATAAGCGCCTTCAGCGTCTCAAGGAGCTCGACGAGATCAACTTCGACGACGTGGCAATGAGCGGCATGACCAAAAAGGAGCTGCTCTCGCTGCGCCGGGAGAAGGACAAGCTTGAGCGCTCACTTGGTGGCATTCGCGACATGCAGCGAGTGCCGAGCGCTGTCTGGGTCATTGACACCAAGAAGGAGCACATCGCTGTCGGCGAGGCAAAGAAGCTCGGCATCCCGGTGGTCGCGATCCTCGACACCAACTGCGACCCCGATGAGGTCGACTACCCGATCCCGGGCAATGACGATGCCATTCGCAGCGTGAACCTCCTCACCCGGGTGATCGCGGACGCCGTCGCCGAGGGCTTGATCGCCCGAGCGGGTGCTGCCCCCAGCGGCGAGGAGAAGCCTGCTGGGCGGGAGTTGGGCGCGGAGGAGCCGCTCGCGGAGTGGGAGCGCGAGCTGCTCGCCAGCCAGTCCGCGGAGGCGGAGGCCGCCGAGCCAACAACTGCCACTGAGCCAGTACCAGCTGAAACTGGCCAGGCCGAGGCGACCGCGACCGAGGCGACCGCGACCGAGGCGACCGCGACCGAGGCGACCGCGACCGAGGCGACCGCGACCGAGG
>JBKPTD010000205.1:0-8927 GCA_046735375.1 Actinomycetota bacterium | reverse complement strand
GGGAGGAGGCCTGGCGGCTGCTTGGTCCGCCGGTACGGCACCGACAAGGCTGGCTATGCCGAGATGCGTGGCCGGGGAGCCATGGCCGTTACCCTAGACCTTGAGGGGATTCATGCCCCAGCCAAAGTGCACGGTGAGCGCTAAGACGTCCACGAGCAGGATGATCATCACGATTGTCCAGAGCATCGCTGCTCGCCACGGGCGCTGCTGCCACTTCTCCATAAACCAGTCGAGCAGGACAATCATCATGAGCACGCCGAGCATCAGCCACCACCATGGGCGGTGCTTCCTGTCGAGATCACTTCGGATCGCTCAATGCAACAGACCCGTGGGCGGCCATTGCCCGGCTGGACGCGCCGCGGGTAGTCACCCGTTTTGTCGCACCGGACACCCCCACGATCACAATGGTCTGCTGATTCCACTGCTCGATCATCCATGCTCAGCCCCCATCCACACGCTCCCCGCCGAGGATCTACAAGGGTCGGGCATTGCTGCACACTGCCAGCGGTCCCTATCTGTTGGCAGCCGACTTCCACCACGGGCGCATCGACGTCTTCGACGGTAACTGGAACCACGTCGACGTCGGTTCTGCCTTCACCGATCCGGACCTGCCCGCCGGCTACGCGCCGTTCGACGTGTTCGTTTCCGGCTCATCGGTCTATGTCAGCTACGCCAAGCAGGACGCGGCCGCCGAAGGTGAGATCGCCGGGCACAACCTCGGCTTCGTCGACAAGTACACCAACTTCGGCCAGACGGTTCAGCGAGTCGTTAGCCGCGGCAACCTGAACGCCCCTGGGGCATGACCATCGCCCCTGCCAGCTTCGGCAGGTTCGCCGGATCGCTCCTCGTCGGCAACTTCGGCGACGGGAAGATCGGGGCGTACACCGATAACGGGGACTTCCTCGGCTTCCTGCGCGACCGTAACAACGACATGATCTCGATCGACGGCCTCTGGGCGCTGCTGCCCGGAACCGCCAACACCAGTGGGACCAACGCGATCTGGTTCAGCGCCGGCCCCGACGACGAATCACACGGCCTCGTCGGCGTCACCGGACCGGCGGGCCAGCCACCACTGATCCCGCTTCCGGAACACGCCGCAAGGAGACGGCACGACGGGAGCCTCCGTCCGTCGCCTTAGTGCCAGACTGCGATGGGTCGGAGGGCTGAGCGCGGCAGCGGTACCAGGCCGAGGGTGAGCGCTCCTGCGGTCAGTGAGCGAGTCGGGCCCTGCTACGTCTCGGGCGGACGACGCGCTGGCCCCTGGCCGTGTTGCCATGGGTCTGAGCGAGGTCTAGCGTCCACGTGGGAGGTTCGGCAGGGCCCGGACAGACCGGGCGTCGTGTCCGGCATGTGGCCATGAATGGCAGCGGCCGATCGCGCCACCGTTGCCCGCGTCCACAAGCCTCGAGCGAATCCGTCATCAGGAGGAGACCGACTCGTCGAGCGATCCGTCGCTCAACGATCCACGCAAACGAATCAATCCGCGACCTCTCGCGCTCCGCCCCTACTCACGGGACGCGGAAAGAGGAGGAGCACCATGCGTAGAAAGGTTCTGCGCTACGCCTTAGTCGCTGCCATCGCGACCGCACTTGCCACGCCTGCATGGGCCACGGCCTATATGGCCGACGCGCCCGTCAACGCATCAAGCCCAAGCCCGTTCGCCGCTTGCACAGTCGGCGGGCCCGGAACGAACTTCGTCAATTCCGAGGTCGAGCCGTTCGTAGCCGTCAACCCAACCAACCCGACGAACATCATCGGCGTCTACCAGCAGGACCGCTGGTCGAACGGGGGCGCGCACGGCCTCGTCGCAGCGGTCTCCCACGACGGCGGGCAGACGTGGCCGATCCACTCGTGGCCTCACTTCAGCACGTGCTCTGGCGGGACGCCCGCCAACGGCGGTGACATCGATCGCGCCTCCGATCCGTGGGTGACGTTCTCGCCGAATGGTCACGCCTACTTCATGAGCCTGTCCGCGAACGCGGATCTGCTGACCTCGGCCATGCTGGTGGCCAAGTCCACCGACGGTGGCGACACGTGGAGTCAGCCCACGACGCTCATCAGGGAGACGACAGACCTCCACTTCAACGACAAGAACTCGATCACCGCCGATCCCACCGACAGCAACTACGTTTACGCGGTCTGGGATCGCAGCCGCCTTCCGAGCGAGAACGCCAGCTCCAGCGCCGCGGCGCACTCGTTCGCATTCCGCGGTGACATCTACTTCAGCCGGACCACCGACGGCGGCCAGACATGGGAGCCGGCACGGGCGATCTTCGCCCCCGAGGCGAACCTGTTCACGATCGGCAACCAGATCGCCGTTCAGCCGGATGGAACCCTCGTCGACATCTTCGCCCTCACCAGAGGGTCCGGCCGTCAAGGGTCGGTGAACCAGTTCTTCGAGGCGGTCATCGTCTCCCATGACAAGGGCGAGCACTGGTCCGAGCCGATCATCATCTCGACCGATCAATCGGTCGACGTCCGCGACCCGGACACCGGGCAGAACGTCCGCGCGGGCGAGAGCCTGCCCGACATCGCCGTCGACCAGAGAACCGGAACTCTCTACGCCGTCTGGGACGACGGGCGATTCAACGGCCGAACCTACGACGAGATCGTCCTCTCCCAATCCATCGACGGCGGGAACACCTGGTCAGAACCGATCAAGGTGAACAAGACGCCGACCACCATCCCCGCCGGCAACCGGCAGGCATTCACGCCCTCCGTGCACGTGGCAGCTGACGGAACCGTAGGCGTGACCTACTACGACTTCCGCACCAACACCCCGGCAGCGGGTCTCGACACCGACGCGTGGCTGGTCCACTGCCACGCCAGTTGCACGAACCCAGCCAACTGGTCCGAGAACCACCTGGCCGGGCCATTCAACCTGGAGCAGGCGCCGGTCGCGCGAGGCTTCTTCGTGGGTGACTACGAGGGCCTGGCCTCGATCGGCAACGACCTCCTGGCCTTCTTCGCCCAGGCCGGCCCGGTGACCGGCCAAAGCGACGTCTACTCGGTCCGCTCCCACCCGTAACGACCAGCCGAACCGACAGCGGCCCCGGCGCGAAACGGCCGGGGCCGTTCGCCGCTGCCCTAAATCGCGGCGCGTGCACGCGCCAGACCACGCGTGGCCACACCGGCTGGGAACGATCACGTAGTCAGCCAGCTCCCGGGTTGGCGAGATCGCTGGCCGCAGGTGAGGTAAAGGGCACCGCCAGCTACCTATGGAGGGGCGCTCCGAGGGGCGCCCCTCCTCACGAACTGCCAGGGTCGCTACTGCTGGATCTCCACGTTGGTGAAGATGTCGGTCTGTCCCGGCGGGCGCCCGGGCGTGTTCCGCCCCATCGGTCCACACGGGATAGATCACGTCCTCCGACGCCGCGATCGCGTTGTAGTCGCCGATGAAGGTGGCGTCTCGGGGGGCGGACATATCACTGCAGACCTCGCACGACTTCGGGGCCACCTGGTCGGACGCTCGGACGATCAGCGTGACGGGGACGGGTGCCCCGGCGCCCAGGGACCAGTTCTTCCCCTGGCTCTCGGTCGACGAGAGCGGGAGCGTCCATGCGATCTGGTATGACACGAGGAACGATCCCGCGTTCAGGGTGATCGAGACATTCCAGGCTCTCTCCACAGATGGGGGCGACACTTGGAGCCAGACCAACATCAGCACCGTGGCCTGGGACCCGGGTCAGTCGTTCTTCACATGCGGATGTTGCAGGTTGTTCTGGTACACCCACAGCAGCCGGTCGCGGGTCGGGTCGTACGCGAGCGAGGGTGAAATGGGCAGGCGGGCGTTCTTCGATGGCAGGATGTCCTGCCGGTTCGGGTTGTCCGCGAACTGTCCGGGCTTGTCGATCCGCACGGGGTCGGTGAAGGACACACCGCCGTCCAGCGAACGGGTGAAGAACATCGCCGGGTCGTACGAGGTGGTTGCATTCCTCGATCGCGTAGCCGACGTTGAGGGCACCGGTCTCATCGACCACCGGCACCGCCCACTGGTTGGCCGACCGCCCCGTCCCGTTCGCACCCGGGTCGTCCGGCACGATGCGGTATGCGCCCCAGCTCGCCGTTGACGGATCGGCGCTGGGGACGTCGTCGGTGTACGCCACCTGCGCCGGGCAGTAGTCGCTCCGCCCACTCGGCAGAGTCATGTGGAACTTGATGAACGTCGCCTACAGCCGGCCGTAGTGCGGGCTGGTTGGGTTGTTGTCGACCGCGAGCAGCTCCTCGTCGTAGAAGACCGTGCCGTCGATGGACCCGTCCCCGGCCTGACGGGACCGTCGCGTGGGCGGCGGACTCGGTTGGACCGCTCGATGCACTTGTCGTTGTCCATACGCACTCCTCGGTCGGGGCGCTGCGATGGAGTCCTGGACGACCTCCTGGCAGTGACGATGGTTTCAGCGGCTGGTTCGTGCGGGAACCTGAGGAGGCGAGGGACGGCACCGCCGGGCCCATCTGGCCGGCCGATCGCGGACGAGGAACGCGACGCCGCCGCCGACCGTGCCTCGCGCAGTGCCGTGTCACTGGCCGCGGTGCTGGTCGGCGTCGGCGGCATCGATCCCAGGGACGAGTACGACGTGAGTTTCCGCCTGCGGCTGTACAACGCCGGTCACCAGCCCGTGGACGTGACCGCGGCGGCGATCGTGGGCTCGGGCTACCTGGCGCCGCACGATGACGCGATCAGCAAGGCCGTCGCCCAGCCGCAGCAGTGGACCGCACTTGCCTCGATCGCCGGCAGCCCCGACTGCGACACGCGTGCGGTGGCCCTGCGGGCGCTCGACGAACCGAGCCTGCGGGTCAACGCCCGCACGGCGAACGGGCGGGAGCGTCACGTGGACGTGTCTCTTGCAGATCCATACGACCTGCTGACCAGCACGCGAAATGCGAAGTGCGAGACACCCGCGGTCAATGCCGGAATGGCGCCGCACATCGCGTCGGTCGGTCCGCTTCGATCCGGGACATCAGACTTGAGGCAGCCGAGAAGGGAGCCGGTTTGACGGTCGTACCGTTGGCGGTGACCCTGTTCGTGGATCCGTCTATGTCAACGCATGAGGGCTGGGTGACAGCGGATAGCCTCTACCCGGCGCAGCGTCACAAACCTCTCTCCGGTGCCCTCACCGATATCGCGATCGTGCCGGTGATCGGAGGTGTGCCGCACCTGTGGTGCGGCTTCCGACCCCGCCTCGCGGATCGCCTCGCCATCCGTTCTTCGATCGCCGCCCAGCGACCAGGATCGGTCTGGTGGTCGCACTCGTCCAGCATGACGACCAGCGCTCGGTCGAGCGGATCTTGTGCCTCCCGCGTCGGCAGCCGCTCGTAGAAGGGGCTGGAAGTCAGCCGCTGGCAGATTCCAATAGCCGAACGCCCGGCGCAACGTGCGAAACCGCTCCTCTTCGCCGTCGAATCTTCATCGGGAAGGGCCGGTGAGCGCATCCTGAACCTGGGTGATGCGGCCGGCAAGCTGCCGTGCCCAGGTGAGTGCGGGTGCGCTCGCGGCGAGGTGGCAGCGGGCTGCGGCCTGGCTGTCGAGGAGGGTCACCCAGACCGCGATGGACCACAGTGGCTGCCGTGGACATGGCAGGAGCTAGGCGGATGAGGCAGCGTCATCCTGCCAGCTCCCAGCCGATTGATCGCGTACGCGCCCGCCCGCTAGTCCTGCTGGCGTGGGGCTCGCTGACGTAGAGGACGTTGCCGTCCAGATCGTGGAAGTCGAACATGGGCGGCACGCCTTCCCAGCGCAGCAGTTCGTCCACGTCCACGCCACGGTCGGTGAGGTAGTTGTGTAGCGCTGCCGCGTCCTGGGTGGTGAAACGGATTCCGGTGTCGATGCCGGCGGGTGCGTCCTCGCGGGCGGGTGTCAGCGCGACGGTGGTTGTGGACTGAGGCGCGTTCAGTTCGATCCACCGCCCGCCGAACTGCTCGATCGGTGAGCGACTACCAGCATGCGCCCGATAGGCGGAACGCCGCCCAGGTGTATGCGCGGTTCGGACGGGTACCGCGGATTTCCTTCTTCCAGGTGGGTCGTACACGGTCCAGAGCGTCAGCAGCCCTTGGTCGTGCCGTGCCGTTGCGGAGGCGAGATGTGGCGCTCGCGTGCGCCTGGGTGAGGGCGGCACCGTCGGCGAGGCTGGTGTGGAGGTTCACGCTGTAGAGCAGTGCCGGCAGGTCGGCGATGCTCCAGAGGGTGCTGATCACGGCTGTGGCGCCCCGGGCCAGGAAGGCGCTGTCGAGGCCTCGCCAGGCCTGCACAGCTCGCCCGGGGACTGGGTGGCGAGCGGTTTGGCAGGCATTCAGGATGACCAGGGAGATGCTTGAGCAGGGCATTTCTCTATCGCTCGTGATCTCTCTGCGAGGTTTGTCAGAGACGTCCGAACTTTGCAAAGGTTCGCAGGTCGTAACGCCCTCACCAGGCTGGCCGACCCGGTCAGCGGCGTCCCGGCGCGCACGTGCGCCGACGGTCTTCCTCGTCCTCGGCGGCGAAGAGTAGCGTCCGGTTGACGTTGTCCCTTGAGGCGAGGTGATCATCATGGCGCAGCAGGAGACGTCGGCCACGACGAGCCAGGGAAGTCGGCATGCAGCCGAGCACGCAGACATCGAGCATCGGCATGTCGAGGACCACGAGCGGGTCTCGCAAACGCATCTGACGGCCCACGGCGACCTCTACGCAAAGCACGGCGCCGAGCACGCCCGGCTCGCTGACCGGCATATCGCTGATCACGAAAAGGCAGCGGACGCTGGCCTCGTGCGCAAGGCGACCCTTGGTGCGGCGCATGCCCTGCAGCACGCCTGGATGGAGATCAGGCACGCGTCCCAACTCGCGCGGATGGAGGCTCGCCATGCGAGTGAGAGGCTCGGGATGGATGGGCGGCACGCCACCGAACTGATTGCCCGGGAGCGCCGGCACGCATGGGAGGACCGCCAGCGTTAGCACCGGTAAGCGAACCGAGCGCGTAGCGAGGAACGACCCCCGCGGCCGCGGTCGGCGGTTGGCCGACCGGCTCTGTTGCGTTGCTCGATTGTGGCGCAGGGCGGTGCCGCTGGCCGTCCGGTGAAGCGCCTCAGATTGCCGTGGCCAGATCGCGAAACGCCACGGGGAGTCGAAGATTGCGGGGTTGGTCGGCGGCGATCTCGTAGTGGCCACGGCGAAGGTTCTGCACGAAGGCGTGACCGGCGGCAAGGATTCGTAGACCGGTCATCGTCTTGATCCCGCGCATCGGGCGCAGCCATCGCTTCAGCTGGGCGTGGTCGGCCTCGACCCGGTTGTTCGCATACCGCTCGACGTGGTGCCACGCCGCCGGCCACAGCTCATCCAGGACACGCGGGTAGGTCGGCGCCCGGTCGGTGACGACCTCCCCCGGCACGACACCGGTGCTGGTCCTCGCCCGTTGGAAGAATCGGCGCGCCGCCTCGCTGCCCCGGCGGGTGGAGGCGTACACGTCGATGACCTGCCCGTCTTGGTCGACCGCCCGGTACAGGTACACCCACCGGCCGGCGACCTTCACATAGGTCTCGTCCACGTGCCAGCGGTCCCCGACCCGATGCCGGCCGAACCGGGCCGCGTCAGCCAGCAGCGGCGCGAACCGCCGCACCCACCGGTGCACCGTGACATGGTTGACGTCGATGCCACGCTCGGCCAGCAGCTCCTCCACGTCCCGGTAGGACAAGCCGAAGCGCAGATACCAGCGCACCGCCAGCACGATCACCTCCCGCGGGAACCGGAACCCGGCGAACGCCGAGCGAGCAGGAACCGATAGGACAGTCCGCCGAGTCAGCCGCATGCGGCGGAGCATGCCGAGGGGTCCAGTCCGAGTCAACGCAACAGACCCGTGCTGCGAGAGTCCGCGGTGGGCAACCTGACTTTCGGAACGATCACGCCTCTGCTGAGCCACACCACGGCGGGTGTCGGCCGGTTCCGCACGCTCTTGAGAAGCCAACCCGAAGGTGGCAAGGGGACTTGCGAGCCAGCCCGGTCCGACACCCTGGACACCGTAGGGCTGCAGACCCTGGTATCTGGGTCCAGTAGACAAGTCAGGGACTTAGCTCCGCACGCACATCGTGTCGGCAGACCGTGACTCGGGCGCATGAACGCCCCCGGGCCCCGGAGGCCCGGGGGCGGCTCGCCCGGCTCGTTCTCGACCTACAGGCCCGCAGCCGCGAGGGCGTCCACCACGCCATCGCCGTAGAACCCGTTGAGGTCTGCATCCCCCTCGCACAGCGCGTCCCAAGCCGGGGGTCGTTGGGAAGCGTGGTGTCGGCGTAGTGGAACAGGGTCGGCGGCGCCGGACAGAAATCTCGCCAGTCCTTGCCCATCGCGGTGAAGAAGTCATCCGCGTTGGTCGCCGTGGCTCGAAGCGCAGCCTCGACAGCATCCGGATCGGCGCCGAAGTCGGCCCCCGTGCTGCGCCTGGCCGTGGCCGGGGGGGCGACTAATTGGTCGCCCCAGGACGGGAATGCGGGTCCGTAGCGGCTACTAGACGATTCCGTTAGGACCGGTGTCCGGCCAGACTCGGTCCAGGTGCTCGGCGGGACGTTCTCCTCGCGGCTGCCCACCCGTGTGGGGTGTGGCTCTATTCCGGGCTGCGTTCCCGTCGAGTGCCGTGCCGGGGTGTGGCTCCAGAGGGGACTGCCCAGCTCGTAGTAGCAATGCCCGCCTCGCGATTCCTGTAGGTCGGTCGAGCGGAGCGGAGTGCTACATGGCGAGGGTGTTCATCGGGGTCGATCCCCACAAGCTGTCGGCCACTATCGAGGTGGTCGATGGTCGCGAGACGGTGCTGGCGACGGGCCGGTTCGGTACCGACAAGGCCGGCTATGCCGCGATGCGCAAGCACGTCGCCTGTTGGCCGGAGCGGGTGTGGGCGGTCGAGGGCAGCAACGGTGCCGGCCGCCCGCTGGCGCAACGACTGCTGGCCGAAGGGGAGCACGTGGTCGAC
>JBKPTD010000204.1:0-7696 GCA_046735375.1 Actinomycetota bacterium | reverse complement strand
CGATGGAGACCGGACCGGAGCCTCGAATGTCGCTGGTCGAGGCACTGCGCGCGGCGGATCTGCTAGATCCTGCGCTGGAGCAAGCGCTCGCCGCGCCCTATACCGGCACCGCGGCAGAGATGGTCGATGCAGTCGTCCAGTGCGGCCGCGCTGCGCGGGAGCACGAACCGGAGCGGTGGCCCGCATGATCGCGCGATACCCCCTCGCGACGCTCCCGACGCCGCTCGTGCGTGCTGAGCGGCTGGCGCACTCGCTCGGGCGGGCGGAGATCTGGGTCAAGCGTGACGACCTCACCGGTTTCATGGTCGCGGGCAACAAGGCTCGCCCGCTCGAGCGGCTGGTCGCGGACGCGATGGCTAACGGCGCGGACACTCTCGTCACCGGCGGCGGACCGGCATCAAATTACTGCGCCGCCGCGGCCGCCGCGGCCCGCCTGGCCGGACTGCGCTGTGTCATCGTGCTCTACGGCGAGGACGGAGGGCCCGTACACCCGAACCTGGCGCTCGTGCGCTGGCACGGTGCCGAGGTGAGGTTCACCGGCAGCTCCGGCCGGTCATCGGTCGACCAAATGCTCGACCAGGTCGCCGACCATGTGCTGGCGAGCGGCGGACGGCCCTACGTCGTGCCGCGGGGCGGCGCCACCGTGGTGGGGGCACTCGCCTATGTCGATGCGGGTCAGGAGCTCGCCGATCAGCTGGCTGCATTCGGTGCCCAGCCGGCGACAGTGGTGGTGGCGGCCGGGTCAGGCGGAACAGCTGCGGGCCTGGTGGCGTCCGCTGCTGGCGGTCGTCACCCTTGGCGCGTGGTCGTGGCCGCCGTCAGCCGGCCGCCAGAGGAGACCGCGATGCGCGTGCTCGAACTTGCCGGCGCGGCCGCCGATGAGCGCGGCCTGAACCGGCCCACTGACGCGGACGTCGACGTCAGGGACGCGCGCGGACCCGGCTATGGCCTCGCCTCCGCCGAGGGTGAGCGCGCGGCCGAACTCGCAGCCGCGACCGAGGGTTTGCTGCTCGACCCGGTGTTCTCGGCGAAGGCGCTGGGGACGCTCTTAGCGAATCCGGAGCTGCCTGAACCGGTTGTGTTCTGGCATACCGGCGGCCATGTTGCCGCGCTGGCCCACCTCACCACGCTCGCCAAGGAGACGTAGCCCCATGACCAAGATCCGTGGGCCGGCCGGGGATGCACCGGCACCCGAGCTGATCGCCGCCGGCTTCGCGCTAGAGGTCGCGGACGCGCCGCTGCTGCATCGGGATCTCGGGCTCGCCGACCTGGCGCATCTCCTGGACCTGCACGCTCGTGGCGTCGTCGGCGCCGAACCGCTTCGCCGGCTGCTCAGCGCCAGCCTTGAGTCGCTGAGGATCCCGGCGGAGGAATTCCCGTACGACCCCGCGTACGGCGAGCTCTACAACTGCCGGGAACGGTGGTTCGTCGAACACCTTGGGGATGACGCGGGCTGGCTGCATGCCGGTCGGCCGCGCCGCGAGGCCGCGCGGATCGCGCTGCGGCTGCTGCTGCGCCGACTCGTGGCCGACCTCGCTGGGGATGCCGCCCGGTTCGCGGCGTCGGTCGCCGAGGTGGCGAGCCGACATTCCGAGACGTGGATGCCTGACCAGACCTACCTGCAGCAGGCTCAGCCGTCGACATTTGGCCACTACGTGCTCTCGTTCGCATATCCGGCCCTGCGCGACGCCGAGCGGCTGCTCGACGGGCTGGACTGGGTGAACCAATCACCGGGAGGAGCGGGCTGCGTGAACGGCAGCCGCCTGCTCGCCGACCGGGATCACGTCGCCGGTCTGCTCGGCTTTCCCGGCGTGATCGAGCACACCAGGGATGCGATGTGGCAGCTCGATGGACTCGTCAGCTTGCTTGCGTCGGCTGCCAGTCTCGTCGCGAGCCAGAGCAAGCTGGCCGAGGATCTAGAAATTTGGGCGAGCGAGGAGTTCGACTTCGTCGATCTCGCTGGTCCGTACACCCGGGCCAGCGTGCTCATGCCACAGAAGCGCAACCCGTACGCGGTCGCCATTGTGCGCGGCGCGGGCGGCGTCCTGATCGGCCGGCTGTCTGGATTCCTGGCCGTTGCCAAGACGCCATCGGCGCGGAGCGACAACCTGATCTTCGCTTACGGGGAGGTGCCTCGGGCAGTGGACCTGGCTGGGCGGGTGACCCGGCTCATGACGGGTGTCGTATCCAGTCTCGAGGTCCACCCGGAGCGGATGTGGGAGGCGCTGCTTGGTGGCTTCTCTCAAGCAACCGACCTCGCCGAGCATGTCATGCTGACCTGCAACATCGACTACCGGACGGCGTACCTCGTCGTGGGGCGGGCGGTCCGGGCGGCCAGCGGACAGGGTCTGCGCGGCGTCGACCTCACCGGTAAGTTGCTCGACGCCGCCGCTGTCGAGCAGATCGGCCGACCACTCGGGCTAGCTGGAAGCGATCTATCGAGCGTGGTCGACCCTCGGGCGGTCGTACAGACGCGGGTGGCGCCCGGCGGTGCCGCGCCGGCAGTCGTACGCGAAATGGCGGAGCGGTGCCGGCAGGAGGCGCTCGCAATGGCGGATCGGACAAACGCGCTCGCGGCGGCCTTCTCCGATACCGAATTCGCCCTGATCCGACAGGCCGAGGAGGTGGCCGACCATGCAGTCAGTCCGCGATGACGACATCGAGCTGCGGGGTGGTGAGCAGCGTGTTGGATACGTAGCAGTAGTTCCGCGCACGCTCGATGAGCGGCTCGAGCTGGCTCCTGGGGAGGGTGGATCGCACCGACAGTTGCAGCGCCGAGAAACGCAGACCGGTGTAGCTTCCGTCGGCCTCTACTGTCAGATCCGGCAGGTCAACGTCCAGCTTGCGCGCTGCATGGGCCACCGAGGCGGCAAAGCACGTGGCAAGCGAGGCGAGAAACAATTCGGTGGGCATCGGACCGTGGTCTTCTCCTCCAGCCTCGGGCGGCTCGTCGACCACGACCTCGAAACCGCGCGCCGTTGTCCGTACGTGGTAACCGCCCTGCCAGACCGCCGTCAGTCGCACAGTCATGGACGGTAGCGCGCCTGAGTCGGCCTCGCTGCCGACGGATGTGAAGGTCGTCAACGTCGGACTGGCGCTGTTCGCCGACGCGGTACGCGAACAGGGCGCAGACGTCGTCGATGTCGAGTGGCGCATACCGGCCGGCGGTCGGCCGGAACTCGTAGCGGCACTGACACAGCTCGCGGGCCCGCTCCACGAACAAGTCGCCGCCGCGAACGCGGAGGTTCTTCGCCGACTCAACGCCGGCACGCCGATGCTGGTCGGCGTCAGTCGGGCGGACACCGTCGTACCAGGCCTCGCAGCACCAATCGTTTTGCACAGTGGCCCAGCCGTCGAGTGGGCGGACATGTGCGATCCACTGCGCCGTTCCGTGAGCACGGCCGTGGTGTCTGAGGGATGGGCACGTAGCGTCGCCGAGGTGCCGAAGCTCGTCGGCGACGGAAGGGTGCAGTTGGCGGCGGCGAATGCGCATGACACAGTCCTGCCGATGGCCACTGCGATTGGCCCAAGTGCTCCCGTCGTTGTGATCGACAACGAGGCCGCCGGCACCCGAGCCTTCTCTGCAATCAACCAGGGTCCCGGGCACGCCGCGTGGCTTGGCATGGACTCAGCCGAGGCGATCGAGCGGCTCGCCCTGATCCGCGACGTGGTCGCCCCAGTGCTCAACGGCGCGCTCCAATCGTCTGGACCGATCGACGTCTTCGCCCTGGTTGCCCAAGGCCTGCAGATGGGCGACGAGATGCACATGCGGTCCCAGGCGACGACGAACCTGCTTTGGCGGATATTGCTGCCGCACTTGGTGAAGGTCGATTCACCGGACATCGTCGAGGCAGCTCGATTCCTTTCGAGTAATCACCTGTTCTTCCTCAACATCGCCATGGCCGGGGCGAAGGCGGTGCTGATGGCGGCCTACGACGTGCCTGGGTCCAGCATCGTCGTCGGGATGTCGCGCAACGGCACGACGTTCGGGATCAGGCTCGCCGGGACCGGGCGCGAGGAGTTCATCGAGCCAGCACCGCTAGTCGGCAATGCGCTCTACCACTCCGGTTTCAGCGAGGAGTTCGCTGCGCCCGATATTGGTGACAGCGCGGTGCTCGAGCTTGTTGGCCTGGGCGGAGCGGCGGCTGCGGCGTCGCCTGCCGTCGCGGCCTTCCTCGGCGGGTCAGTGCAGGATGCGATCGCCTCGTCGCAGGTCATGGAAACCGTGTGCGCAGGCCTCAGCGCCCGGTTTACGTTGCCGCTACTCGAGCACCGCGGATCCCCGGTGGGCGTCGACGCGTGCGCCGTCGTCGAAACGCAGACCGCTCCGATGATCAATACCGGGATCCTCCATGCGACCGACGGCTTGGGTCAGATTGGGGCTGGCGTTGCGCGTGCACCACTGGAGTGCTTCGAATCGGCGATTCTGGCGCTGGCACGCTCACTCAACTAGCTGCCATCGGCTCATTGCCTGGGGAATCGGCGCTGTCTTGGCCGGGTTGGCCAGGTAATGGATCCGCAGCGTTCCACTTCCAGCAACCTGCATCCGGCGGCGAGCGTACGGCTGGTCGGCGGGCCAACGGCGGTGGTGGAGCTGGGCGGGTTGCGATTGCTAACCGACCCGACATTCAGCCCGCCGGGGTGTATGAAAGCGCCCCCGGGCGCCCGCTTACCAAGACTGAAGGCCCTGCGCTGACCGCCGCGGAGATCGGACCGATCGACGTGGTGCTGCTGTCCCATGACCAACATGCGGACAATCTCGACCCGGCGGGTCGTGAGGTCGTCGCCGCCGCACCGCTCACCCTGACCACCGTGAGCGCAGCCAAACGACTCGGCGGCACCGCGCGCCCGCTGTCGGCATGGCACCAGGTACAGCTGCCACGTCCAGGTGGCGGCACGCTAGAGATCACGGCTGTGCCCGCGCGACACGGCCCGCCCGGCTGTGAGCCCTTGACCGGCGAGGTCACCGGCTTCGTGGTCCGTGGCGACGGGCTACCAGTCACCTACATCACCGGCGACAACGCCTCCCTTGACTTGGTCGCCGACATCGTGCAACGCATCGGCAGGCCGGACATAGCCCTCCTGTTCGCCGGTGCTGCGCGCACCACCCTGTTTGACGGTGCACCGCTAACCCTGACCAGTGCCGATGCCGCCAGAGCCGGCGAGCTGCTGGGCGCGCGATGGATTGTGCCGCTGCATTTCCGCGGATGGGCACACTTCAGCGAGGGACCCGCCAGCATCGCCGCCGCCTTCGCTGACGCCGACGTGAACGCCCGCCTCCGACTCCTCACTCCAGGCGAGATCACCACCGTCACATGGCCCGGCTGAGGCCCGTCGCTGGAGTGGTTCGAGTCAGCGACCCTGGCACTTGCGCGCTCACTCAACTAGAACAGGACTGTTGTCTTCTCTACAGAACGGGGGAACAGAGCGATGACTGAGGGCACGCAGCAGACGACTAGCGACAACGCCACTGTTCGCGAGTTTCAGATCGGTTTTCCTGAGGCGGAGCTCACTGACCTGCGCAAACGCATCAACGCGGCCAGGTGGCCCGAGCGCGAGACGGTGACCGACGACTCGCAGGGCGTGCCGCTCGGGCTGATGCAGGAGCTCGCACGCTACTGGGGGACGGACTACGACTGGAGCAAGTGCGAGAAGGAGCTGAACGCCCTACCGAACTTCATCACCGACATCGACGGGCTTGACATTCACTTCATCCACGTCCGCTCCCAGCATGAGGACGCGCTGCCGCTGATCGTCACGCACGGGTGGCCTGGCTCGATCATCGAGCAGTTGAAGATCATCGAGCCGCTCACCAATCCCACGGCACACGGCGCGAGCGCGGACGACGCGTTCCATCTGGTGATTCCCTCGCTGCCGGGTCACGGGTTCTCCGGCAAGCCGACCACGACCGGCTGGGATCCCGCCCACACTGCACGTGCCTGGGTGGTGCTGATGAAGCGCCTCGGCTACTCCCGCTTCGTCGCGCAGGGCGGCGACTGGGGTGCCGCCGTCGCACAGCAGATGGGTCAGCAGGCCGCTCCGGAGCTGCTCGCGATCCACTCCAACATGCCCGGCACCGCGCCGCCGGAGGTGAGCGGCTACCTCCGCGGCGAGCCGCCGCCGCCCGGTCTGTCGGACGATGAGCGGCGCGCGTACGACCAGTTGAGCGCCTTCTTCGCGAAGCACGTCGCCTACTCCCAGATCATGTCAACGCGCCCGCAGACGCTCTATGGTCTGGCGGACTCGCCCATTGATCTCGCGGCGTTCGCGATCGACCACGGCGACGGCACCGGCCAGCCCGGGCTCATTGGGCAGATCCTGGAGGGACGCCTGCCCGGCGATCTCACACGAGACGACATCCTCGACAACATCACGCTCTACTGGCTGACGAACACTGGGATTTCGGCGGCCCGTCTCTATTGGGAGAACAAGGCGGCCTTCTTCGACGCCAAGGACATCTCCATCCCGTTCGCGATCAGCGTCTTCCCCGACGAGCTCTATCAGGCCCCGCGGAGCTGGGCAGAGCGCGCTTATCCCAACAACCTCATCCACTACAACCGGCTCGACAAAGGTGGCCACTTCGCGGCCTGGGAGCAGCCGCAACTCTTCTCAGAAGAGATGCGCGCGAGCTTCAGATCGCTGCGCAAATAGCGCGTACCAGACTCCGGCGCTCCCGCCGCCCTATCCGACGATCTCGCCGATCCGGGATCGCCTCAGCGCACCTCGTTCACTCGCTTGATCGCACAGGACGGCGTGGGGGCAATGCACTCCCCCATTGGTTTGGCGGGCTAACGCCCGACCGCGCTTCTGCGGCACCGCTGTGACTGAGGTCGAGGTGCCGGCGGGATGAGAGGGAAGGCGGCCATGCCCACGCGGCGCCATCTCGCTCAAGCCCGCTGGCTGCCGCTTGACGTTGCCGATTCGCGCGAGCCTGGCACGGTCCGGGTGTTCACCACCGGCTGCGACGCGAGCGTCGCCGCTCTAGGCGGAACCATCCATGCAGTCGGCCATCGCGGATCTCAGACGTGCAGCTCGGACCGTGGCCGCTCCTGGCGAGGAGAGGTTGCCTGCGGGGACCGGCGGTTGCAGGCATGACCCGACGAGTCGTCTACGAAACGACGATGCCGAAGGTCGTTTGGATCGCCCTGATCTCGGCAGTATCGGCACCTCCAGCCAGGGCAGCGTGCAGCTGGGCGAAGTACTCGTCCAGACCCCCGGGGGTCACGATCAGCAAGCCGGTGGCCGGGCCTCCGACCGACCGGAACTCATGCGGAATCTGCCGTGGCAGAAACACGAACCCGCCTGGCTCGGCCTGGAATCGCTCTTCGCCGCAACGCACGTCCAAGCTGCCCGTGAAGAGATAGAGACTCTCGTCCTCGCGAGTGTGGGTGTGCCGGGGCGGTCCTCCGTCGATAGTGATCTCGATCACAGTGAGCGTGCCGCCGGTGGACTGCCCCGATGCCTTGACGTCGCGGCCGCGATCCGGCACCCCCTGCCCTGGGCCAACTGCGTAGCCGGCTGCGACTCGCTTAGCCAGCATGGTCGCCTCCTGTTTGAGCCGGACCGTGCGTCCGGGTGGTCCTGATCGTGGCGACACGCGCGGATGGCAGCGTGGCCACCGCACCCGGTTCGGACACTGAGGTCCCTTAGCTTCACGACCCTACGGCCCAACAGTGTGCCCAAACGAGACGCAGTG
>JBKPTD010000203.1:0-6054 GCA_046735375.1 Actinomycetota bacterium | reverse complement strand
GATTTGGCCACCGGAAGCGTGGCTTGGCGTGGATTGCCGCTCAGCCCGCCGCGATGAGATCGTCAACGGCCAACGTGCACCACACGACTTTGCCGGCACCCGGCGGCCACTTGCGCACAGACTCTCTTCCGGGCGGTCGCGGATTGGAAGAACACCAGTAGAAGCCCCAATCGGTGCTTAACGCGTCCACCATCAGCAACCCGCGGCCGGCCTCGGCGTCGACGTCCGGAGGTGTGAGGACGGGGGGATTCGGATCGGCGTCCCAGACTTCGATGAGCAGACGACAGTGGTCGCATGCAAGCCGCAAGCAGACCGAGGCAGCGGGCGCCTGACGAGCAGCAAGAAGTCCATCGGCCGGAGCGTCGATCACGTAAGGGCTGTCGGGAGAACCGGGCGCGCATGCCACGACCGCGTTCGTGACGAGTTCGGAGACAAGCAGATGCGGCGTGTCCAAGTCAGCAGCCGGAATCCACGCGGACAACACGGTGCCAGCGTGCCGACGAGCCCGGAACGGGGCGCCGGGCAGCGCAGCGAGGTCAATCCGATTGCATAGTCGCCAGACACTGGTGGCTAATCGACCGTGCGCGGTCGAGTGCGCTGATGTGTCGAAGGCGGCGAAAACGGGAAGTGCCCGTGTCGGCTGCGCCGCCCGCATATCAGCACTCACCGCTCAGGCCGGACGACCAGCTATCTGCGAGGCTCCGGATGAGATCGACCGACGCCGGCGGCGGCGCCGCGCTCACCGCCAGTCGCGCGAACAGCTCGCGAAAATGCGCGCGGTCCTCAGGCCTGTCGAGGTATGCGACCCCAGCCGGGCTCTCGGCGTACACGACACCGGGATCGAGCGCGTCCGCAAGCTGGAAGATGCCGAACGACCCCGCCAGACCGGCATGCTCTCCGTGTCGATACCTCAGTACCTGAACGGTCACATGCTCCCGCTCGGCCATAGCGGAGATGTGGCGAAGCTGATCGCACATGACGACCGGTCCACCGACGGCTCGGTGCAGCACGGCCTCATCGAGAACCAGATGTACGCGAAGCGGTCGCTGTGTGCGCTCGAGAACGGCCTGCCTGACGAGCCGTAGCTGTACACGGTCGGCCAACAGGGCGTCAGAGTCCGCCGGATGGACCGCCTGGAGTACCGCACGTGCGTACTCGCCAGTCTGAAGCAGCCCGTGTACGACCTGTGCTTCGAATGCGGCGAGCGAGGTCGCCTCGGCTTCGAGGCCGACACAGGTAGTCAGAGCTGGGGTTAGTACCTCGCCGTACCTGCGCCACCATGGCGCATCCTCCGATGGGTTCCGAACCTGGTGCGGCATGTCGACCTCGGTCATTGGCAGCGTCCTTCCGAGTGCTCGAGGGGACGCGTGCATGATCGAGGCCACCCCTATATGACTCCTATCCAGCCGCTAATCGCGGCAGCGACTCTGAGCGGCGCCAGGTTCGCCGGCGGAACAACAGCTCGCTAGTGGTACCCAGACCATCGCGCTTTCCACCTGGGAAGATGTGCGTCGTAAGAGATTAGGCTCGGGTAAGGAACGAAGGTGTCGAGTGAGTCACGACATGTCTCAGGAGCCGGTTGGTCCTATCGGCGCGGATGATTTCGATCGGCAGTGGATCACCAGCTCCGCCAGTGCCGACGTCAGCTGCGTGGCGGTCGCTTTCACGGACGACGGTGTGCTCATCAAGCACTCCAAGCGGACAGACGGCCCGATGATCGAGTACACATATGCCGAGTGGGAGGCTTTCCTCACCGGCGTTCGGCTAGGTGAGTTCGATCCCAAGGGACACGTGCATAGCTAGCGTGAGACTTGGGAGAGGTACGAGGGCCTTCAAGGTCTGCATCAGCCGATGACGGCGAGCAGGTCGCCTTCTTGGACGATGTCTCCCTCGGAGACCTTCAGCTGGGTCACCCGCCCGGAGGACTCCGCAACGACAGGGATCTCCATCTTCATGGACTCGAGAATGACAATGGTGTCCCCGTCCTCGACCTGGTCGCCCTCGGCCGCGACTACCTTCCAGACGTTGGCCACCATCTCAGCGCGGATTTCCTCGGCCACCCAGAGCTCCCTTCGCATCCGGCCGGCTTGGGATTGTCGACCTCGCAGGCATCCAACCACGCGCGACCTTCGTTGGTCGCCCCGCACCGTTCGCGGCACGGCATCGATCGCGCACAGCCATCTCGCTATGTGAGATGACGGACTTCAGTCAAATGCCGCGTGACCTCGGCTCGTGACGGTTTGTGGTTGCGCTGTTACGGATGTTGTCTCATTCTGTGCAGCGATTAGGCGTTCTCCCCTGGGCTTGGGGGTATGCGGTGGCCGCTGACGGGTCTGCGCTGCAGTTTCGGGTGTTAGGGCCGGTGACGGCCTGGCGATCCGGCCTGCCGGTGGCGGTCGGCTCGCCGCAGCGGCGAGCAGTGTTGGCGATCTTGTTGGCGCATGCGCGGCGGCTGGTGTCGGTGGACCAGTTGGTGGACGCATTATGGCTGGGCCGGCCGCCGGCGTCAGCGGAGGCACAGCTGCAGGGTCACATCTCCGGCTTACGGCAGGCGTTGGGCGATGCCGGGGTGACCCGGCGGGTGATCGTGACCCGCTCGCCCGGGTACGTGTTGGAGACGCCCGAAGGGAGCCTGGACTACGAACTCTTCCGCGGCGAGGCGCATCAGGGTCGCGGTTTTCTCATCGATGGGGATCCGGGCAGCGGCGCGGCGCTACTGCGGCGCGCGCTAACCCGCTGGCACGGTGAGGCGTTCGCCGATATCAACCTGCCCATAATCCGGCACTTGGCGGCCACGATGGAGGAAGAGCGGCAGGCCGCCCTCGCTGACCGCATCGACGCGGACCTCGCGCTTGGCCAACACGGCGAACTGATCGGCGAGTTAGATCGCCTGATCGAGCAGCGGCCATTAGACGAGCGGCTCCGCGCACAGTTGATCACTGCGCTGCATCGCAGTGGTCGCCAGGCTGAGGCTCTGGCCGCCTACCGGTTGGCTCGGAAGGTCCTCATCGACGAACTCGGCATCGAACCCGGCTTGCCACTTCGCCACCTCCACCAGCAGATCCTCAACGGCGCCGACGCCGCTCCCGCTGCCGCCATGCCCACCGGGTTGACCCCCCGAATGTTGCCGCCCGCGGTTCCCGACTTCACGGGCCGCGTCACCGAGCAGGACACCCTCTTGCGCCAGCTACAGGATGCTGGCAAGACCCGATGGATACTGCTGTGCGGACCCGCTGGCATCGGGAAGACCGCGCTGGCCCTGCGCGCTGCTCACGCGGCCGCGGAGCACTTTCCCGACGGCCAACTGTTCGTTCGAATGCGGCAACCCGACGGGCGCCCACTCCTGCCCAGTGTCGCCCTCGGCAGCCTGCTCGCCGGGCTCGGCTTCCGCGGCACCGCCATCCCGGAAACCCTCGCCGACCGTGCCAACCTCTACCGATCCGCCATTGCTGACCGTGCGATCCTTGTCTTCGCCGACGACGTCCTGGACGAAGACCAGGCGCGCCACCTGCTCCCAGGTACGCCCAGCGGCGCGCTCCTCCTGACCAGCCGCAGTCGGCTCCCCGGCGTCGAGGCTCTCTCCCGACTGGCCCTGACCCCCCTTTCCCCAACCGATGCTCACGCCGTCCTCACCGGCATCCTCGGCCCACGGAAAACCACCGCCGAGCCCGCGGCTACCACCCAACTCATCAGCCACTGTGCAGGGCTGCCCCTTGCCCTACGCATTGCCGCCGCTCGCCTCGCCAGTCAACCCCTTCTCTCCCTTCATCACCTCGAACGGCTCCTCGCCGACGAACGCAATCGGCTGGACTGGCTCAAGCTCGGCGACCTCGAAGTGCGCGCCAGCCTCACCCTTTCCTACAACCACCTCAAACCACCCGAACAACGTCTCTTCCGCCTCCTCGGCGTTCTCCACGCCCCCGACTTCCCTGCCTGGACTGCCAACGCGCTCCTCGACGACGACACAACCACCCCCCAGCACCTCCTCGACACGCTCACCGACGCCCACCTCATCGAAATCACCCCCGCGAACGACCAAGCCCGCTACCACCTCCACCCCCTCGTCCACCTCCTCGCCACCGAACTCACCGACAAGCACGACACCTCTACTGAGCGACACACCGCGCTCCAGCGCCTCACCGAAGGCTTTCTCACCACCGCCGATGCAGCTGCCCGAGCGATGAAGCAGCGCTTCGTTCTAGACGAGCTGCCGAGTCGCTGCTGGATGCCACCGCCGGAGATCACAGAACTGGCCAGAACCCAGCCCGTGGCATGGATGTCAGGCGAGGGCAAGACCATTCAGGCGATCGTTGAGCACGCCGCGGCCGCCGGCCTCGTCGCCCAGTCCTGGCTGCTATTCCAGCGACTGGCCTACGACCTTCTTCGCCGCAATGATCTTGACACTCAGGATCGCCTGATCACGTATCTATTGCCTATCGTCACGAGTTCCGGCGACGCCCGCGGCGAGGCTGCCCTCCTCAAATTCCGATGTGATTTCCTCGCTTATCGCGACCAGATGAGCAAGATCCCGGCCCACGCCCGCCGGATGATCGCCAACCGTCGCCGCTGCCATAACGCTCAGGCCGAAGTGGAGGCTCACCGGTTACTGGGCGCCGCACTAATAAATATCGGCTGCTCAGACGAAGGAAGAAGCGAACTCCGGATCGCGTTGAAGCTTGCTCGTAAGATAAACGATCATGTAGGTCTGGGGAAGGTTCTGTATGCGTTCGCCAGCACCACGCCGCTCCAACCAACCGCGACACGACATACCTATATCCAGGCACTACTTGAGGCGCAGCGCGGCAATGCAAACACCGGTGAAATCTTACGAGATTTCGGACTCTCGTTAGCTAATCAGGGAAGGCTAGACGAGGCGCATAGCTGCCTGGAAGAAGCTCTTGCCGAATTCCGAGAAGCAGAGGACGATTGGCGCTCGGCGACCGTCGAGGTCACGCTCGCCCGAGTCTATATTGACCTCGGCCGACTTGATGAGGCAGAGCCGCTCCTCGCGAAAGGCCGTCAAACTGTTGTCGCTCATTCTGATCACTACGGCCGAGCGGTAGCACTCTTCGTCGAAAGTAGGCTAGCGAACGCACGGGGGCGGCCGCAGCTCGCACGTGAGCTAGCGGCAGAAGCGCAGGTAGTCTGGGACAGATTGCCTGACCGGCAGCCTGCGGCACTCCTCCCGGATAGGACCTACGATCCGGAAGATCAGGATGAGTCCGCATAACATCCTCGGCCGGCTGCGCTGGCTCCTTAAGCATTCTCCGAATAACTCCATGAAGGGCAAGATGCTCTCAGCGCGAAGAGCGGGTCAATATCCCTTAACCGGGCCTCGTGATTTCACGGGACTGCCCTTGGGTCGATTGATGATAATTACGGCATACGACCGACCAGACCGGTGTCGTATCTGCCGTTCCGAAACTCTTCATTCGCAAGGAGACGACCAAAGAACGGCAGGTTGCATTTCGGTCCTTCGACGACGAATTCAGCCGTCGCGCTTGCAGCACGCCGAAGAGCTGAGTCCCGATCCGGACCCCACGCGCATAGCTTGGCCAGCAGTGGGTCGTAGAACGGCGTGACGGTGTCACCTTCCGTGTATCCGGCATCAACTCGAAGACCTTCACCTGTGGGCTCTCGCCACTTGGATATCGTTCCCGGACCCGGAAGGAACCGCACTGGATCCTCGGCATAGATCCTCAACTCGATTGCGTGCCCGGTCGGCGTCAACTGGCCCGGATCGAAGGACACCGGTTCCCCTGATGCGATCAGGAATTGTTGTTCCACAAGGTCAACCCCAGTGACGAGCTCCGTAATCGGGTGCTCGACTTGCAGCCGAGTGTTCATTTCCAGGAAGTAGAACTCGCCCGGCCGATCGAGGTCGACGAGAAATTCAACAGTACCGGCGCTGCGGTAATCAACTGCTTCACCGGCGCGTATCGCTGCCGCGAGCATCCGCTCCCGGATTGCGACAGGCAGTCCAGGCGAGGGAGTCTCCTCCACCAGCTTTTGATGCCTTCGCTGGACCGAGCAGTCTCGCTCGCCCAGGGTCAC
>JBKPTD010000202.1:0-11331 GCA_046735375.1 Actinomycetota bacterium | reverse complement strand
GAGCGCAGCGCCGTTCTCGCGGCTCGTCACGCCCTTGAGAAAGTAGCCGCGGACGAGCTGCTGGGTGAGCGTCGAGCCACCTTGGGGGAACAGCAGCCGGTCCCCGGCGCTGCCCTTCCACCACGCGCCCAAGGAGTGCACGGCCGTCTTCTGGACCACCCGCGGTAGCGCTCCGTATTCCAGACCGGAATGGGAGAGGAAGTTGTTGTCCTCGGCCGACAGGATGGCCTGGCGCACGATGAGGGGCACTTCGTCGTAGGAGACGACCCGGCGGTACTCCCGCGCGAGCTGGATCAGCACGTGGCCCCGGCCGTCGAAGACCTCGCCGGTCGTTGGGGGCTCGAAGCGTATGAAGGGCTCGAGGTCGGGGAGGCCGCTCCGATCGAAGTAGGCGCGATGGACGAGGCCCGCCGCCGGCAGCAAGACGAGCGCCAAAGGCGCGGTCGCGAGCAGCGCCACCCGCCGCCACCGCCTAGCCTTCAGTCTTGCGACCACGCGCCGGGCGGCGCGCCGCCCGGCGCCGGCCGGGGAGCGGACGTCGCGCAGCCTTGTGATGACGGCTTGGAGCCGCTCGTTGAGCGCGTTGACCGGGTTTATGGGTCCCGCCCCTCCCAGCTGGGGAGGGGGTCTGGCTGCAGTGACGAGGGGCATCTGTGGATCCATGCACAGGAGACCAGCAAGGACCGCGCCACGAAAGACCTTGCTCTTCAGCCTGCGTCTGCTGGGCTTCGGTCCGGCGACCAGTTCAACTCTGTTCGTCGCGACCCTCGTCGATCTGCCCCGCGGGCGCCGGCCGTATCTCCGATAGTCGTCGCGGGCCCGGCGGACGCCCTTATAGGCCGCCGTTGCCCCGAGCGGCACCGCGAGGAACCCAGGCCGCCGGAGCTTGTGAACGCGGTTTGCGCTAGTCGTCGATGACGAAGGTGACCATCATGTTGACCTGATACTCGGTGATCGCACCTTTGCTGACGTGCACCTGCTGCTCCTTGATCCACGCGCTTCGGACGTTGCGCAGCGTCTTGTGCGCCCTGGCAATCCCTTCCTTGAGGGCATCCTCGAAGCTCTTGCTCGAGGTCGCGCTAATCTCGGAAACCTTGGCTACCGACATCTCACCCCCCTTGTCGTGTCCGCCTGGGCGGTCCATGCGCGCGGCGCAGGTGCCCGCAACTGGGCTGGAGCAAGAGATATGCCGCGAGGCACATCCCGTCATACAGAATGCGTGTGGAGGCAGGGGGCTCGGTCGATGTCGAGCGGCCGAGGAGAGTCGGACCCCGCTTTTTACATTCTGCCGTCGACGAGCTCTTCTCGCGAGCCGTCGCCAGCTTCGAGTTGCGCGCGAAGCTCGAGCTGGCGCTCATCTCTGAGGCCGGCAAGATCGAACTCGAGCTCGGACCGTCGTTCTGACGGCGGCTCTACTCGGGTCGTGCGACCGGAAACGGGTCGTCCGCTCCCGACACGCGCGGGTGCATCAAGCCCCAGGGATCCCGCGTCACGCCCTCGCGGCTCAGGACGGGTGCTATCTGCGAGTCCTGGAGCGCGTCGTAGATCGAGCGGGGTCGGCCGTCGACGACGACGTTCGTGCTGACGAGGCGGACGCCGTGGCTGTAGTCGACGTACCGGGCTCCGTGGACGGTGCTCAGGGGCTGAATGGGATCGCCCGGCGCCCGGTGCCAGCCATAGATGGCGACCCGGCCGGGGAGCTGGCGCAGCCGGTTGCTCAGCACGAGGTCCTTCTTGTGACCCGAGATGAGCTCCCCGAGAGGCAGGCCCGCGCGCTGCTCGTCGATCCGCTGCTGATGCTTCGACAGGTAGAGGTTCGACCGCATCAAGGGACCGGCCGGCAACGGGGCGGGCGCCAGGTGGTGCGCCGCCTGCTCGTAGATTGCGTCGACCATCCTCGCGGTGGGCAGGACGGAGCCGAAGCGGTCCGCGACGATCGTAGCCGAGTAGTAGGTGAGAGGCACGTAGAGGAAATCGTCGTCCGACCCGATGGCCAGATAGTCGGGCGTCACCCAGATCGTGGCCGCCACCGCCTGCCCTTCGGGAGCGTTGGTCGTCAGCTTCACCGGCGTCAGGTGGCCCAGGAACGAAGGGATGTTGCCGCGTTCCAGCTCGGCGACGACCGCCCGGTCCCGGTCCGCGCTCGAGAGACCGCTGGTGCGCCGCAAGAACTCCGATCCCCCGATGGCGTCTGCGGGGCGCGCGGGCAGTCTCAGAAGCGGCTGGGAGACGGGAGCGGCGCGGACGGCGTTGCGAGTGGCCACCAAAGGACCTAACGCAGCACACGCGATCAGGAAGCCTGCGCCGACCCTCACCGGCCTGGACATCAGACTACTAGCGTCGTTCGGTTGGCCCCGCGTGTCAAGTCAGAGCCGGCTCGATTCGTGCAGTACTGTCGTCCTGAGGTGGAGATATTGCGTCATAGAAACCCGGCGAGCCGTGAGGTTTGCGGCGCATCGGCCCGCCTCGGCCGCGCCGCCTTTCCTCGGCTGGTCATCCTCTTGGTGGCCCTGACCGCAGGCTGCCTGAACGCCAGGAGAGCGATCCTACCCGGGCTGGCCGCCGCTCCCGTCGGCGGGTCGGTTCCGGCTGGCCAGTCCACTCCGCCTGGGGCTCGGCTCCCGGATGAGATGAAGACGTTTCGGCGGCAGCTCGCCCGGCTGCCGTCTCGGGGTCAGATCGACGACTACCGGGCGAATCGTCACAAGTCGGTCGTCGAGCTCCAGCAATTCCGCGAGCTCACGCGCCAGACGGTCGACGGCCTCGCGGGTAGCCGGGACGTGGCCAGCCTGATCGACCTGAACCCGCAGATCGGGATCTGGTACCTGCTACGCCTGGAGACAGCCAACGGGCCGAGTGCGACCTATCACCTCGAGAATCCGAGCGGGGCACGGCTGCGGCTCGATCCCGCGTACCGCTCGGGGATCGTCATCGAGCGGAGGGGGAGAGAATCGAACGAGAGGTTCCTCTGCGAGCTCTGGCCCGCAAGGAAGGCGAGTCCGTTGGCGGACGCGCGCGCCTCCCGGCTCGCCTATGCGCCGCTCTGCGGAGGCAGGCTTTACCTCCGGAACCCGGTCGAAGGGCACCGGACTCCCAAGGAGCGCGTCGTCGACCTGCTGCGGGATCACGTGTGGCAGGGCGAGGAAATCACTGTGCTCGTCCGGGACCTGTTCTACCGGGACGCCTTCCTTGCTACATCGAGCCTGGCCGTGGCCCCCGTGGACCCGCCCGCGGATTCGCCGAGCGGTCCGCTTCCGCCTCTGGTGAGCCCGGCCGCCTTCGATCGGCTGCTGGTGCCGGTCGACCTCGAGATCGGCCTCGACGGCGGAGCGGCCGGCCGCGTGGTGGTCGGCCGCTGGTACAAGGCGCAGGACAACCCGGGGATCTTCGTGACGACCCTCCGGCCGGACCTGGTGTCCCAAGAGGTCATCGAGGACCAGAAGGGCCGCGTTGCGGCCCTCGATCCGGTCGAGTCCGCGGCCCTCGTCTATCTCGTGGCCTTCGACCTCGAGCAGTTCGAACTCGGCTATCGCCTGGGCACCGACCACCCGCGGGTCGGCTGGTCCGACATGGTCCTCCCGGCGGTCCGCGACGACGCTCTGACGGGACCGGACGGCATCGAGACGATCGAGCCCCTGGTCAGGACCGGGATGCTGAGCCCGACGGAGGTCAGCCGTGTCGCCGCGACGTTCACCGGTGGCTTCAAGCGCGCGCACGGCGCTTTCCGGATGTCCCACCTGGCCCTGATCGACCATGGCAGCCATTACGGCTTCGTCGAGAACGGCGTCGTTCTGAGCAAGCTCCAGCCGGGGCTCGCCACGGTCGTCGTCTTCGCCGACGGCCGCGTCGACCTCGAGACGTGGACCGAGCAGGACGACGCCCTTCTCCCCCGGATTCGCTATGCGCGCCAGAACGGCGTTGCCATCCTGGAGAAGGACGCGGGCTCGCTACGAACCGTGCCCGGCTCCCACGTCCGGGACTGGGGTGCCGGCAACTGGTCCGGTTCCGCCGACAGGAAGCTGCGCACGCTGCGCGCCGGGCTCTGCCTGCAACAGGCGCCGGGGAAGCAGTTCCTCGTCTACGGCTACTTCTCGAGCGCTACGCCCTCCTCCATGGCGCGCGTGTTCCAGGCCTGCGGCTGCCGTTACGCGATGCTGCTGGACATGAACGCGCTGGAGCACACGTACATGGCCGTCTACAGCAGGCAGGGCTCCCGGCTGCTCACGGAGCATCTCATCGACGGCATGCGCGTCGTCGACGGCTCCCGGAACGGCCAGCCGCTGCCCCGCTTCGTCAGCGTTGCCGACAACCGGGACTTCTTCTACCTGCTGCGGCGCAGCCCTCGTTGAACCGGATGGCGCGTCTCGTCTGCTTCTTCGTCGCGATGCTGGCCCTGGCCCGGCCGGCAGCCGCGAGCCCCTCCGGGCCCCAGCGCAACGAGGACCTGCTGCGGGAGCTGCAGCGGGTCCACGGCTTGAGCGACGAGTCGATGCGGCGGATCCGCGGCATCTTCGCAGGGTCCGCCGTCATCGGCCAGGGGAACCCGGCCGTGACCGAGCATCCCGCGACTCCGGAAGCGTGCGTCACGAAGCTGCGCGAGGCCGGGATCTCCTACGAGCAGCCCGAATCCGACCGCATCTGCGGTGCCCGCTACATGGCCCCGCTCTACGATCCCTCGCGGGAGAAGCCGCAGGACGCCCGCGCCTGCATCGACCGCTTCGAGTTCCCAGACATCCCCTGCGCCTATCCGGTCGTCTGGGTGCGGGCCCGCGAGGCCGCGCTGCTGTGCGAGGCGGAGGGCAAGCGGCTCTGCGACGCCCACGAGTGGGAGGGCGCCTGCGCCGGCAGCCTGGAGGAGCCCGACTACCGCTTCGACCTGGCCGAGGGTCGCGATCTGGTCTCCGCCGTCGAGTCCATGCGCGCCGCCCACAATCGCGCGCACGCGGCGAGCAAGTCGTGGAGCTACGGCCCGGCCTACCGGACGGGGCTCTGCGCGGCGTCGAGCCAGAAGACTCCGGGCTGCGGCGGAGGCGAATGGGCCCACTGCGGATCGAACACCTTCCCCGCCGGCTTCTTTCCCGAGTGCCACAGCGCGTCCGGCGTGTTCGACCTCAACGGCAACGCCGCCGAGCACATGAACCTCCCGCTGGACGAGAGCCAGATGTCCAGCCGCGGCAGCCGGGAGCTGGGGGTCACGGAAATGAAGGGGAGCTGGTTCATCTTCGACCGCTACCGCGCCCACGAGGACTGGTGTCGCTGGCGCGCGCCGTTCTGGCACGGGAGCCGGGTGATGGATGCGAAGAGCCACGAGAACTACCACCTCGGCTTCCGCTGCTGCAAGACGATCCATTGACCATGTAAAGGCGGTGTGATGAGCTCTCCTGCGGGCCTCAGGGGGCCTCTTCCTGCGCAAGCTCATCAACAAGATGCTTCGCACCTTCAAGGACAAGGAGAGGGCGGTCGAGCCGAGGATGCCGAGCCCCGTCCTCTAGAGTGCTAGCCTGCGCGCTCCTGACGTCCGCCCTACCGAGGCTGACGGAGACACTGGACCCTTCGCAACGTGATTCAAGGTCGGAGGTCTGTCATCTGAACGCGGAGGGCTTGGACCCGGCGCTTCGATAGTCTGGCGGGGGGAGCGAGAGGCATGACTCAGGGGCTCGAGCGGCGCGTGGCGGAGCGGCGGAAGGGCCCGCGCCGGAGCACGGAGCGTGGAGGTCCCGACCGGCGACATGCCAATCGTCTCGCGGCTGCCGGCGTCGCGCTGGCGGTCGCTTCCCTCACGGTCGGCGCGCGGACGGCGCGCGCCGACATCTACACCCGCCTCAACAGCAAAGGCGTTCTGGAGGCCACTAACGTCCCGGCCAGCCCCCAGCGTTTCAAGCTCGCCTACCGCAGCAAGGGGACGCTAGTGCACTCCGCTGGCTTCCGCATGCGCGCTTCGTCGAACACCGAGTTCGATGCCCACATCGATGCCGCGGCGGCCCTGCACGGCGTCAGCCGGGATTTGGTGCGGGCCATCATTCAGGTGGAATCCGGCTTCGACAACCTGGCGGTCTCCACCGCGGGGGCACGGGGACTGATGCAGCTCATGCCCGCCACCGCGCGCCGGTTGGGCGTGACCGACAGCTTCGACGCCCGCCAGAACATCTTCGCCGGGACCCGCTACCTGCGGATCCTGCTGGACACCTACGGCGACGACGTCTCCCTCTGCGCCGCGGCCTACAACGCCGGCGAGGGCGCAGTGCCCGCTACGACGGCGTCCCGCCCTTCCCGGAGACCCAGAACTACGTTCGCAAGGTGAACGCCCTGCTCGGCGGCGCCGCGGACGCCTCGGCCTCCGTAGCCCCCGCGATGTTCACCGCGCCGGGCGAGACGGCTCCCAAGGCCCCTGCCCCCCAGCCGGCGGCCCCGGTCGTCAGGCGGCCCCGCGTCTACTACCGGTGGAAGGACGCCAACGGGTTCGTCCACGTGGAGCAGGCGCCGCCGGCCACGGGCGAGTTCACCACCATCCGCTCGACGGACTAGAGCTGGCCCGCCGGCAGGGCCCCGGCCAGCCGCGCCGCGACCTTCGCCCGGTCGCGATATGTCCCGGCGCGCTCGAGCGCGCCGGCCGCGTTCTCCACCGCACGGCGCGCCCGCGTCGCGGCGTCGGCCTGGCTCACTTCGCTGGCGGCGAGCCAGCTCTCCTTGGCCGCCCGCAGGCGCTCCTCGCATTGCTTCAAGTAGGCCTCGGCCGACGTCCAATGGCGCCCGTAGGCGTCCTGCTTCTGGGCCTCGCCGTCAGGGAGCCGGTCGAAAGCGGCCGGCGGCTGGCCGGTGGGGAGTTGGCTCGCTGCCTCGGGAAGCCTCTGCCCGGCGTATCTCCCCAGGTCCTCGTCGGTGAAGACCTTCGAGGCGCTGGCCACCGCGGCCTTTCGGCGTTCCCGCTGCCGGGCCGCCGCCTGGTCCAGGCTCTGGGCCAGGAGCGGCAGCGACGACAGCAGCATTAGGACGGTGGCCCCTCTTCGCAGCACGGTCTCCTCCGTTTCAGTGGCCGATGCGGACGGGTGTTGCGTCCCTGGGGACCGCATCCAGGACCGCTTGCAGCGCGAGATACTCGTCGATCCCTCGCTCGATCTCGCGGGGAAACTGC
Source organism: Actinomycetota bacterium (assembly GCA_046735375.1). Taxonomy (GTDB): domain Bacteria; phylum Actinomycetota; class Actinomycetes; order JAKEEW01; family JAKEEW01; genus DASYTV01. The sequence continues at coordinate 4,199 of JBKPTD010000202.1, read as the reverse complement.
GGCGCCGGCCCCACCAGCCCGTCCTTGTAGATGCGGAGCATGATCTCGCGGAAGATCGGCAGCGCCGTGCGGCCCCCCGTCTCGTTCGCTCCCAGTTCACGGTTGTCGTCGAAGCCGATGCGCACCGCCACGGTGATGCCCTGCGGCCCGTAGGTCGATCCCACGAACAGCGCGTCGCGGAAGTCGCTGGTGGTGCCGGTCTTGCCCATGACCGGGATGCCGAAGGCGCGGCTGTCGAGGCTGTGGGCCGTCCCGCTCGGGAGGCGGACGACGCCGCGCAGCCCCTCCTGAATCAGGCTCAGCTGGGCGACGCTCAGCCCCGCGACGCGGACGTCGCGGGCGGCCTGGGCGGCCTGGTACAGCACCCCGCCCGAGGCATCGGTCACGCGCTCGATGACGTGGGGCTCGGCCAGCAGGCCGGAAGCCATGACCCGGTAGGCGTCCGCCAGCTCCAGCAGCCGCACCTCCGACGCCCCGAGCGCCGTCGCGAGGTAGGGCTGGAGCGGCGTGCGGATCCCCAGCTCCCGGGCCGTCCGGACCACCTTGTCGGCGCCGATCTCGCGGGTGATCCAGACGGTGGCCGCGTTGCGGGACTCCGCCAGGGCCTGACGAATCGGCATCGGGCCCTTGTACTGGTTATCGTAGTTGGCGATCTGCTTCACGGGCCGGTTGGCTCCCATCGGCACGTCGATGGGCTCGTCGGGCACGATGGTGTCGAGATCCAGGCCCATCCGGAACGCGGCCAGGTAGACGACGGGCTTGATGGCCGAGCCGGGCTGCCGCAACGAGCCCGTGGCGCGGTTCAGGTCGGAGTAGCGGGTGAGCCGGTCCTTGTAGACCTGCCGCCCTCCCGTCTCGGCCAGGATCGACGCGTCCGAGTTTCGCAGCACCACCACCGAGCCCTGGACCAGCCCCTTCGCTTGCGGGCGGCGCCTCTCGTAGAGGGCGAGGCCGTACTCCAGGGTTTCATTCACGATCGTCTGTACCCGCTCGTCCACCGTGGACCGCACCGAGATGCGCCCCTGGAAGAGGTCCTCCACCCCGAAACGGCCTTCTCCGTGCCGGCCCAGCTCGTCGAGTACGCCCTCGATGGCGGCGGGAGCCTGGGTCTTGACCGGGCTCCGGGCCACCACCCGGATGGGCTCCGCCTGCGCCCGTTTCGCAACCTCCTCGGGGATGTACCCGTTGCGCGCCATCAGGGCCAGGATCTGGTTGCGCCGGTGCAGCGGTCGCGGGTCCCCGGGTCTCGGCGCGTAGTCCCGGGGGCACTTGCCGATGCCGGCCAGGAGCGCGGCCTCTCCGGCGTCGGCCACCGTGTAGCTCGAAAGGGCCTTGCCGAAATAATACTCGGAGGCGGCGGCGAAGCCGTAGCGGCCGTTGCCGAGGTAGACGAAGCTGGCGTAGCGGGCGAAGATCTCGCGCTTGGCCTGCTCCTGCGATCCGTAGCGCCGGCGCATCTCGTCCTCGAGCCAGAGCGTCAGGCGCACCTCCTCCAGCTTCCGGGCCAGCTTGTTCGTGGCCGGGACGCCCACGACCGCGGAGACGAGCCGCGGTACCAGGCCGTCGCGGAGGAGCACGTCGCCGTTCTCGAGGCGGGTTACGTCCTGTAGGAAGGTGCCGCGCACGAGCTGCTGGGTGAGGGTCGAGCCACCGTGGGGAAGCAGCAGCCGGAAGCCCGAGCCGCCATTCCACCAGGTGCCGACCGAGCTCGCCGTGGTCTTGTTCACGACCCGCGGGAGCGCGCCGTAGTCCACGCCGGAGTGGGAGAGGAAGTTCTTGTCCTCCGCCGCGAGGATGGCGTCGCGCAGGATCTTTGGCACCCCGTCGAACGACACCGTCCGCCGGTATTCCCGGGCCAGCTCGATCAACACGCTTCCACGGGCGTCGCGGACCTCCCCGATCGTCGGGGTCTCGAACCGGATGAAAGGCCCGAGGTCGGGCAGGCCGCTGCGGTCGAAGTAGACGTGTCGGACGAGCCCCGCCAGGACGAGCGCCAGGAACGCGGCCGCGAGGAGCACCACACGCGGCCACCGCGCGGCCTTCAATCCCGGGACCACCACGCGTCGGGCGGCGTACAGCCAGCCCGCGGCCGGGGAGCGGACGTCGCGCGGCCTCGTGATGACGACTCGGAGCCGCTCGGCGACGCCGTCGACCCGCTTCATGGGACTCGCCTCTCCCAGGTGCGGCGGGGGTCTGGCTTCGGTGACGAGAGTCATCGGGGAGCCATGCCTGGGAGACCAGCAAGGACCGCGCCACGAAGGACCTTGCGTGGCACGCGGGTCTGGGGCGACCGCGTGATGGCGGGCTCGGTGGAGTTTGCGACGCTTTGCAGAAACGTCCAAGTCATCCCACGCAGCCGGCCACACATTGCTCTGTACACCGTCCGCATGACGGTCGGCCGATTGTTGTCGCGCATCCGCGAAGCGGTCGATACTGCCCACATAATGGCCCATGAAGTGAAGGCGCTTTCCTTGCCGCGGCGGGTCGGATCGGGTTTCACGCGAGAGGTTTTTCAGATGACACAAGTTGGGGAGCGGCGAACGATCGACGAGGTCCTCGAGTTGCTGAGATCCCACCGATGGCATTCTCTCCGGCGTGCCTTGGCGACCCTGCACCCTGCGGACATCGCGGAGCTCATATCGTCGCTCCCGGCCGACGACGAAGCCGTCCTGTTCCGTCTCGTCGGCCGGAGCAAGAGCGATGTCTTCGCCTATCTCCCGCCCCAACGGCAGCACCGGATCATCCGGTCCGTCGCCCCCGAGCAGCTCGCCGAGATGGTGAGCCAAATGCGGCCGGACGACCGCACACGCCTTCTCGGGGAGCTGCCGGTGGATGTGGCTCACGCCCTCCTCGGTCGGCTCCCTCCCTCGGAGATCAAGCAGAGCTTTGCGCTCCTCAGCTACCCGGAGGACACGGCCGGCCGCTACATGACGCCCAACTATGCCGCGATCCACCCGGGCATGACCGCATCCGAAGCATTGCGCGAGATCCGCCGGAGCGGCCGCGGGAAGGAGACGCTGAGCGTCGTCTACATCGTGGACGACCAGGGTCGACTCGTCGAGGACCTTCGCCTGGGCTCGCTCGTCCTCGCCGACCCGGAGGCCAAGGTCACCGACATCGCCGATCCCGGTCTGCAGGCTCTTCTGGACACGACGCCGGTCAAGGAGGCTTACCTCAGTTTCAAGAAGTACGACCGCGTCGCGCTCCCCGTCATCGACCAGCATCGGCAGATGCTGGGGATCATCACCATCGACGACGTGCTCGACGTTGCCGAGGCGGAGAACACCCGTGAGATCCAGAAGCTGGGCGGTCTCGAGGCCTTGGAGATCCCCTATGCCGAGACAGGCTTCTGGTCCATGGTGCAGAAGCGAGGAGGCTGGCTCGCCGCGCTCTTCCTCGGCGAGATGCTGACGGCCACGGCCATGGGGTACTACGAGAAAGAGATTGCCCGGGCCGTCGTGCTCGCGCTGTTCGTCCCGCTCATCATCAGCACCGGAGGCAACTCGGGCTCCCAGGCGACGTCGCTGATCATCCGATCCCTCGCCCTCCGCGAGCTCAAGCTCCGCGACTGGTTTCGCGTCTTTCGGCGCGAGCTGGGTTCGGGGGTCGCGCTGGGAGCGGGCCTGGGCGCCATCGGGTTCGCGCGCATCGTTCTCTGGCAGCACATGGGGTTCAACGACTACGGCCCCCACTATCTCCTGGTCGCGATGACCGTCTGGCTGAGCCTGGTTGGGGTCGTGACCTTCGGGACCCTCGTGGGGAGCATGCTCCCCTTCGCTCTGCGTCGGCTGGGCTTCGACCCGGCGACCAGCTCGGCGCCGTTCGTCGCAACCCTCGTCGACGTGACGGGTCTCGTGATCTACTTTCAGGTGGCCGCGCGGCTCCTTCGGGGGACCTTGCTCTGACCGCGCCGAGGTCCCGCCGTCAGCGGGCGACGGCCGGGATCTTGCTCGGGTCCCCGAACAAGAGCTGAGGGTCGACGCGGGCGTCGTGCCAGCGGACGCCCACGTGCAGGTGCGGTCCGCTCGCGCGGCCCGTCTGTCCGACCAGGCCGACGATGTCACCCCTCTTGACTTCATGCCCGGCTTGGACCTTGATCTCGGAGAGGTGGAAATACATGGTGATGAGGCCGTCACCGTGGTCGATGAACACGGCCTTACCCGGGAAAAACAGGTCTTCGGCCACCACTACCGTCCCGT
>JBKPTD010000201.1:0-20482 GCA_046735375.1 Actinomycetota bacterium | reverse complement strand
GGCCGCCACCCGCGGTTTGACGGCGGCGTCGACAAGCGTGGTCACCGCGCGTTCGTACTCGCGGTACTCCCTGAGGACATCGGACGAGACGGAGACGATCGCGGCTGGATGCTCTCGTTGCAACAGGTCCCGCATCGCGTGCTCGTGGGCCGGGTTGGCGTACGAGTGCAGCAGGCACACACCGAGTGTGGTGATCCCGCGGTCGGCGAACCAGCGAGCAACCCCGGCGGCGGCCTTCTCGTCGAACGCACGGATCTCCTGCCCACTCGGGTCAAGCCGTCCGGGCACCGTCTTGACCCGGTGCGCGGGGACGATACGGGGCGGCTTCACCCAGAAGTACGAGTTGCCGTAACCGTCCGGTACCGACTGGCGCGCGATCTCCAGGACGAACTCGAAGCCCTCAGTCGTGATGAAACCGAGTTCTCCAAGGTCATCCTGGAGCAGCTGATTCGTCGCGACCGTCGTACCGTGCGAGATCGCCGTAATGCCAGACGGCTCCGCACCGGCGGTCAGCTCCCTGATCCGGTCGATCGCGGCGAGGAAGCCTTCGGCCGGATCGGCCGGCGTCGACGGCACCTTGGTGGTGAGGATCCGGCCCGTGCTCTCGTCGATGGCCACAACATCAGTGAAGGTGCCGCCGGTGTCGATGCCGATCCTGATCCGCCCCATGCCTGCTGTGTCTATCTGCCAGCAGTCCGGCAAGACAAGTGCCGCCGGGCACGCTTGAACGCCGGGCGTCTAAACCCCCTGACGACAGCAGCCGCCGAGCTGATCCCTACACGCGACCGGCAGGGTAGGGCGCGGCCTCGACCTCGATCTCTTCCATCCGGCGGCAATAGAGGCGGTAGCGCCGGCGTGCCTCGCCGTGCCGGCCGTACCCCGCAAGCAGACGGACCAGGTCCAGGTGAGCTTGTTCGTCGAAGGGATCCCGCTCGATCAGTCTGAGCAGATAGCGAGAACGGGCAGCTCCGTCATGGCTGGTCTGCGCGAGCTCTGCCAGCTTCCGCACCACCTCGAGGTAAGCCAGCCGTGCCTCTTCGCGCAGATCGACCGCCCAGTCGGGATAGGGATCGTCCTCGAACAGATCGCCGGTGTAGGCGAGCTCCGCCCGCTCGAGCCGCGCCTTTGCCGTCGGCGCGCGCTCACGCGCCAGCTTCAAGCCGCCGGCCGCATCGGCGAGGAACCGTTCGATGTCGACATCCAGGCGGCTGAGGTCAAGCGCCACCGTGTCACCATCAGCGCGCAGATAGTGGTCGGGGCCGTGATTGTGGTCAGGATCGAGGACGGATCGCAGCGTCGACAGCGCAACGGACAGCCGGTTCATGGTTCTGGATGGGTCCTCGTCTGGCCAGAGAACCTCGAGTATCTGCTCGCGGTGGGCCGGGCGGCCGCGCTTGGCGACGAGCAGCTTCAGCAGCTCCCGAGCCTTTCTCGACTGCCATGCACCCGCCGGAACGGGATCACCCTGGCGTGCCACTCGCAGCCCGCCGAGGCACGCGACGGAGACCTCGGGTACCTGGCGGCGGCGTAGGTCGCCAAGCAGCGCCTCGGCGCGCGCGGCGAGCTCGCGGGCACCGAGGGTCGCCGCGTGGTCGGCCGCAGCAGTCGCCAGGGCGACGGTTTCCGCGGTTGGTTCCAGCTCGGCAAGGACGAGCAGCGCGCGGGTCTCGCCCAGTGGATGCCCCAGCTCACGCCACTGGTCGACCGCGGTCCTTGCCGCACCTGGATCCCCGGTAACAGCTGCGATGATCTCCCTCGCCTCGGCCAGCCCGGCGCGATCGCGACGCGCCTCCGCCTCGCGGACGGCTTCCCCGGCGTGGGTGGCTGCGGCTGCCGGATCGCCTGCCGCGAGGCTCACTGTTGCCGCGGCGATCAGTGCTCGAATCCGGCCCAGGGACGGACCGGCATCGAGCGCGCGCAGCACCAGCTTGCTCGCGACCCCGGGCTCATCCGCGGCAAGCAGTGTCGCGAGACCTGACAGCGCCGGCACCGTCCCCTGCACGTCATCGACCGTTTCGGCGAGCGAGATTGCTCGGGAGTACGACGACCGTGCTGCGGCCCGGTCGCCGCGCAACCGGTGGATGTCGCCCAGCTCTTGGTACGCGTAGGCCGCCATCGGCGAGCCCAGCCGTTCGTAGAGCTGCCTGGCCGCTTCAAGCTCGGCGTACGCCTCGTCGAGGCGGCCGAGCGCAAGTAGTGCCCCGGCTCGGTTCGACAGGGCTATCGCCCTCAGCAGTGCGAAGCCGGCCAGGTCAGCCAGCCGGAGCGCGAGATCGGCCTCGGCAAGCGACTCGGCGACGTCGCCCTCTTCGAGGTGCAAGCTTGCACGGTTCGTATGGATCCGTACCAACTGCAGCAGGTCTCCGGCAGACGTCGCATGGTCGAGTGCCCGCAGATAATGTGCGTCATTAGCGTCTCGGTCGCCGTCCAGTGCCGCGACCATTGCGGAGACGGTGTGCGCATTGGCCAGCGCGCGGTGGTCGCCGGACGCCCGAGCGGCCGCCAGCGCATCTCTAGCCAGGGAACGGCAGCGTTCGAGCTCACCGCGCAGCCACCGGGCGCCAGCCGACCAGCTCAGCAGCAGCGCGCGGGCGGCGAGGTCAGGATCGGACTCGTTGCCGCCGTCGTAGGCCGCTACCGCGGCGTCGAGCTCTCCGCGCAGGTGATGCAGCAGGCCGATCCGCCAGGCCAGCCCGGCCGGCACCTTCCGCCGCCCGCGGAGGGCTCGGCGGTAGCACGCCATCGCCTCGTCCCACTCGCCGAGCAGGAGCCAGGCCTCACCGGCCAGCGCGTCGATGTCAGATGGCCGCTTGTCGCCGGGAATCACCGCCGCGGCGTCGACGACCGGTCGTACCCGGCCTGAGGCCACGAGCTCGGTCCCCCGCTGCCGGAGCACCCGGATACACGCATCAGCGTCACCGAGTTTCGTCCAGTAGGCGAGGGCCTCAGAAGGCTGCCCTGCTCGCTCGTGCCACCGAGCGGCGGCTGCGATGACGCCGCTCCGCTTGTCTTCGGGCAACGCGTGCCTGGCCTGGACGAACGACCGGAAGAGCGGGGTCAGCCTGATCGCGCCTGCGCGGTCAGGCACGGGCTCGAAGTAGATGCCTCGTCGTGACGCCGCGGCGATCGCGGTCCGGGCGTCGCGTACTCCCACTGCGGCGGCAAGCGCCGCATCGACCGCGACGAGCGGCTCAGCATGCGAAAGCAGGTCGAGGACGGAACGGGGTTCCCTGCCGACAACCTCCTCGGCCATGTAGTCCAGCAGGAGCCCGCCGGGTTCCTCAAGGGTCCCAGGGAGCTCGTCGAAGGCATCGCCGCTCGCTACCGTCTCCAGCGCCAGCCGGGTGGCGACCGGCCAACCAGCAGTTGCAGCATGCAGGTCGGCGGCTAGGCGGTCGAGGCTGCCAAGGTGTGCGCTCGCCAGGAGCTGCGCGGTCTCGTCGGCGGTGAAGGCTAGATCAGCGGCACCAAGCTCGACCGCCTCGCCATGCGCGAGGAGCCGCACCGTCCCGAACCTCGGCGCATCCCTTCCGGCAACCACGAGATGAAGCCGCGGCGGGGCGTGCCTGGCGAGAGCGGCGACGAACCGGGAGGCCTCCCTTGCGACGCCGATCTCCTGTACGTCGTCGAGCAGGAGCACCAGACCGCGCGGCAACGCGGCGTCCAGTGCTTCGCCGAGCGCCGCGGCGTAGGCCTCCGCCCGACTCTCGTCGTCGGTGCCGAGGCCGCGCAGGCGGGTAGCGGCGACAAGAAGATCAGCCGACAGGTCCGGCACCCGCAGCTGCAGTGCGTCGACGACATGCCGAGCAAGGGCACCTGGCGCGCGGTCCGCTTCAGCGACCGTGTGCCAGACCACGGGGACACGCTCAGACCAGGATCGCAGCAGCGTCGTCTTGCCATATCCGGCGGCGGCAACGACGAGCGTCAGACGATGCGTGGCAGCCGCGTCGAGGCGTGCCTCGAGCCGTGGCCGGCGCAGGACTCCTGCGGCTTCAGACATGGGCACCGCAACCCGGTTGGCTCCCCGTTAACAGCGCGATTGTTTCACCAGAAGGCGGCGCGGCAGAGCCCCCGCAAGCGGGTTATTGGCGGGATCAGGACACGAAGGGCACGCCGCGGCGACCGGAGCATGGTTAGTTCGGGGTGCCCGAGTGGCGTTTCTCGCCGACCCCCTCCCCGCCGCTGCGGGGGTCAGCGAGAAACGCCAGGAGCGCCTCAGCGTCGGAGAAGGTCAGCTCGCGCCCGGTCGCAACATGGGAAGCGACTCCACGCAGTCGGTCCGCGCCCGGTTCAGCGCCGACCAGAACCCGTACGACGAAGGTGTCCACGAGGTCCCATCCTCATGGCTGCGCTTAAGCCAGCCTTAAGACCGGGCTGACCCGAACTGAAGAGTCGGCGTCCGCAGTGCGCGGCGGCGCCTAGCCGACGGCCATCTCCTGGTGAGCTGGAGCCGCGCTGGTCCGCTCCGTCATCCCCACGTTAAAGCGCTCGAGCAGCGCGGCGAAGGAGACGAGGTCGGCTTCTGGCCAGGTCTCGAGCAAGGAGCGAAGCACCCCCCGTCGCTCCCCACGGACCAGCTCCAGTGTCGTACGCCCCTCCTCGGTGAGCTCGAGCAGCTGCGCCCGGCGATCTGCGGGATCGACCGCCCGCTGGACCAGCCCGTCCTGCTCCAGACCTTGGACCTGGCGGGTGATGGTGGACGGGTCGAGTCCGAAAGCGAAGGCGAGGACGCCCGACCGCTGGGGACCATCGTCATAGATCTTGGCGAGGATCGAATACGACGGCCGCTCCAGATGATGTCCGCGTACGTCGTCAACTCGGAACCTAAGTGCGCGCCGTATGAGGGTGGTCAGCTCCCGTTCGATGTGCTCGACAGGCGAATCCATCCTGACCTCCCACCTTGTTGTATGACGCATCTATACCAGATTCGTGGCCGCGTGACTCGTGCTTCCTGGCCCTGCCAAGGACCACGGCCGATCGTCGAAGGGTAGTCGACTGAGGGCCGAACGGTGCCTGCGACAGGGAATCGCCGAAGGAAGAGCCGCGGCGTGAATCAGTGGGAGATCGGGTCGGTCCGGTGCTCGGCTCTGTCACCGCCAAGCGGGCCATGGCCGAGCAACGGCCAGTGAGCGATACCGCCTATTGGTCGGTGACCTGGAAGTGCACCTCTCCCTGGTCACTGACGTCGGCGTCGAGCGCCTTGTCCTCCAGCGCCGCGGCAGCATCACTGTCCAGGTAGACACGCGCACCGTCGCTCTCGACAAGCTGATCGCCCGGCTGCGGCCCAGCAGACAGGGAAATGGCCAGCGGCGGCCCTACCTCGGCGGGCGAGGCGGCAATGCGCAGGCCAGTCGCATCGGGCAGCTCCGGCTGTGCCGTCAGGTTACGGATCGCGCTGGCAGCGTCATTGGTGAGCGTGAGCATCAGAATTTCCCTCCAGTACTTAGTCCCGACCTAAGCCCGAACCTGGGCAGTCGGAGGTGCTCTGCCCGGCGAGCGGAGGCCGGTTCGCGTCCAAAACCTGCTCTCCTGCCCAGCCGGACCCGGCCAAAACAGACGCCGCGTGGCGGATTCACCGCGTTAAACGGCTGCCTCCGCGCGCCGGGGGGTGCTCCATCCACCATTCCGTGAAGCTGTCGGCACGGAACTCATCGGCGAATCTGATCACCCACAGGTTGCTGAACGTCTGCCGTGCAGCACCGTAGATCGTCGTACCCTCGATCACGGCACGCTCCGAGGCAGTCGCAACCGGACTCCAGGAGAAGGTCGTGTCGCCTGGCTCATCCTTGTTGGCAAGCCATTGATTAATGATCTGCTCGCGACCCCGCCACGGCGCGGCGTACGGCTCTGTGCGGTACCCCGCATCCTCGGTGAACAGGGCGGCGATGTCATCGGGATGGTTGGAATTCCATGCCCGCACGTAGCCGTCGATCCAGGTGCGGACCCGGTCGTCGTTGGTCATGGGCCGATCATGGCCGAATCACGGCCGGCCCGACAGCAAAGTCGGCCGGTGCAGTGCCGGACAGCGCTCGGCCGCGCAAAGCTCGGCGCGCTCACTCGTACATGACGTAGTCGGGTTTGGGGCGCAGCCTCAGCACCTGCGAGGGCGTCATCAGCCGCCCCTGGCGACGATCTTCGACGAAGAAGAGCTTGAAACCGGCATGGAACTGGCGCGGCATCGCAGTTGTGAGCTTCCGCCACGTTGTCTCCTTCGCGCCACGCGAGCCGATGCCGTCAACAGACTTGATGATGACGACGCCATGATGCCGGTGCAGATCCCGCTGATCCTCGACGACGGAGGACGCCACCTGGTGGAAGACCAACACCTTCTCCGGCAAGTCGTTGGTGGCCACGATCCCAGACAGATATCGAGCAACGGCGTCGAGTTCCGAGCCAGTCGTCCAGCCGTAGACATCGCCAGGGATCTGACCGTTCCCGACCGCCCACTCCGGATCGAGCGCGAGCCCTACGTCGGGCTTGCGCAGCCACTTCTCGTACGCTTTCACCTCGGGCAGGAAGTCTGCCCTGCCGGGCTGGATGTTGAGCAGCAGCAGAGCCCGATATCGGCGAGCAGCCTTGAGATAGCGAGCGATCAGAGCGTCATCGGCCCGGACCCGGTAGCGGCCGTCCTTGGTTGGGAAGCTCGTCGCCATGGTGGCGATGAGCTCGAAGACCGGCAGGATCTCACGGCCATCGGAGTACGGTCGGGCGCGCTTGATCAGCTCCGCTCCCCGGGCGTCGAGGTCTCCGATGCCGAGTCGACCAAGAGCCTCGCTGCCGGCCCGACCGGCATAGCCGACGAGGCGGTAGTGCGGGAAGAGCGTGCGACCGCCGCGCGGCAGCTCGGGCCTCGGCGGTGCCGTCGTCGTACTCGGGCTGGGGCTGGGCATCGCGGATAAGGTCGTCGACGCTGCCGACTGGGGCGGCGCGTCCTGCCCTTGCGGGCTCGCGCAACCGGCTGCGATCGCTAAGGCGGCGGCGCAGCCGGTTAGCAGGCGGACTCGTTTCGCCAGCACGGCGGACCAGTCCAGCAGCAACGTCCAAACCACGCAACCCGGACCCTTAAACGGCCGGTGTGCCGCGGGCATTCACATGTTGTCGGGATAGCACGGAGATTTCGGCCTAATCCTGGCGCCGCCTCCAGCCTTCCAGAAGACGCATAACACGCTCTGCTCGCGGTAGGTACAGGAGCTTGGCGAACACGAAGGAGGAGGCAGCCATGGGCCAGAAGATTCGTGAGGTTATGACAGCCATACCTGTCACGCTGGAGCGGAACCAGTCGCTGGTCGACGGGGCCCGGATGATGCGTGACGGGGCGATCGGGGATGTCCTCGTCACCGACAACGGCCGCTTGACCGGAGTCCTTACTGATCGTGACATTGTCGTACGATGCGTCGCCGAGGCGCGTGATCCCGGTAATACGACCGTCGGGGACTGCTGCAGCTCCGACCCTGTCACGGTGACCCCCGAGGATGACGTGGACAAGGCGGTCCAGCTGATGCGGGAGCGCGCGGTGCGCCGCATCCCGGTCGTCGAGGGCCGGCAAGCCGTCGGCGTAGTCTCGATCGGAGATCTGGCCCTCGCGCACGACGAGGGTTCCGCGCTGGCCGATATCAGTGCGGCTCCGCCGAACGACTAGATAGACGACCAAATAGGTGAAAGGCGACCGGCCGTTTGGGTCAGGTCCAGGACAATCGCAGACCGGTCGCCCAGGTTGAGATGGGCACGGCGACGCAGCCGTGCCCATCCGCCTGTGTGCGGCGTCTGGTTCCGGTCGCCTCAGCGTGGTTAGCCGATGGTGCCCTGTCGTTCCTGTACGTCACCGAATTCTTGACTACAAGCCGTAGTTGAGTGACTCCGGAGAAGTGCGATCAATAGGATTACCGATATTGTCGCTTTCGGCGGGGTCACCCCCGGCTGGGCGGTCGGGCGATGATCGTCCCTGATATCACCCGTTCGGCGGAGTATGGCCGGGCCGGCGATCAGACACTATTCACGCCAAAGTGAATCGACGAGCGGCGATAGGGAGCTGAGGTGAACGAAGCGCAGCGACTGCAGGAGCGACTCGACGCCTACCGCACCCTGCATCGCACGATCCAGCTCCTCAACACCAACACCGCTCGGGATCTCGCCGCGACCTTGCAGGCAGTGGTCGACGGTGTCGTCGAGTCCGTGGGCTTCCAGGTGGCCGCCGTCAACCTCGCGACGGAGGGCATGCTCGAGGTCGCCGCAGTCGCCGGTTCGGATGAGGTCAAGAAGGAGCTCGAAGGCCAGGTCGGCAGCCGGGCCGCGTGGGAGGAACTCCTCAGCTCCGCCGAGGCGTGGGGCACCCTGCGCTACTTCTCCCTGCACCAGACCAACCTTGGCGACGTACCGTCGTGGACGCCCTCCGCTGATCGGTCGGACGATCCGGACGCGTGGCATCCGGAGGACTGTCTGGTCGCCCCGCTGTGCTCACCCGAAGGCGAGCTCGTCGGTGTGCTGTCTGTCGACTTGCCAGTCGACGGCAAGAAGCCCGGGCCGCTCCAGCGAGAGCTCCTCGAGATACTGGCGGCGCAGGCCGCCATAGCGATCGACAACGCCCGTCTGCACGCGGCGCTCGTGCAGTCGGTTGACGAGCTCAGAGCGAGCGAGGAGAGCTTCCGGCTTGCTTTCGAGAATGCGCCCAGCGGCATGGCCATGCGCTCCCTGCGTCCGAACAACCGCGGCCAACTGATGCGCGTCAACGCCGCACTGGGGGAATTGCTCGGCTATCCGGCGCGGGCTCTGGTCGAGCTCGGTCTGAGGACGATCGTCCACCCTGACGATCAGGCGATGCTCAGCGACGAAACCGACCCCGGCCGGGTCGAGCTGCGAATGCGGCGGCAAGACGGCACGCATCTGTGGGTTTCCGCGAACAGCTCGATCGTGCACGACGCCGACGGGCAGCCCGACTTCCAGCTCATCCATGTCCACGACGTGAGCGACCGGCGGGCCCGAGAGCTTAAGCTCGCGCACCGGGCGGCGCACGATCCGCTGACCGGATTGCCTAACCGCTCAGAGCTGCGCACCCGCCTGTACGCGATGCTCGGCAGCAGTGTGCCTGTGGTTGTCCTCTTCTGCGATCTTGATGACTTCAAGCAGGTGAACGACACCTACGGACACGATGCCGGGGACGCGGTCCTGGTCGAGATCGGACGGCGGCTTCGGATGCACGTTCGGGAGAACGACACCGTCGCCCGCCTCGGCGGCGACGAATTCGTCATCGTGCTCCGTGACCTCGACACCACCGACGCCCGCGACCTCACCGAGCGGCTGGCGGAGGCGGTCAGTCGGCCGGTCAACTATGAGGGTCACGTGATCACGGTGAGCGCGAGCATCGGCTTGGGCGCCTCGGCGCCGGCGTCCACTGTCGACCAGCTCTTGCGCGAGGCGGACAAGGCGATGTACCGCGCAAAGGGCGATCGCATCCGGCCGCTCGCCACGCGGCCCGATCTGCGTAGCCGCACTCCGCTCGCCCACTAGCCCGGCGCACCCCTCGCCTCGAGGCAGCTGCCTAGGCGCCGAGCAGACTCCGCCAACGGGATCAGGCGTTGTGCGTGCAGCCTGACTTTTCGACAAATAGCGATCAACCAAGGTGCGCCCAGCCGGACGAAAACGGCCCCAGCGTCATGGTCCCTGCACAACGCCCGATCGCTATTTGTCGGAAAGTCAGGTTCGACGCACATCGCTTGATCGTTCGCGTGATCAGGTGAGGATTGGGCGTGCGGTCGAGGCCACATTCGTAGATCATTCGATGCCCGCAGGGACAAGAGTCAGCCCCGTTGTCTAGAAGTCGGGCCAATGATCCCTTCCCGAGCCCTTCATATGTAACGGTCGAGTACTGGCACCTTCATGCGACACCGCCGTGCGCGAGTGCGTAGAAGGCGACCGCGGCAGCGGCGGCCACGTTGAGCGAGTCCACATCGCGCGCCATCGGGATGCAAACACGAAGGTCCGCGCCAGACAACCAGCGCTGTGACAGCCCGGGCCCCTCGGCGCCGAAGAGCAGCGCGACCCGCTCCCATCCCTGCGTTCCCAGAGCTCCGATGGGGGTCGCCTCCGGATCTGGCGTCAGGGCGAGCACTCGGAAGCCGGCCGCACGCAGTCGCTGCGGCACGTTGTACCAGTCGTCGAGACGCGTGTACGGCACTGCGAAGACGCCACCCATGGACACCTTGACCGAACGCCGATAGAGCGGATCAGCGCAGCGAGGTGCCAACAGGATTGCGTCCATGCCGAGCGCCGCCGCGGCGCGAAAGATCGCGCCGATGTTGGTGTGATCGTTAACGTCCTCCAGGACGACGACACGCCGAGACGCGTCGAGAAGATCCTGCAGCGGTGGCAGCGGCAGCCGCTGCATCGCAGCGAGCGCACCGCGATGGACATTGAACCCGGTCACCCGCTCCAGCAGCTCCGGCTCGCCGACGTACACGGGTGCCTCGATCGAGTCGACGAGATCAGCCATCGCGATCCGCCACTTCTGGTCCAGCAGCATCGACCGCAGGGGGTAGCCCGCGGCGATCGCCCTCCTGATGACCTTCGCTCCCTCGGCGATGAACAGCCCCTCGGCCGGTTCGCGGCTGCGACGCAGCTCCACATCCGTCAGCGCAACGTAGTCGGCTAGCTGCGGGTCTCCCGGATCGGTCACCCCGACGACGGTCATCGAGCCGGGCCTGTCACTGGTGACCCGGCCTGCCCAGCGCGACGACATCGCCGATGACGACCACGGCTGGCGGCCGTACGCCGGACTCCGCGGCGGCGATCGCGGCGGTCTCCAGGGTCGCGTCGACCACTCGCTCCCGCTCAGTCGTGCCGTTCTCGACGATGGCCACCCGCGTCGACGGATCACGGCCGTGCGCGACCAGCGCCGACGCGATCGCGCCGAGCTGCTCGACCGCCATCAGGAGGACGAGCGTGCCTCTGCCACGGGCAAGGCCGATCCAGTCGACCTGCGAACGCGGGTCCTCGGGCGGGAGATGTCCGGCAACGAAACTGACCTCCTGGGCCACCCCGCGGTGGGTGACTGGGATGCCCGCCGCTGCCGGCACAGCGATGGCACTGGTTACACCAGGCACAACCGTGCACGGAATACCGGCGGCCATGCAGGCCGCGACCTCTTCGTAGCCCCGCCCGAAGACGAAGGGATCGCCGCCCTTGAGCCGCACCACGACGTGGCCGGCCCGGGCTCTGGCCACGAGCAGGGAGTTGATGTCCTCCTGCATAGCAGCGCGGCCACGCGGGATCTTGGCGACATCGATGACCTCAACCTGCGGCGGCAGCTCATCCAGCAGCGCCTGCGGGACGAGGCGGTCGGCAACAACGACGTCGGCGGTGGCCAGCGCGCGCCGGCCTCGTACCGTGATCAAATCCACGTCACCCGGCCCCGCACCCACCAGGATCACCTGTCCGGTGCTGGTGTTGTCAGCAGGCGACTCGCCAGACCCGGCCGCGCCTGCTGCGGTGGACGGCTGGCTAGGACTCCCGACTGCGCCGGCCGAACCGGGGATCTCCGCAGCGGGCAACCTGACCTCAGATCGTGCAACAGATGCGGAGGTACGGAATCTGGGTGCGGCGATCGACCCGTCCCGCAGCCGCTCCAGCGCGCCGTCACGGACGACTGCGGCTCGGCGCGGATCCCCCCCGCCGAAGACGGCGACCGTCACCTCGTCATGGCGGCCGATGGCAGGTGTCCACGCACTGCCTGAGGCCGCGTCGTCGGATCGTACGCAGAAGATGCGGCGTGCGCCGGCCTCTGTGGCAACAGCAGCATTGGCAGCCGGATCGTCGGTACAGGCATGGACGTACCACGCACCATCTAGATCGCCGTTCTGGTACGCCCGCGGCAGCCACCTGAGCAGTTCAGCCGCAGCCATCGCCTCGAGTGAGGCCGTGACGTGCGGCGATATGAGGAGCACATCGGCCTTCGCTGCCAGCAGACCGCCGATCCGTCGCTGTCCGACCGCCCCCCCGCCGACGACGGCGACCAGGCGACCGGCAAGGCGTAGCCCAACGGGATAGACCGTCGCATCGACGGGTCGATGGTCGTCCTCGCCGGATCGCATGCAGCTCACGCCTTCTCGGTGACACCAGCAGCGTCGAAGGTGGCGACATCGTGCAGGACCCGGACGGCGCTCTGGATGATCGGTAGCGCCAAGAGTGCGCCGGTGCCCTCGCCCAGTCGCAGTTCGAGTTGGATCAGGGGGCTCAGGCCAAGGTGCCTCAAGGCGATCGCATGTCCAGGCTCGGCCGACCGGTGGCCTGCAATGCAGGCCGCGAGCACGTCGGCGGACAACCCAGCAGCGACGAGCGCGGCCGATCCTGCTGTCACGCCGTCGAGGATGACGGGAATCCGGGCGGCGGCGCCTCCGAGGATGAAGCCGGCCAGCGCTGCGTGCTCGAGGCCGCCGACCGCTGCGAGGGTGCCGATCGGGTCTGCCGGATCTGGCTTGTGGACGGCCAGCGCGCGCCGCACCACCTTCACCTTGCGCTCGTAGGTCACATCGTCGATGCCGGTTCCACGACCCGTGACAGCGGCTGCCTCCCGCCGGGTGAATGCTGCGATCAGCGCGGCTGACGCTGTCGTATTCGCGATGCCCATGTCGCCGGTGAGGAGGCAGCGATAGCCGGCTGCGGCCAGTTCGGCCGCCACCTCAATTCCGGTCTCGATCGCAGCCTCCGCCTCCGGTCGCGTCATCGCAGCGCCGACGGTCATGTCGACCGTTCCCGGACGGATTTTCCTGATGAGCAGGCCAGCGCCCGCGTCCGCCGGCAGCATCCCGGCAACACCGACATCGATAACCCGGACAGTGGCGCTCGTCTGCCTCGCAAATGCGTTGACGACGGCTCCGCCAGTGACGAAATTCGCCACCATCTGCGCCGTGACCTCTTGCGGCCATGGCGTCACACCCTGAGCGTGCACCCCGTGGTCGGCGGCGAAGATCGCAACGACCGCCGGTTCAGGGATCGGCGGCGGGCATGTCCCGGCCAGTCCGGCGAGCCGAACGGAAAGATCCTCGAGTAAGCCCAAGGAGCCCGGCGGCTTGGTCAGACGGGACTGCCGCTCGGCAGCAGCGGCCTGCGCTGTGGCGTCGAGCGGATGGATAGTTGCGATCGTGTCGGCGAGCCGGGTCATCGGCGGGACCTTCCGCTACGTCGGTACGAGTACGGGCTAGCGGACGGTACCCACTCGACCGCGCTCGGGCAATCTCCTGTCGCCTGGTCACCGGGCCCCAACCCGGCGGATGGAGCCACTGTGCTGGCAGCGCCAGGCGCCTTGTGCCGGTCCTCCACCGTACAGAAGATCAGGTATCCCCCGCGTAAGGAACCGCGCTGACCTGCAGCTTCTCTGGCCGCACGCGATCAGTTCGGCCCCCTCCCATCGCGGAGGCGAGGCCCTGCCCGCGATGACCACAGAGAGGGACCCTTGCCTGATGTGCCGAGACGACCGGCTCGACCGGCCGAGCGGTGGACGGCTGCGCGTAGCTAAGAGACACTCGTCAGTCACGCACGGAGGCGGGATGAACACGAGACGAGCTCTACAGATCCTGATACCGATAGACCTGCTAGTCCTCGCGTTCGCGTATCTCTCCGCTGTCCGACCCGAGTGGGTCACAGCGGCGCTCGACCTCCTCTACCGCCAGGAGTAGCTCCCCCGTATCCCTGGAGCGGTACGACCGCGCAATATCGTCACCGCAGGTGTTAACCCCACGCGGGCCGGCTCGGCCGACCGTATGCCGCTGCGATCAGATGAGGGCGGCGTCGAGCGTGATCGTCGTACCGGTCAATGCCTGGCTCACCGGGCAACCAGTCCTCGCGCCCTCGGCAGCAGTCCCGAAGTCCTCGGCCGAGATCCCGGGCACCGAACCGCGCACCGTGAGGTGGATGCCGGTGATGCCCTCGCCCGGCTGGAAGGTGACGTCCGCCCGGGTGTCGATTGACGTGGGTGGAGTGCCGGCCTGCGCGAGTGCATGCGCGAGCGCCATGGAGTAGCACGAGGAGTGCGCAGCGGCGATGAGCTCCTCCGGACTAGTTCGACCGTTCGGCGTTTCAGCCCGCGACGCCCAGGTGACCTCGAACGTCGCCAGCCCCGACGAGTCGAGCGAAACCTTGCCGCCCCCTTCGAGGAGCGAGCCCTCCCAGTGGGCATTGGCAGTGCGGGTGGTGGCCATGCGATATACCCCTCTCGTCCGTACGGGTTCCTGTGCTTGTCCCATCCTGCCCGTACACGATCGAAACGGCGACAGGATCCCCTGGTGCGGGTGGGCCCTCGTCCGGCTGATGCGAGGCCCGAGGCGAACGCCTTGCTAGTGTCCCTCGGCAGAAAACTCGCCTCATATCTCCGCGCCCGGGCGGCGCCTCGCTGCGTTCTCGTCGTCACCGTTAGCGCTGCTAGCGGCCTCCTCCTCGGCCTTGCGATGCATCCACCCGGCCACGAATCAATGCACCGAATTCCTGGTTCGGCACACTAGGCCGGCGGGGTCTCGGGTGTCGGCGCCTGACCGTTGGGCTCGGCACCGGTCACCTTGGGAAGCACGCTCCCGAGGCCCTTGAGCGCCTCGCCAAGCTCGCTGGGCACGATCCAGACCTTGTTCGAGTCGCCCCTAGCGATCTCGGGAAGCATCTGGAGGTATTGGTAGGCGAGCAGCTTCTGATCCGGATTGCCGCTGTGGATGGCACCGAAAACCTGCCGGATCGCGTTTGATTCACCCTCGGCTCGCAGCACCTGTGCCTTGGCGGCGCCCTCGGCGCGCAGGATCGACGCCTGCCGCTCACCTTCCGCGGTGAGGATCTGGGACTGCTTCACGCCCTCGGCGGTGAGAATTGCGGCGCGCTTGTCGCGGTCCGCGCGCATCTGCTTCTCCATCGCATCCTTGATCGTCATCGGCGGGTCGATCGCCTTGAGCTCGACCCGGTTGACACGGATGCCCCACTTGCCGGTCGCCTCATCGAGGACGCCACGCAGGGCCCCGTTGATCTCCTCGCGGGAGGTCAGCGTCTTCTCCAGATCCATGGCGCCGGCGACGTTACGCAGTGTCGTGACGGTCAGCTGCTCAACACCTTGGATGTAGTTGGCGATCTCGTAGGTCGCCGCCTTGGGGTCGGTGACCTGGAAGTAGATGACTGTATCGATCGAGACCACCAGGTTGTCCTGGGTGATGACCGGCTGTGGCGGGAAGGACACGACCTGTTCCCGCAAGTCGATCAGCGGCTTGAGGCGATCGATGAATGGAACCAGCAGGCTCAGCCCGGCGTTCAGGGTCCGCTGGTAGCGCCCGAGCCGTTCGACGATCCCGGCATGTGCCTGCGGCACAATCCGGACCGCCCGTACCAGCGTCACCAGCACGAACAGCAGCACGACGCCGAGGAGGATGTACGCGATCACCTAAGACTCCTTGTCCGAAGCCCGATCACAGTCTGAGGCCGGCCGGCCTCAGATGACGAGCGCTGTCGCACCGTCGATCTTTACTACGTCGACGGTCTGGCCCGGTTCAATCACGGACTCGCCGTCGTACGTCCGGGCCGACCACACCTCGCCGGCGAGCTTGATGCGTCCACGATGCGCGTCGACCTGTTCGAGTACCAGCGCCTTTGATCCGACGAGCGCATCGACACCGGTCCTGATCGATGGCGCCGGATAAAGGTGCCGCTTGGCGACCGGCCGTACCACGGCCAGCCCTGCGAAGGACACCCCGGCAAAGATCAAAACTTGTCCGAGGACATTGACGCCCAGCAATCCGGCGATGGCAGCGGCGGTCGCGCCGGCGGCGAGCATGGCGAGGACCAGCGTCAGGCTGAGCATCTCCGCGACGGCGAGCACAACCGCCGCGATGATCCACCAAACCCAGGCATCCACATAACTGATCGTACGGGTCAACCGGTACGGCGACATACGGTCTCGTACGGCCTCGTACGCATTTCCCGACGTCAACGGCGTGACGTCGCCGCGCTTCGTTCCGTCGCGTACCGGATCATTCGTCGTCGTTCGTTCGGGACCCGTTCGACAATTAGGCCGCGATTCGGCAGTCGTACGTATTAGGCCACCGCCACTGCTTCCACGCGCAGCGAGCCAGTTCGAGCGCCCGATGGGCCTCACCCATGTCCCAGCCGTCGGCCTCGACGACCTCGAGGTGGGCGTGCAGTCTGTCCAGCTTGGGACGACCCCGTGGCCAGTCGGGCACACGGCGCGCCAGCTCACCGATGGCGTCGTCCCGATGAGCCTGCTCACGTATCCAGTCTGTGAATCGGACGCCTTGCACCGTTTGCCCCTATACATCCGGGTTCGTCACGATCTAGCGTAACCGTTGCGGCAACGGTTACAAGGTCATCACGGAGGAAACAATGGCGAGCACCCCGCGCGCCCCGGTGATGATCAGCTACGAGCTGGCCGACGACTGGATCGACGTCGACGTCTCGGTGGACGGGCTGTACGCGCTGCTTCCTAGGGACGGCGTGTACGACATCGTCGACGAGAACGAGTACACAACCGAGACCGGCGAGACCCAGGCACAGACCTGGATCCGCTGGCGACGGCCGCAGAAGCCGATCGTCACCGCCGTGGCAGCTTAGCCCGGCAGCAAGGCCCGATCATCCAAGCGAAAGGAAGGTGGTGCCTGCCGACCACCCAGCACGTCGTAAGACCCCATATGCTGCTGATCCCCGCGTGTGGAACCTCGGGCTTTGACCAGTTCACCGAGGGACGCGGGGATCAGTCTCGTCTAGGATCCGGCATGGTCCGCGAGGGTGGCCGTCTTCCATCGGGCGAGTGTTGATGGAGGGGGGTGGGCTGGGTCATGCCCACCCCTTCACGCCTCAGTTGTGTCGAATCGCGCTACCCGCAGGTAAGCCTCATGGTGTCGAAGTCGACCGTCACGACGCCGTTCGCGTTGAGCGCGAAGTGTTGCACCTCGTGAGCGGTGATGGTCGAGCCGTCCGAGCCCTTCAATGTGATCGTCAACGTGAAGCTGTTGTTGGCGTTCTTCTCATTCATGTTGAAGTTTCCCCACGCGGTGAGATGCCCCGTGTAGGTCACGCCGTTGCTGTCGACGATTGTGATCTTGCCGGTCTCGGTGAAGGTCGCCCAAACCTCATCCCCATCGGGGAAGAACGTGATGTGGTTCACCAGGTTGCCGGACGCGTCGACGGAGACGATGTCGGCCCCGCTGCATGGGTTTGGGCCTTCGAGTTCTGGATCGAAGATGCCGTGGATGTTTTCCGTGATGGTCACTGTGTGGCCCGTGCCGCCCGGTGCGGCCATTGCCGCCGGAGTCGCCAACAGTGCGCCTAGGCCTACGACCCCGAATACGATTCCGGCTCGCCAGAACCGGCTACTACGGATTCTCATGAGATGGAGCCCCCTTTGTCGTTGTGAACGACGCCCTGCCCTGGGGCGCCGCAGAAGCAGCCAGGAGGCCCCAAACGTCCAGCCCCCCCGGACACCCGTCTCGTCCGTCGGTCAGGCTACTCAGGCACCCCGCGCGAGTCCAGGTTGTGGGCAGACAGCAATCGACCGCGCGTCTCCACGATGATTCCGCTGCTTTATCGTCCCGAACTTCGGCAGAGCGGCCACAGGGGGTGCTCCCGCTTCCCGACCACCTTCATCGAGCTGAGGCGACCGCGGCGATGCGGATCGCGGCGGGCCCGGTGTCAGCCGATCGACCCCGAGAACGGGCTGCGCGGGTGGTTGCCCCACACGTCCGGGAATCCCGGGTCGTCCTTGCGGTACGGCACGCCGTCCGAGCCCAGGGGGGTAGGTGCTTCCTGCGCCTCCTGGGAAGGTCCGGCATCGGCACTGGCGGTTTGGCCGCGGGAGGATCGTCGTCGCCGCCAGCCGCGGTCGCCACCCCGCGCAGCCGCGCCCAGGCCCGGACCAGTCGGTCGTCAGCCACCTAGCGCCTCCCGCCGGTCGCGCTCGGCGATGCGGCGCTCGACCTCGTCCGCGAGCTCGTCGTCGGTCAGGTCCTCTAGCCAGGGCCGAACTCACTCGAGAGGGGCGAGCATCGGTGGCGGGGCAGGCGTGCCCGCGGACGAGCTAGTCAGCCGCCCGCAGTCATGCGATGATCCGAGACCTGACCCGCGCACGGCGTCAAGAAACTCCACCAGTCGGCGGGACGTGACCCACCACGCGACGAAGGAGCGGAGCGGTGGACCAACCAACCGCAGAGCAGGCGCTACGCCAACTCGAACCTCTCGTCGGCAACTGGACCCTCGACGCGAAATCGGCCGACGGAGAGCCATGGCCAGGCGGCGGAAGGGTCACCTTCGAGTGGTACGCCTCGGGAGCACATCTGATCCAGCGTGGGACCGTCGAACATCCCGACGCGCCCGACAACGTCTCCATCATCGGATGCGATGCGGCCAACGGAACCTACTTCCAGCTGTACTCCGACGAGCGCGGCGTCTGCCGCGTCTACGAGATGACCATCGGCAACGGCGAATGGAAGCTCTGGCGGGAGGGCGAGCCGTTCGCTCAGCGTTTCGCGGCGACCCTCAGCGACGACGGCAACACGATCACCGGACGCTGGGAGATCGCCGAGGACGGCACCAACTACACGCCCGACTTCGACCTCACTCTTCGCAGAGTCGACACCTAATGTGTCGCGCGGCCCGACCAGCGGTCGACATCTGTCAGTCGCCAGGCGCGGCGGCGCCGTTGGTGAAAGTCGTAGCGATCGTCGGCGCATCGGCCTTGGGCACTCCGGCGCGGCGATCGGAATCACGGCCGCATCGGCCCTCCCGGCGGCGAGGGTCGTCCTCGCGTCGTAGGGCAGCCGGGCGTAGAGCGCATCGACGACGTAGTCCCGAACTTCGGTCATGGGATCACCTCCTCGTCAGCCGATCGACCGCGCGTACGGACTGCGCGGGTGACGCCCCCATGTGTCGGGGAATCGCGGGTCGCCGGGGCGGTACGGCACGCCGTCCGAGCCCAGCGGCGTACGCGCCTCCTGAGAAGGTTCGGCCGGGGGACCGTGGGTCGACGCCGCGGAAGAATCGTCGACGTCCCGGTGGCCGGTCGTCGCGTCATCCGGGGTCGGTTCTGGGTCGTCGTCCCTGCGGCGCAGTCGGCCGATTAGGCTAGCCATCGATGCCCCTCGCAGCCAGCTCGTCCGCGATCCGCCAGCCGAGCGTTCTCAACTGATCATCGGTCAGCGCGGCGATGTCGACCTCGTGCGGATCCACCGGGCGGGTGCGCGCCCGGGTGATCGCGGCCTCCTCCGGCGCCGGGTCTGCGTCCTCGGCGTCGAGGTCGTCGACGAGCTCCCCCTCGATGGCCGGCGCGAGCATCAGCCGGAACGGCGGCGCCATCACCGCGCCCGAGCCGGCGACGTCCTCGACGGTCTGGGGGTCCAGCGCCAGCAGCGCATCGCGGGCGACGGTCCGCATCCAGAGCTGCAGCTCGTCTCGGTCCCTGGGTTCGAGGCTCGCGGTGACGCCGCGGACGATGGCCTCGATGACCTCGACCACGAGCCGCGCCTCGAGGTCCACGTTCCGCGCCAGCGCCTCGTCGAGGCCGATCTCGGCGGCGTACTTCTCCAGCCGTCCCAGCAGCCGCGCGCCGTTAAGCGCGGCGTTCTCGTCGTCGCGGTCGTGCTCGTCACCGGCAGCCTGCGCCCGCAGGTGGTTGTCCAGCGTCCAGTACGCCGTGACGTAGCGCGCGACGGCCAGGCGCTCGGCCCGCCGTCCGGGGCAGGGCGTAGCCGCGGACCTCCGCGTCTTCTAGCTGTGCCAGGGTCAGCCGTTCGGTCTGCTTGCCGGTCGAGACGGCGTAGGCGCCGTGGCCGGGAGTCTCGCAGACGGTCGTGCCGGGGACGGCCCACTTCCTACACCGCTCGCCGGTGCGCCTGGCGATCGCGGTGCAGCGCATCGGCGGGATGCCCATCGGGTGACGTCGGGCCACTCGTCGAATCGTAGCGAGCGTGATCCTTACGCCTCCGGTGGCGAACCATGCCGCACAACGGCATGCTGCGGGCATGACAGCAGACGGCCTCCGGGACGCGCGAGACGGTGGCCAGGCGCAGGAAAGGTGCCGGGATGACCGAGACGTATGAGGTCTACGGCTCGAAGGGCCTTACGTTGCCGGAGCTTCGTGACGCCATTGAACAGGCTTTAGGGATCCGATTCAGACTGCATGAGAGTCTTTACAAGGGCGGTGACTACTTCCGTGTAGGAGAGTGGGGAGGGGAGGAAATCGTCGTCCAGCTAAACCGCTTCGAATTCGAAGGCGAAGACGAGATCGCAGAAGCTGGATTTCCTGAATATCCGGTGATTCTTTCGATCGAGTGGACCCGCCGGGGGCATGAGCTACAGCAGAGGCTGGCGACCATCGCCGGCCTTGACTTTCTCAGACGGGAAGTTCGTCCCGAGCCGCCGCCTCGCCGAAGGGACTAGCAGACTGGCGACCGGCTACCCCGCGGACCTGTTGTTGCGGATCTGCCACGATGCCGGTCTCAGCGAGGGCTGAGGC
>JBKPTD010000200.1:0-7281 GCA_046735375.1 Actinomycetota bacterium | reverse complement strand
CCTGCACGGCGCTCATCCGCCCGGCCCGCAGCGCCGGCGGCACCGCGCCCAGCGCGGTCAGCGCGAGCACCGCCAGCGGCACGGTCACCTCGACCCAGAGCGGTACGCCGAGCGTCCCCACCTCGTAGACCTCCGCGTTCTGTCGCAGCAGCGGGATCGCCAGCAGGTTCCCGCACACCACCCCGGCCACGCAGCCGAGCAGCGCAGGAACGGCCACCAGCAGCACGTACGAGGCCACCACCTGAGCCGGGGTGAAGCCGAGCGACTTCAGCACGCCGATCCGGGTGGTCCCGGCGATCACCGCGCCACTGACCACGTTGACCACGATGAACACCGAGGTCACCAGCGCGATCACGCCGAAGGCGATGATGAACGGCACCCACGGCGCGATGTGGCTCTGCTCGGATTGCCGCACGCTCAAGTACGACACGTTGTCCAGCAGCGTCCCGTGCGGTAGCGCGGCCCGCACCGCCGCGACGTCGGCGGCGACCGCGGACGACGTGCCGGCGTCGGCGAACCGGTACAACATTTGCGCCCGTCCGGAGCCTGAGCCGCCAAGCCGAGCGATCTCGGACGGCAGCACCCAAGCCTGTGCGGTGCCGGTGACCGAGTCAGCGACACCGACGACGGTCAGCTTCTGTGAACCGACCGTGACGTAGGCGGACGATCCCACGTCGCCCTGCACAGCCCTCGACACCACGATCTGCTCGTCGTTTTGTGGCCAGTGACCCTGATCGAGGGTCAGGTCGTCGACGGGCCCGCCCGGGGAGGACCGTCCGACGATCTGCCACGGATATGGCAGGCGCGCGGTAGCGCCGGAGGTGGTGACGTTTGCGATGGCCGAGACCGTCGCGAACGGCCCGGCCGTCGCGGTCACGCCGGACAGGCGTCCAGTGGCCGCGAGCTGGGCCGGGGTCGCTACCGAGGTGTCCACGGTCGCGGCGACGTGAGCGCCGTGCTGTGCTGCGAAAGCGTGGTCGAACGGGTTGTGCGCGTCGACGAGCATGCCGACAGCGAGCGTCGCGGCGGCGGTGGCAGCCAGCGCCACCAACCCGATGATCACTGTCTGCAGCCGGCGACCGCCCAAGCCGCCACGCGCCACGCGGATGACGGCGGTCACGATCGCACCGCCAGGTCCGAGGTGAGCCGCCCGTCGGCGAGTCCGATGACCCGATGCGTGTACTGGGCCGCCAGCTGCGGGTTGTGCGTAACCAGGATCAGCGTCTGCCCAGCCGAGTTCAGCTCCAGCAGGAGCGCGCCGATCTCGTCCCCGGTGGCACTGTCCACCGCCCCCGTCGGCTCGTCGGCCAGCAGCACCGCGGGCCGGTTCACCAGCGCGCGGGCTATCGCCACCCGTTGCCGCTCGCCGCCGGACAACCGCGCCGGATAGGCGTCTCGCCGGTGCGCGATTCGCAACGTCACCAGCAGTTCATCCGCGCGCTTTCGCGCCGCGCCCGGCCGCACGCCGGCAAGCTGCGCAGGAAGCAGCACGTTGTCGATGACCGTCATGTCTTCGAGCAGGTTGAAGAATTGGAAGATCATCCCGACCTGCCGACGCCGGAACCGGGCCACCCGGGTCTCGCTGAGCGTCTCCACCTGCTGGTCGCCCACCCGGACCGTGCCACTGGTCGGCCGGTCCATCCCCGCGATCAGGTTGAGCAGAGTCGACTTGCCGCTGCCGGACGGCCCCATGACGGCGACCGCCTCGCCCGCCGCGACCGCCAGGCTGACGTCTGCGACCGCGGGGGCCGCGCGCTTGTCATATCGCTTCGTCACGTACTCGAGCTGAACAAGTGCATCCATGCCGGGAACCGTAGGTCCGCGAGGTCCGCCGCCACGTCACTCGTGATGACCAAACTGCGTACCGCAGTGGGCTGATCCGCCCGGCGCGGTCATTCCCGGGGCGTAGGCGATCTACTCATCACGAACGATGCTCTCCGGCCCGGGAACGACGACAATGGCCCCATGGGACGCGTTGGCGATCTGCTCGCCGTGCTCCGGCGGACCGAGCGGCGAGGTGCGCCGTCCGGCTGGGCGCTCGCGCTGGACGCGGCCCTCGCGGTCGGGATGGCTGCCGCCGCGGTCGTCCAAGTGGCGCAGCGCGGGACGGAGGACCGCGTCTTCAAACCCGACGGTGGGATCGTCATCCACGCGGCCTCGGTCCACCCGGCCCCGGCGACGCTGGTCGTGGCGGCCCTGACCGCGCTCCCGCTGGCGGCACGGAGGCTGTACCCGATCACCGTCTGCCTGGTGATCGTCGCCGCCATCTTCACAATGCACGACAGTGTGCCACCGGTCGCGTTCGCCACCGCGGTGTTCGCCGCCTACAGCGCCGTCGTTTACAGCCGGTACCGCAACCTGGCCATCGCCGCGGTGCTGGTGCTCACGCTGGCCGCGACCGCGACGTTCGCCGACACGCTGCCGCGATTTCCCGCCCGGTTCACCGCGCTGTTCGCCATCCTGCCGGCGACGGCCGCCGGGCTTGGCATCCGAGAACTGAGACGCCGGCTCCACGACTCCGCGGCCCAACTGCGCCGTGCGACGGAGGAGCACGAGGCCGCGACCCGGCGCGCCCTGGACGCTGAGCGGGCCCGCATCGCCGGCGAGTTGCACGACGTGGTGACCCACAACGTGAGCGTGATGGTCGTACAGGCCGGCGCGGCGCGCAGCGTGCTACCCAGCTCGCCCGCCGAAGCCGAACAGGCCCTGCTCGCCGTCGAGGCCAGCGGCCGGACCGCGATGACCGACCTGCGGAACCTGCTCGGCCTGCTCAGTCCCTCTGGTGAGGACCTCGCCTTTCACCCGCAGCCTGGGCTGGGCGAGCTGGACACACTCATCGGCCGAGTGTCCGCGGCCGGGCTGCCCGTACAAGTGCACGTCACCGGGAGGCCGCAGCCGCTACCGCCCGGCGCCGACCTCGCCGCGTACCGCGTCATCCAGGAAGCCCTGACCAACGTGCTGCGGCACGCCGGCCAGGCGGTGACGACGGTCAGCGTGGACTGGGGTGACAAGCTGGTCATCGCGGTAAGCGACAACGGCACCGGGTGCGGCACCGGCGATGCCGCGCCGGGTCGGGGGCTGGTCGGGCTGCGCGAACGGCTATGGCTCTACGGCGGACGGCTGGACGCCGGGCCGAGGCGCGGTGGTGGCTGGCAGGTACGGGCAGTTATACCGACGGGGCTCGTCGCATGAACGTCATCATCGCCGACGACCAGGCGCTGGTCCGCGGCGGATTCCGGCTGATCCTCACATCAGCCGGCATCGACGTCGTCGCAGAAGCCGCAGACGGCGCGCAGGCAGTCGCGGCCGTGCTCAAACACCAGCCCGACGTCGTGCTCATGGACATCCGCATGCCCCAGCTGGACGGCATCGAAGCCACCCGGCGAATCCTGGCGGCCGGCCCGGCCGTCGCCAACGTGCGGATCATCATCCTGACCACATTCGACCTCGACCAATACGTATACGCGGCGCTGGCCGCCGGTGCCAGCGGCTTTCTCCTCAAAGACGTCACCCCCGAGCACCTCGTCGCCGCCGTTCAGCTCGTACGCACCGGCGACGCGCTACTCGCCCCAAAGATCACTCGCCGTCTTGTCGAACGCTTCGCGCCGAACTCCAACCACACCGCCACGTTGCCGGGGTCGCCAGCGTACGACCTATCGACCCTGACTCCGCGCGAGCGGGAGGTGCTCGGCCTGGTCGCGCGCGGCATGAGCAACGCCGAGATCGCCGCCGCGCTGACGCTCAGTGAAGCGACGGTCAAGACGCACGTGGCCCGGATCTTGACCAAGCTGGGAGTGCGCGACCGCGTCCAGGCCGTCGTGCTCGCCTACGAAACCGGCGTGGTGTCAGCCGATTCACCGCCATCACCCAGACTCGACCCGCAACAACGCGTCGCTGGTTACCGGCGCCTGTGACGCTCCTAGCGCGCATCAGCATGCGACGACGTCGCTGCTCGCGAACGACGGGGCATCAACAATCCGCGCCGTGGGCGGACCTCAACTCTTGACGGCCTGGGCGATCTGCAGGGCGGCCGTGAGGTGCGTGGTGTCGACGACCTCGGCGTCGTCGTGCAGCCACGTGCGGGCTGCCTCGGCGTAGGTCTCAAGGTAGTTGAGACGGAATGGAGACGTCGTCGGACTGTCCCTCTCGATGCACCCGCGGAGAGTGTCCTGGTCAGCGTGGAGGACGAAGTGCCGTACTGGAATGGCATGTTGGGCGAGCCCCGTGCTGATCTCGCGCCAGTATTGAACCGACGCTAGTGCTGTGCGGGCCGAAACCCCTCGACCATGCCGCTGAGCGGTCGTCCTTAGGCGTTGCCGACCGTCCTGCGAGGGGGAACAAGGTCGCCGGCCTTCGGTCCTCAGGGCGTTACTCACGTCGGGTTCGTCATTTCCTTCAATGAACCCTTCGACTTCTGGGGCTGGCTCGGAACGACGACCGACCTCGACTGGGACGCGCTGCAAGGCGATCCAACGGTCGACGACCGCATCCGGACCCTCGTTCAACTCAGACGGTAGAGACGCTCTACGAAGGTTACGCGGTTGAATCGCAGCAAACAGTGGACCGCGACTACCAAGACAGCTGGCTCCACCGACTCCGATGAACGAGTCCCGCTACCGGGCATGTTCGAGCAGTCCGCCACAGCACCGACAGGCGCCCACGCGGCGTAATGACGCTGGTCTTAGCTCGACGCGCGGTTACTCGGGGACCCGCCCCGGCCACCGTCTCGCCGGCGTCGCGCCCGATCAGGCGTACCAGAGGTTCCGCAGCGCCCGGTCGAGCGCGAAGTACTCCTGCTGCGCCAGCACCAGCCGGGTCACGAGCCGACGGAACCCACGCCCCGGAAGGACCGAGGCGAGCCTGAACCGCAGAGCGCGGTCGTCCACAGTGGCGCCGGCGTCGATCCCGGCCAGCAGTCCCAGCGGGTTCCCGGTAAGCGCTCCCGCGAGTGCCTTCCAGTCCGCGGCGTACGAGAGGTGAAGCGAGACCGCGGCGTCACCCTTGGTGCGGCGCTGGATCTCGTCGGCGATGACGCGGAGATCCCGACGGGTCTTGGTGCGGACCCGCCCGTCGGCCAGGTCGGCGATCAGTTCGCGCCGCCACTCACGGTAGCTGCGAACGGTGCGGCTTTCGCGATCCTTCAGCGCCAGGCGGATCAGTTCTCCGGGATTCCTAGGCTCCTTCGAGAGCAGATAGGGGAGGAACGTCGGCGCCTTCACCTCGACCGTTGCGACGGCGCCGTCGGTGGCCTCTTCGACCCGGCGCAGACTTCTCAGCAGCCGCGCCTCCTCCAGCCCGAGGGAGCCCGAGGGAGCGAGCGAGGTCGCCAGCATCACGCGTGCGCGCTTGGCGTGCAGCACGTGCTCGGCGCGCTGATCGAGGCGTTGCCGCCGGTCGGAGATCGACTCGGCGTAGTAGTGGAAAAGCAGCGCGCCGTAGCGGAATGACGCCAGCTGCCGGGCGCGCTCGTCGAGTGGTCCCAGCTCCTCCAGCCGCGGCTGCCACCGGTAGTCAAACGACGACAGCTCCTGGGCCACCTCGTCGGCGAGCGCGTCGTCGATGGCGGGGAGCTGTCGGAGCACCGCGACGGCTGGCTTACGCGCCGCGTCGTACGCCTCGTGGTGGACGCGCACCTCGACCAAGGCCTCAGCCTCGACGTTCACGAGGTTGACGAGCGGAGCCAGGCCGGCTATGCCCGGCTCCCACGTGACGTAGTAGTCGAAGACCGGCAGCCGGTCGTTGAGCATCACGGCGTCGACGAACGTCGCGAGCGCGTCGACGCTCTTGCTCAGGGCCTCCCAAAGTCCCTCGTCCCCCTGCTCGGGTGCCCCCCGGAGGAACGTCTCGGCCGCTCGGAAGGTGAGTGGGTCGAGCACCGTCACCAAGCCGTTGCTACGGAGCGTCGGCCAGTCCGCCGGGGTGAAGATCTGGATCATCGCGCCCTCCAACGTCCCACGCTTCCCGAGCAGGAGGCGGGGCGCAATAGGGCGGAGACCGTCGGGCCGCGGAGTCTTCCTCGCCCCTCCGGCGCAGCTTGCGCTCCGGACACATGGCCCTTCAAACGAGCTCCGGTCAGACAGCGTGACTGGGTGCCCGCCGAGCTCTCCGTGGATCACGTCGAACGCCGACGAACCAGATGATGCGGCGGGCGTGGGCACTGTTGGCTTGAGGCAGCGTCAGTGTGGGCGGATCGCGGCGGTAAGACGCGCCTGTGCGGAGGCCGGGATACTTCAGGCATGAAGGCGCGGCTGCCTCGACATCAGCTGACGGCGTTGGCAAACTCCGGACATGGCCGCGGAGGATATCGACGGCTACCTCGCATCGCTCAAGGAGCCGAAGCGGAGCACGCTGGAAGCGCTACGTCGTTTGATCCTCGACGTCGTGCCTGAGGCGGAGCAGTGCATCTCGTACGGGATGCCGGCGTTCAAGGTCCAGGGCAAGACGGTCGCGGGTTTCGCCGCGTTCGAGAACCACCTCAGCTACCTGCCGCACAGCGGGTCGGTCCTCGGTGAACTCGGGGACGACCTCGCCGGCTATGCGAGCACCAAGGGCTCGCTGCACTTCGCCATCGACCAGCCGCTGCCGGACATTTTGGTCCGCCGGCTCGTCGAGACCAAGATGCGGCAACTGGGCCTCCGCTAGAGGCGTGAGCGTGCGCTTGGCGGTTCCTTCGGGCCGGGTCGGCTGTGGACGTGAGCCTGGCGGGACTGGCAGCCCCAGTTCGGTATCGGCGAGTCCGATCCCGGACACCGCGCGCAGCATGCGTTCCATGGCGTTCTGAACCAGGCGACGAGGGCTCGGGGGACGGCAGCGCGCCGAAGGACGCGACGATCATGGGCTCTGTGAGGCGGGTTCGCCCCGATCGGTGCGCCTGGCTAGCCTCGCTTGAAGGAATGCTCGTTCCCGCTACATAGTCCAGGGAGGCACACCATGTTCGTCCAGGTCATCCAGGGCAGGACCGCGCAACCGCAGGCTCTCGTCGAGGCGTTCGAACGGTGGAAGGCGGACCTGTCAGAGGGTGCCACCGGCTGGCTCGGCTCGACCGGCGGGGTCACCGAGGACGGCAGGTTCATCGCCGTGGCTCGTTTCGAGTCCGAGGAGGCGGCCATGGCCAACAGCGCGCGCCCGGAACAGGACGGCTGGTGGGCAGAGACCGCGAAGCTGCTCGACGGCGAGGCAACCTTCCACAACAGCACCGAGGTCGACGTGGACGTGCATGGGGACCCCGACCAGGCTGGCTTCGTCCAGGTCATGCAGGGCAGGGGCAGCGACCCCCAGCGC
>JBKPTD010000199.1:0-7699 GCA_046735375.1 Actinomycetota bacterium | reverse complement strand
ACACCGTATTTCCTGCCGAGGATCCCCAGCCCACCGCCGAGCGTCAGGCCAGCGACCCCCACCGGCGGACAGGTGCCTGCAGGTAGGGCGAGGCGCTGCGTCTCGAGCGACTCGTACACCTCGCCGAGCCGTGCGCCGGCGTCGACGGTGGCCACACCACCCGAGACGGACACCGAATCCATAGGCGATACGTCGATCACAACCCCACGGCTCACCGAGCGCCCGGCGAAGCAATGGCCTCCACTCCGCGTCGCGCACTCCAATCCGTGCCGTCGTACGAACGAAATCGCCTCCGCCACGTCAGGTGGGGCAGCACATCGCACGATGGCCTGCGGTTGGAGGTCATGGAACCGGGCGTTGAACGGCTTGGGGAGCACCTCGTAAGCGGGCGAGCCGGGCAGGACCACGTTCCCGGCGATCACACGTTGGAGAGCCTCCCAACGTAGGGTCGACCCCGCCATGGCAACGGTCACCTCCCTGTCCGATGCCGCCAGCATGCCGGAAGCTGCGCCTGGAGTGGAGCCGCTGGCCCCGGGTCGGCGGCCGGTCTGGGTGGTGGCCCGGCGGGTCGAGCCCTCTGCACGGTGGCATCGTCGAGCAGCTCCCGGCGCAGCGTGGCGCGGAGGTGTTCCACCTTCCCGGTGGTGGTCGGTGAGGCCGGGGAGGTCAGCCGGTGGGCGATGCCAGATCCGATCGAACAGCACCTCCCCGCCCAGCCCGAACCGCGCAGTGAATTGTTTGCCGTTGAATATCGGTGAGCACCTCCTCCGGGATGCCGTACTCCCGCAGCGCCGCGGCGAAGGCCAGGCACACCTGGCGACCGGTGGCCCGGGGCATCACCGTGGCGATAACGGCGAACCGGGAACGGTCATCCACCCCGGTGGCGATCTTGACTTCGACCGGCGGGCCGCCTGACGGGTGGGCGAGGAGGATCCCGCCGACGATGTCCAGCTGCCACAGCTGCATCGGCAGCTCCCGCTGCCAACGCCGATACGGGCGTCTCCGTTTCCGGCCGGCGGGGTCGATCAACCCGTGCCTGACCAGGATCCGATACACCGTCATCCGCGCCGGGACCGGACCCGGGCAGCAGCCGTTGCGGGCCAGCACGGCGAAGATGCGCTGCGGTCCCCACCTTGGGTGGTGGCGACGCAGTTCACACACCGCCGCCTCCACCTCCGGAGCAGCCTGGTTGGGAGAGGACACAGGCCGGCGGGACCGATCGGCTAACCCGGCCAGCCCGCTCTCGCGATACCGGGACACCCAGCCGTGCAGCGTCTGCCGGGACACCCCGACAGACCGTGCGACCTCGCCGATTCGGGCACCCGCCTGCACCGCGAGCACGGCCCGATAACGCTGCTCCACCACGGACAAGTCGATCAGTGCCAATCCCGGTCTCCTCGCCCTCTAACGCCCGCAAACGACAGAGATCAAGGAAACCGAACACGGCAACTGTCAAGCATGTCCTGAGACAGAAATGTCAGGCATCACCCGGGATCGCACACACCGATGGCCGCCCGGGCGGTGAGAACTTTCTTCTCCTTCTGAACTTTCTTCTCCTTCTTAAAGGCGCCCGCTCCGCTCGCGCCGACGCTCCGTCGGCGCTGCTCCGCCTAACCGGCTCCGCGTGCCTCGGAGCGCCTGGAGGCACGGCAGCATGGCGATCCCGTCCACGACCGACAACAGGCGTTGATCGTGGCGCAACCGCATTCCCGCTGGAGGCGCCAGAGGTAGCTATGTAAGGAGAGCAACGCAAGCCGTGGTCGTCGTCTACGGGGTGCACCGACCGTGGCTTGGAGGGCGGGGCTAAGCCATGCCCCGCCCTCCACCTCGTCGCCTAGCGGAGCAGGTAGGTCATGGCCCGTCCGAGGACGGCGTTCCTTGCCTGCGGGGTCGCGATGCCTTCGAGGCCGAACCCGAGGTAGATCGAGTCCTCTGTCGTGATCGCCGCTCCCTCAGGGAATCCGGCCGCGGTGGTGCGGGTGAAGTTGTTCCCGTTCGGCCCGCTTCCGGGCGGCGGACCGGTCACTGTCCAACCGCCGAGACCGTCCTCGAACGATGTCGTCTCGCCGGTGGAGACCACCGTGTCGTCGATGAAGACGCCGAGGCCTTGAACCGACCAGTCGCTGACGTAGGCGATCGAGACCTCGACCTGCTTGCCGGCGTAGGCCGACAGGTCAACCGACCACTGCTCCCAGCCGCCGGAGTTCCCGGACGCCGCGTTCCACTCGCCGGTGGTGCCGGTGGGGTCGCAGGTCGAGGGGCCGGTCTGGGTCTGATAGTGGTCGAGCCATGGATGGAGTGTCCGCCAGCCTCCCGAGTTTTCTGCTTTGCAGCTCTCACCGGTGGCCTGGGTTGTGTGCCCGTTCAGGTCGGGGAGGGTCGTCCAGTCGTCCTGACCAACCGTGTGGGCCTCGACGAAGACGTGGTCCCAGTCCTGCTCGGTGTCACGGGAGACCCAGAACGACAGGTTGCCGGAATTCTGCCCGGTGAGGTCGACCGTCCGGGTCAGCCGCTTGTAGGAGATGTCGGCGATGTTCGAGTACACGTAGTAGGAACCGGTGTGCGGGCTGAACGGCCCGCCAGGGCGGTCGTACTTCGCCGACGGCCAGCTCGTGAACTGCGGGTATGTGTTCGCTGGCAGGATCGCGCTCGTCGGGATGAACGAGGCGCTGTGATCCTGGTTGTTGGCGCTCGGCCCTCCGAACGACCAGCTGAGGGTCGACGGCCGGTCGAACGGGTTGTCCGACCCGAAGACGTTGTAGAGCTTTCCGTTGGCCGTCGTGCCGGCGTCATCGTTGTAGAGGTACGCCCCCAGGTAGTACTGCAGGAAGTCGTCCGAGAGCGCCTGGCAGCCGTCCTCGCCCGAGTCGTCGGGGTTACACGCAGCGTTCGTTTCGGGGTTGTACTCGTAACCGAAGGCGTACTCGTAGCCGGCGTACTTGCCGGTGTAGAGGACGCGGCCGCCTTCGTTCAGATACCCCCGAACCGTAAGCACCTCGTCGTTCGCCAGGCGCGAGGCGGTTCCCGCCACCATGCCCGGCTCGCGAGTGATGATGTCGTCGCCTGTGTACCAGATGACGGCGTCGTAATGGCTGAGCACGCCGAGCTGACTGGGCGCCTTGCGACCATTGGCGTCCACGTCGTAGACGTCCGCGCCGATCCCGTTCGCCGCGAGCGCGTCGAGATAGTAGGACAGGTAGCTCGGGCCGCTGGTCTTCTTGTAGACCGGCGACCGTCCCGTGTAGTCCTCAGCGGAGAGGACGAGCACCCGGTTCGAAGACTCAACCTTCGCGGTGTAGGTGAAGGAGTCGCTCTTGACCGCGTTGTTGTCTGCGTCCTCGAACCACACCTTCACTGAGTCGCCTGGGGCCGTGCCGGTGATCTTACCGCTGACGACGTGGTAGTAGAGGTCGCCCGGCCCACCGAAGCGCTCGCCGCCGGTCCACTCCGAGGTCGCCACGGACTGGACCGCGCCGCCGTTGATCTGGTATCTCGCCGCGACGGCGCCAAGGCTCCGTTTCGCGAGCACCCGCACCTCCTGCGGATCCCCATACGAGACGCTGAAGCGGAAGTCGGATTGCGGGTTGCCGGAGCGTTCCGGCTCGATGCTCGCCGTCTCCAGGTAGAACGGCTTCGTCGTGTACCCAAGATGCGAGACGGGGTTCGCCGGGTCAGTGGCCGACTTCGCCACGTCAAGAGCGAACGGCAGGTTCTTCGTGAACTCGGCCTGGATCAACGTCTCGTCGTCGGGGAACACGAAGCCGCAGCCGTCGCAACCCTCTTCGAGCTCCGGCGTCCACGCCAGCGTGCTCGCCTTGACGTGGGCGTAATCGGTCGTTTCGCCGTTCGTCGTGTAGAGGTCCGCTCCCACCCCGGGGTCAAAGCCCGGGATCGCGGGGTTCGCGTCCGTCCCCGACAGGGCCAGGAAGATGGGGTCGTCGGCGGACGGGGTCTGGACCTGCCACCCAAACGAGTAGAGGAGCAGCGGGCCGTACGAGTGGTAGTTGACCAGGAACTCGGCGTTGACGCGGTCGAGGAGGCCGGCGTAGGCCTTCGTCTCCGGCTCCGAAGCCGCCGACGGTCCGCGATAGGTCTCGCTTGACAACTGCGACGATGAACCTTCCTCGTCGTAGTTCCAGTGTTCATCCCAGTTCCGGTTCGGGTCAACGCCGTCCGCATTGGTGATCAGCCCGTCGCCGTCGTTGTCGCGGAGAGTCTTCCGCCACAGACGATCGCCATCGAAGGTGTACTGGTAGCCGTCGGGATTGGCGACCAGGACGAACCAGAGCTCGCGCGTGTTGACGAGATCCGTCACCGTGGCGTTCTTGTTGTAGTTGTCGACGAAGTAGTGGAGCAGCCGACGCGCGACCTCGACACCGATCCACTCGCGAGCGTGCTGACCACCGACGTAGACCGCGCCAGGCCTGGCGCCATCGGCAACCACGCCGGCGTTCTTCGTCACCTTCAAAGCGATGATCTCCCGGCCCTGAGTGCTGTGACCGATGACCTCGAGCTTGACGATCGAGGGATTCTTCTTCGCGATCTCGTACACCTCGTCGCGGATGCCACCGGCCTCATCGAACGACCGCCAGACGTTGAAGCCGTACGCGGATTGCGCCGCGGCCTGCTCCTGGACGGTGAGTCCCGCCTTGTTGCGAAGCAGGCTCAACGCGACACCTTGACCGGTCAGCCGGTCGCGCTCGCGCGAGGTCAGGACAAGGTCCACCTGCACACCGCCCTTGACCTTCTTCGCAGAGGCGACGTCGTATCCTTCGTGGGCCAGCCTGCCGGCCGTGGCGGCGTCGACCCTGGCCGTGTACATCTGGAGCAGTTCCTTCTGGCCACTGCCGGCACCATACGAGCTCGCTCCGAAGCCGAGGCTCAGCGCCAGGGTTAAGCCAAGACTGATCGCCACGGTTGAGGCGACGAATGAGCGCCTTCTCATCGAAAGGCCTCCCCCTGTTGATCCAGTTAACGCAGCTGCCAGAGACCGTGTCCGAGAAATCCGCGCACGTCAAGGAGCTGGAACCAACCGATATCTCTGCCTAACTGCGGCCGTCCCTCAGCATCAGGGCCTGCAGGCCGGCCTGGAACCGCAGGTACGAGAAGGGGTGCCGTTTCTTCGGCGCCGGACAACCAGCCCGGGTCAGGACGCCTTGCCGGGTGAAGAAGGCCCGGTGGTCGGGACCGCGCCGCCCCCCCGAAGAGTCGGACCTTCGTACTCGTGGCAACTATGCGCAAGCGTAGAAGCCCCAGGGTCCACTGCGTTACGGCAGCACCCGCAATAGACACCGACGTCGGACGAGCGGCTAGCCCGATTCCCGCATGCTCAGCGTCCCGAAGGGATCGCATGACTGAGTACGAATGACACGCGATGGGTGCGTCTCAATCGCCGCTGATGCCGGCGTCCTGGCAGATCCGCAGCACAAGGTCAGCGGGGTATCCGGTCAGGTCGACGATCTCGTCTTTCGTCATGCCGCTCATGGCCGCTCATGGCCGCGCCCGCGATCGCTCGGCCGAGGCGGTTGCGGGCTTCGACGAGCTCGTCCTGTGCCCGCCGGTAGTCCTCGAGGGCCAGGGTCAGTCCGTCCGCTGTCATGCCCGCAGCATGCCAACCCACGGCCCGGCGCGAAACCTGAACGATGGAGAGAGTCGCTACTGCAAGGGCGCTTTCCGCAGTCGCTCTTCTCGTCTGTCCTTGCCATCTTCCCACCGCGGAGGATGGCAAGCGTGGCCCTCGCGGCGGAAACCGCAGCAGGGAGCGGCCGAGCCGTTGCGATCCGTACTCAATTCGACGCGAATTGCCGACAGTGGTACGCCGTGTCCGTGGCGGCGGCGCGGGGCGGCCGAGCCCACCCGGTGCCTGGTCCCCGAAGGCGTGGCGGCCTCCGCGCAGCCGGGGGCAACCCTAATGAGATGTGCGTGTTCAGTTCACGTACGGCCCGGCATTCCATGTGATCTGCGCGGCAGCTCGCTGGCCTTCCGTGTTGGGATGGAAGTAGTCCCAGTGGCTCACCTGGGAAAGCGTGAACCGATAGTTGAAGACGGCGTCGTCGTCGAAGTCGCACCGCGGTCCGTACGCCGCGCATGCCTGAGCGAGTTGTGTGTTGTAGTCGATGACGCGCTGCTGGACGCGGGCCCGGCGCGCCACGTCGGCCGAGGCAGTCGACCGTGGGTTGGCCAACATCGATTGGCAAATCTTGAAGGAGCTCCACGCCAGACGGGCGGCGGCGCTGTCCTTGCCGATGTACCACAGCCGCTTGATGTCCGGGATGCTGGCGATGAACACGCGAGAATTGGTCGGGAGGCCCTGCTTGAGCGTCGCGAGTGCTGCGTCGATCTGTGCGCGATAGGTCGACACCGCCGTCATCAGTGAGTCCGAGGAGCGACACGCGTCGTTCGCGCCGATCTCGATCGTCACGTACTCGACCTGCTGGTTAACGGCGACTCCAGCCTGCCGGGCCAGATCGCTCCCCCGGGCGCCGTCCATGGCGTCGTTGTGGTTGTGACCGTAGATCGCCGGATTGTTGATGAGGATGCGGCGGTAATGGCTGTTCACATAGCTGTAGCTGCCGGTGCTCCAGGAGCGGCTCGTGCAGTCCAAGAAGAATCCACAGGCGTTGAATCCTCGAGTAATCGAGTCTCCAAGACTCGCCATCGAGTCGGGCAGCGTGCCGGCGGCGCTGGCGGGTCGGGGAGCCCCGAGCCCCACGACACCAACCGCGATGGCGAGAGCAACAACGAGGGCAAGCCGACGCATGCGGATCAGAACCACCTGGACCATGCCACACCTCCTTGGGGCGACGGCCGGAGGCAGGCTGGCCCGACCGAAGCAACGCACTAGCCGTGCGAACTTCCCACTGCATGGGCACCCAATCCTCGGACTTAGGTGCTCGGGGCGCGGGGCGAGCAAGATCGGCCAGCGCGCTCCGGCTGCGTTTCATCACGTCGCCGGCTCATAATCTTGGTAGAGAGATCGCGTAGCACAGCTGAGCGGAGCCCTATGAAGCAGGCCGTCAACCGGACCCGCTAGGCGTGAGTGCGGCGGCGGTGCGGACGCGGCCCAGCACTTCAAGGCTGCGTATGGCGTCCCATGGATCGACGGGCATCGGAGTGCCGGCGGTCAAGGCTGAGGCCACCGCGGCATAGAAGAGGTCCCAGCGGCCGCGCTCGGAGGGAATCGGCCGTACGTCGTCCCCTCGGTGCAGCCGGCCCCACCGCTCTGGCGGCTCGACGCCGTAGATCGGATCACTAGGTCCGCGCCCCGCGCGCAGCATGTCTTCCTGACCATCCAGCAGCTCGACCACGTAGGCACCGCGCATCCCAAGCACTCGCATACGAGGTCCTGGCGCCCCGGCCAGTGCAGTCATCGAGAGGTGGCTGCGTACGCCGGATTCGTGCTGCAGTGAGCAGAACACGTCGTCGTCGGCGCCGCCCCGGCGCGCGGCCACCTCACTGTGGAGATCCAGCACCGGGCCGAAGAGCTGCATGGCCTGGTCGACGAGGTGGCTACCCAGGTCGAGCAGGATGCCGCCACCGGGGGCTGGCTCTTCTGATCGCTTTCCGGGCGTCAACGCCGGGCGCCAACGCTCGAACCGTGACTCGAAACGCAGCACATCACCGATGTCGCCCTCATCGAGAAGGCGTCGCAAGGTGAGCACATCCGAGTCCCAGCGCCGGTTCTGGAAGACGGTCAACG
>JBKPTD010000198.1:0-6171 GCA_046735375.1 Actinomycetota bacterium | reverse complement strand
GCCGGCCCGAGACCATGGCGGCGCAAGATCCTGCGTACCGACGTCGCCGAGACCGTGATCCCGAGCATGCGGACCTCCCCCACGATCCGCACGTAGCCCCAGCGGGGATTCTCCCGCGCCAGCCGGACCACAAGGTCGACCACCTCCTGGTCCAGGCCACGCGAGGCACGCCGGCCGGTGTGGGGACAGGTCCACCGGCGGGCCACCAGCTCCCGGTGCCAGCGCAGCAACGTCGACGGTGTCACCAGGAACACCGACCACCGCTGGCGTGGCAGCAGCTTCGCCAGGCAGGCCAGCACCAACCGATCGCCTGGCGTGTACCGAGGCCGGCGAACTTGCCGGTGCAAAACCGCGAGCTGATGCCGTAAGACGGCGATCTCCACGTCCCTGGCGTCCGGTCCCCGGCCCAGCCCGACCAGACCCACCAGCCGCCGCAGCACAACCCACCCCAGCGTCCGCACCACCACGAAAGTGATCATCCCAGGCCCGGCATCACGCCTGGTCACAGGCCAAGCCGTGAAATGGCACCCTTCAACCTCCCCTGGGTGCTCGACGACGCGCCCCCGACCGCTGGGGCCAGAGTCCTCCGACTCCTCCCGGCACCAGCCCGACTCCTTTACCGCCTTGTCTGGGCGCCGAAATACCACCGCACCCCGCGATGGGACACCACCCCAGCCGCCGCGGCCGAATCGCGGCCGAACGGTGACCGGTGAGGAGGGAGAGGAGCATACGCGAGCTTGACCTGTCGGCCGGGACGATCCAGTACGAGGACACCGGCGGCCACGGGCCCGTTGTCGTGTTGTTGCACGGGCTCATGCTGGACGCGTCGCTGTGGCGGGACGTGATCGCAGACCTCGCCGTCGACCACAGGTGCGTGGCGCCGGTGCTGCTGCTCGGCGCGCACCGGCATGCGATACGCTCCGACGCTGACCTGTCCCTGCGCGGAATGGCCAGCCTCGTCGCCGAGCTACTCGACCGACTCGACCTGGATGACGTCACCCTCGTCGGCAACGACACCGGCGGGGCGATCGTCCAGCTGCTCATGAGCGACGGCGCCGCCCGTGTCGGGCCGCGTCGTACTCGCCTCCTGCAACGCGCCCGACAACTTCCCGCCGAGGCTCACGCCTGGCACACCGCGCGGTACCTCGTCGGCACGGCGGCGCACACAGCATGGTGCGCGATCCGCTGGGAGGCTCCGCCGCCCGTGTCTTGACTGCGAGGAGCTTGCGCGGCTGCATCGTGCGGTCGAGAGGCACGTCAAAGGAGCCGGCGGCGACCAGGCGGCCCTTTGAACTCGTTGGAGATGGCCGAGGTCCGGCTCGCTTCTAACGGGCAGCGCAGGTACACCGAGACTCCTGGCCGTACGCTGAGCGTCCGGACCGTAACACCGAGGGTCGTTACACAGAGCCGCCTGCTTGACCATGAGGTCCGGCCCGACGCGTAGCTACCGACCCCGGATATGTCTATGCGCCGGGCAGCTCGGCAAGCACCACGCACGTGAAGGGATCGAGTTGCCGGTCGAGGGCCCAGCGTCGGAGGTGTTCGTGATGAATGACATGACAAGCCGGGCGAGTCGTAAGGTTGCGGTGCTGGGCCCGATCCCTCGCGACCAAGTGGTGACCTATGCCGGCGAGCGGGTCGAGAAGTACGGATGCGTGATGTATACGGCGGTTGCCCTCTCGGCTCTGCTGGATGTTGGCGACACGATCGTCCCGATATCACACGTTCGCCAACGGGACGAGGGTCCAATCAAGCAGATCCTTGGGTCCTTCCCGAATATCGACACCTCAGGTATAACGTCGCCGGCCGACCAGGGGGACGTGGTCGAGCTGCGTTATCTCGACCAAAATCGTCGCGTCGAGCGACAGACGAGCTTCATGAACCCGATCCTGCCTGCCGACGTCGACATGGTCCTCGATGCCGACGTGTTTGTCTGCGTCCCTATCACGGACTATGAGGTGGGGCAGGCGACGCTGAGGCATATCAAGGAGCACAGCCGCGCAACCGTGGTGCTAGATGCCCACGGCCCCACGACGACGCTCATCCGCAGTGGTGAGCGCCATCCAAGGGTGTGGGCTGACCAGGACGCGTGGCTTCCGTACATCGACATCCTGAAGATGAACCTTGACGAGGCGAGCTCGGCGTGGCTCGGTGAGTCAGCGAAAGTGGCGGCTGATCCGCCGAGGCTGAGCGATGAAGATTTGCGCGACCTGGCGCATCATTGTCTGGACCGCGGCGTCGGGGCGGTATGCGTGACCCTCGACGAGCGTGGCTGCGTAGCCTTCTACCGGGACGGCTCCGGCGGGGTCGCCGGGGAGTTCATCGATCGCATCGAGGTGGAGCGTGTCGTGGATACGACCGGTGCCGGCGACTCCTTCGCCGGGGGACTCGCCTATGGCTACCTCGCCTCCCGGGATTACGTCGTGGCCTGCCAGTACGGGAATGCGATGGGCGCTCAGCGCTGCACCGGTACGGAACTGAACGTTTACCTGTCACGAGAGGAAACGGAGCGGCAGATCCTCGCGGCATACGGCCCTCGACCGCAGAAGGAACGTCCCTGAACATCCCGGCGGTACGGATTCCGATGGCTGATCGTCCGGGACGGCTTCGCTGCGGCGCTGGGGACGGTGTCCATTGGCGCCTTCGTCCGGCACATGCAGAACGATTGGAGTGGGTACACCTTCGACGCGGCCGGTCCGCCGTCCGTGACCGCGAAGGCGGTAGCGCCGGCAGGAGGTGCCGTGGATCCTTTCTTGCTGGCCTATGACGGCTTCGATCCCGGGCTCGAGGGGCTGCGGGAGGCGCTGACCTCCACCGGCAACGGCTACCTGTGTACGCGCGGCGCGGCGGAGTGGGAAGACGCCGACGGCGTGCACTATCCGGGCACGTATGCGCACGGCGGCTACAACCGCGAGACGACGATCCTGGGGGGCCTGCCTGTCCTCAACGAGGACTTCGTCAACCTGCCGAACTGGCTCGTCCTCCAGCTGCGCATCGAGGGCGAGGATGCGATCCGGCTCGCCGATGTGGAGTTGCTGGGCTACCGCCACGAGTTCGACATCCGGAACGTGACCATCCTGCGGCACGTCCGCTTTCGTGACCGCACCGGCAGGGAGACGACGCTGAAAAGCCGCCGGTTCGTCAGCATGGCCGACCGGCACCACGCGGGGATCGAGTGGATCCTCGTCCCGGAGAACTGGTCCGGGCAGGTCGAGGTCATCTCGGCGCTCGACGGCCGGGTGAGCAACGGCGGCGTCGCACGCTATCAGCAGCTAGAAGGCCGTCACCTGAACCCGGTTTCCCCGCGGACGTTCGGGCCAGAGGTCATCGCGCTGAAGGCCGAGACCCGGCAGTCGAATCTCTACATCAGCCAGGCGACGCGCACGCGCGTGTTTCGCGGTGGCGAGCCGCTGCCAGCGGGGCGGACGCTCTACCAGATGGAGGACTACGTCCAGCAGGTCCTTGCCTTCGATATACGCCAAGGCGAGGCGACGCGGGTCGAGAAGATGGTCGCCTTCTATACGTCACGGGACCCGGCGGTCAGCGACACGTTGGTGAGGGCGGCCAGGTCGGCGGCCCGCCACGACGAATTCGCCGCCTCGTTCCGGCGCCATAGTGCGGCGTGGGACGAACTGTGGCGGGTGTGCGACATGCGCGCACCCGGAAACGATCAGGTGCAACTGCTGCTTCGGCTGCACATCGCGCACCTCCTTCAGGTCTGCTCCCGGCACACAGCCGACCTCGACGCCGGCCTGCCCGCGCGCGGGCTCAACGGCGAGGCCTACCGCGGGCACGTGTTCTGGGACGAGATCTACGCGTTCCCGTTCTTCAACGTCCGGTTGCCCGAGGTCACGCGCGGGCTGCTGATGTATCGCTACCGCCGGATGGGGGAGGCACGGGCGGCGGCCCGGGAGGCAGGGTTCCGGGGCACAATGTTCCCCTGGCAAAGCGGCAGCGAGGGCAGCGAGGAAACCCAGCGCGTCCACCTCAACCCGCTGTCGGGCCGCTGGGAGCCTGACCTCAGCCATAACCAGCGGCACGTCAACACCGCTATCTTCCACAACATCTGGACCTACTTCCAGACCGCCAATGACCTGGAGTTCCTCGACCGCTACGGCGCGGAGATGATGCTCGAGATCGCGCGCTTCTGGGCGTCGATCGCGCACTTCAACCCCGAGCGTGAGCGCTACGAGATCCACGGCGTGATGGGCCCCGACGAGTTCCACGAGAAGTACCCCGGCGCGCCGCAGGGCGGGCTGCGCAACAACGCCTACACCAACGTCATGGTGGCGTGGCTGTGCGACATCGTAGGGAAGCTGCCGTCGCTGCTCCCAGCGAGTAGTACGGACGGATTGCGTGCACGGCTAGGTATTGGTGACGACGAAGTGGCGCTGTGGCAGGACATGAGCCGCCGGATGTTCGTCCCGTTCCTCGAGGATGGGATCATCAGCCAGTTCGAGGGCTACGGCGACCTCGAAGAACTCGACTGGGACGCCTACCGCGCGAAATACGAGAACATCCAGCGGCTCGACCGGATCCTGCGCGCGGAGGGCGACGACCCGAACCGCTACAAGGTCGCCAAGCAGGCCGACACGGTGATGCTCTTCTACGTCTTCTCGGACGAGGAACTGCGCGAGATCTTCGGGCGGCTGGGGTACGACTACGGTCCCGACATGGCCGCGCGGAACGTCGCGTACTACGACCGGCGGACGTCGCACGGCTCGACGCTGAGCTTTGTCACCCACGCGGGTGTGTTCGCCGCGCT
Source organism: Actinomycetota bacterium (assembly GCA_046735375.1). Lineage (GTDB taxonomy): Bacteria > Actinomycetota > Actinomycetes > JAKEEW01 > JAKEEW01 > DASYTV01. The sequence goes on along the minus strand of JBKPTD010000198.1, from coordinate 1,406 downwards.
CGACCCGGAGAGCTCGTGGGACCGGTTTCTGGTCGCGCTCCGCAGCGATGTCGACGACATCCAGGGCGGCACGACGAAAGAAGGGATCCACATGGGTGTGATGGCCGGGACACTTGACGTCGTGCAGCGGTACTACGCGGGCACCCACATCCGGGACAGTGTGCTGTACTTCGACCCCCGGCTCCCGAGCGGGCTCGGTGGCCTGTCGTTCCCGATGCAGTTCCGAGAGACCCCGATCGTCGTCACGCTCAGCAGCGACCAGCTGACGCTAGCGGTCGGTCCCGAGGGCGCGAGCCACCCCATACGGGCTGGAACACCCGGCGACGTCCGCGACCTGCGCCCGGGCGACCAGGCCGTGTTCGAGCTCCGCCGGGGCGTGCCGGCCAACGAGCCGCCGGCGGCTGACTGAAAGAGGGACGGCCGCCAAATGTTGCGGCAACAATTTTCGTCATCGGCGGGTGCTGGCCTGCCTGCCGCACCGGGACGACGGCCGCGACCGCACGACGTGGTCGCCGGAAGCGTCGGGCGCCGCCGGGCCGTGGCACCGGCCCACCGCGCGCGCCTGTGGGGTGCCAGAACTCGGTCACCCGCCTGAGCTGGGCGTTCACGCTGCGGCGACCCGACAGCCTGCTCGCGCAGGATCCCGCAGGTCGACTCGACCGCGTGACCGCGGCTGCGCATGTCGTCGACGAACGCCATGATCAGCGGTTGCGGGGTCGAGTTCCCCGAAGCTCCTATGTCAAGCGCCGCGGGTGTCAGGCGGCGATGGTGGCCTCGGTTGGGTTCGGTGCGGCGGTGCGCTGGTCGGCGCGCTGGGCGCTGAACACGGCGTCGGAGAGGCGTCGGCGCAGCAGCCGAAGGGCGGCGGTGGGGCTCTGTTGCATTGACGAATGAGGTCCCGCGTCGGCAAGATCCGTCCGCGTGCGGCCCATCCGATCGACTCGTGTCCCGGTTCCTGCTCGCTCGGCGTTCGTTGGCTTCCGGTTCCCGCCTGAGGTGATCGTGCTGGCGGTGCGCTGGTAGCTGCGGTTCGGCCTGTCCTACCGGGATGTGGAGGAGCTGCTGGCCGAGCGTGGCATCGACGTGGACCATGTCACCGTGCACCGGTGGGTGCGGCGGTTCGCGCCGCTCGTGGCCGACGCGGCTCGGTTCGGGCGGCACCGGGTCGGCGACCGTTGGCACGTGGACGAGACCCACGTGAAGGTCGCCGGCCGGTGGGTGTACCTGTACCGGGCGGTCGACCAGTACGGGCAGGTCATCGACGTGTACGCGTCGACCAGCCGGGACGGCGAGGCGGCGTCTCGGTTCTTCCAGCACGCCAGGACCACCACCGGTGTGACGCCGGTCGAGGTCGTCACCGACCGGGCGCCCACCTACCGGCGGGTTCTCGATGAGACGTGGCCGGC
>JBKPTD010000197.1:0-7149 GCA_046735375.1 Actinomycetota bacterium | reverse complement strand
CAACCAGCCGGTGCTGTGCTGCGGAGAATGCGGAGCCCGGCGCGCCATCTGGGCTGGGTCCAGATTGCTGGCGTACGCGGCGTACCACGCCATGGTCATTAAGGGTACCCAGCCAAGCCTGCGCGGTACGAGAGAATGGCGACGTGACGCGCATCGCCATCGTCGGAGGTGGTCCGGGCGGCTACGAAGCTGCGCTGGTCGCCGCGCGGCTGGGCGCCGAGGTGACTGTGGTGGACCGGGATGGGGCGGGCGGCTCCGCGGTCCTCACCGACTGCGTGCCGTCCAAGACCCTGATCGCCACTGCCGAGGTGGCAACGCTCGCCGCCGAGTCGGGTGAGCTCGGTGTCCTCCTCGGCGGCGTCTCTCCCAGCGCTGATCACGCGACACCGGTCGGGGTCGACATCGCCACGGTGAACGCCAGGGTGAAGCGGCTCGCGTCGGCTCAGTCCGCCGACATTGCGGCCCGGCTGGAGCGGGACGGGGTGCGCCTCCTGCGCGGATCGGGTCGACTCGACGGGCCGCACCGGATCGTCGCCGAACTGGCGGGCGGCGGCACGGAAGAGGTGCAGGCCGACGCGATCCTCCTCGCCACCGGCGCTCATCCGCGGATCCTGCCGGAGGCCGAGCCGGACGACGAGCGCATCCTCACCTGGACCCAGGTGTACGACCTCTCCGCTCTGCCCGAGCGGCTTATCGTTGTCGGCTCCGGTGTGACCGGCGCGGAGTTCGCCAGCGGCTACCAGGCGCTCGGCTCGGCGGTCACGCTGGTGTCAAGCCGCGACCGAGTCCTCCCGGGGGAGGACGCTGACGCGGCGGCCGTCCTCCAGGATGTCTTCAAGCGCCGGGGCATGCAGGTGCTTGGCAAGTCCCGGGCCGCCTCGGTGAAACGCGAGGGAGACGGCGTCATCGTCACACTGACGGATGGCCGGACGGTCGAGGGCACTCACTGTTTGATGGCGGTCGGCTCCTTGCCCAACACCGAGGGTCTAGGTCTGGACAGTGCAGAGGTACGAGTCGGTGAGGGTGGATTCATCATCGTCGACCGGGTATCGCGGACCAGCGCGCAAGGCATCTACGCGGCCGGTGACTGTACGGGCGTCCTGATGCTCGCCTCGGTGGCCGCCATGCAGGGCCGGATTGCGATGGCGCACGCCTTGGGTGCCGCGGTCACGCCGCTCGATCTTCGGACTGTTGCGGCTACGGTCTTCACTGATCCGGAGATCGCGACGGTTGGCTACTCGCAGCAGGCCGTGGAGTCCGGTGAGGTCGACGCCGATGCCGTCAAGCTGCCGCTCTCGACCAATCCGCGGGCCAAGATGCTGGGCATCACGGAGGGGTTCGTGAAATTGTTCTGCCGCCGTGGCACCGGCATCGTCGTCGGCGGTGTGGTTGTTGCCCCACGCGCGAGCGAGCTCATCTATCCAGTGGCGCTCGCCGTCGACGCGTCCCTGACCGTCAATCAGCTCGCCCACGCCTTCACCGTGTATCCGTCCTTGACCGGTTCGATTGCCGAAGCCGCTCGCCAGCTTCGCGGCCGCGACTGAAATTTCGGGTAAGCGCACGCCAAACCGGCATCGATTACCCGCTTCCCGAACATCGAAACCAGTTTGGCGTTTGGACGCCCATCGAGCGGGTAATGGGGCCGACCGGCCCGGCGCAGCGAGAACCCGCTGACAGAGCCGCGCGTCGACCGTGTCGTCGGTTGCTGGGCGGCGATCGGCCTCGCGCCTGCGTCCCTACCAGCGGTCACTTCCGACACTGCCCGTGCTGTTCACCACAAGCTCGACCAGGACATCGGGTCAATGGAGGAAGGAAGGGACGGGCGAAATGGCAAGATTCCGCCGGAGAGCCACGATCATCGGGTTAGCGGTCGCGCTTAGCGCGGCAACCGCGGTCGCCGTGACCGCTGGGACGCGGTCGGCCGACGAGGCCGCGCTGGCGCCGACGCGGCAGGCCGCCGCGCCGGGGATCGAGGCGCGGGTGAATTCCCTGCTCGCGAAGATGACATTGCAGGAGAAGCTCGAGCAAATCCAGTTGCTCCCTGACTTCCTGGTCACCGACCAGGAGGTGCAAAACGGCCTGGGCTCGGTGCTGAGCCTCACGGATCCCGTGCAGATCAACCGCCTCCAGCACATCGCGGTTGACCAGTCGCGGCTGCACATCCCCATGCTGTTCGCCTTCGACACGATCCATGGCTTCCGGACGATCTTCCCGATTCCGCTGGGAGCGGCGAGCAGCTTCGACCCGCAGATGGCTACGGATGACGCCACGATCGGGGCCCGGGAGTCGGCTGCCGTGGGGCTCAAGCAGACGTACGCCCCGATGGTCGACGTCTCGCACGAACCACGCTGGGGCCGGATCGCGGAGGGTGGTGGTGAGGATCCGTATCTCGGGTCGGTCTTTGCCGCCGCGCGGGTCAAGGGCGCGCAGGGGCCCGACTACAGCGCGCCGGACAGGGAGGTCGCCAGTCCGAAGCACTTTGCCGCGTACGGCCAGCCTGAGGGCGGGCGCGACTACAACACGACTGACATGTCAGAGCAGCGGCTGCGCAACCTCTACCTACCGCCGTTCAAGGCGGCGGTGGACGCGGGTGCCGACACAGCAATGTGTTCGTTCAACGCGATCAACGGCGTGCCAGGCTGCGGCGACCACGAAACGATGACCGACATCCTCAAGGGCGAGTGGGGCTTCGACGGTTTCGTCGAGGCGGACTGGGCCGCCGTCGCCGAGATGCGTGCATGCCCGCCGGTGAATCCAGACTCCGGCGACTGCGGGCACGGCTTCGCGGCCGACGGACCGGACGCGGCAGCCAAGGCGCTGAACGCCGGTCTGGACTCGGAGATGACAAGCACGCTGATTCGCGACTTCGGTTCCCAACTGCTGGCCGATCACCGGATCTCGATGCCGCGGCTCAACGATGCCGTACGGCGCATCCTTCGGGTGAAGTTCCGCGCCGGGCTGTTCGAGAATCCCTATGTCGACGTCTCCCAGGCCGGCCCGGCACAGATGCGCCCCGACGCGGTGGCACTTGCGCGTAAGGATGCGGCCCGCTCGATGGTGCTGCTGAAGAACGACAACTCCACATTGCCGCTCGACCCGGCCAAGAACACGGCCGTGATCGGTCCGCTCGGCGATGACGGTCACGCGATGCTCGGCCCCTGGTGGGGGACCGGGCGCGACGAGGACGCGGTCACGCTGCTTGACGGGATCAAGGCGCAGAGCTCGGGCACGACGACGTTCGTGCAGGCCTGCTCCTTGCCGCACACCGAGCCACCGCAGTACGACCCCGCGGCCGACTGCCCCGCTGGGGCAGGGTTTGACCAGGCTGTCGCGGCAGCTACGGCTGCCGACCAGGTCGTGCTCGCGCTCGGCGAGTCACGTGAGATGAGCGGCGAAGCCGCGTCGCGGACCACGCTCGACCTGCCGGGCGACCAGCAGCAGCTGATCGACCGGATCAAGGCGACTGGCAAGCCGTTCACGGTCGTGCTGTTCAACGGTCGCCCGCTCACGCTGCAGAAGGTTGCCGCGTCGTCGCCGGCGATCCTCGAGGCGTGGTTCCCGGGCGTTCAGGCGGGCAACGCGGTCGCCGACGTGCTGTTCGGGAAGGTCAACCCTGGCGGCAAGCTGCCGGTCTCGTTCCCGGTCAGCCTGGGTCAGGTACCGATCTACTACAACCACGAACCCACCGGGCGCCCGTGCGACGCCACCTCGAAGTACAACTCGCGCTACCGAGACCTCAACACCTGCCAGCCGCTCTATCAGTTCGGCTACGGGCTCAGCTACACCAAGTTCTCGATCTCGAACCTGCGGCTGAGCGCGGCAACGGTCTCCAGCAACGGCAGCATTACCGCCTCGGTAGATGTGAAGAACACGGGGAGCCGGGTGGGCGACGAGGTCGTGCAGCTCTACATCCACGACCCTGTCGCTAGCATCTCCCAGCCGGTGCGCCGCCTGCGCGGGTTCGAGCGGGTGACGCTGGACCCCGGCGCGACGCGGACGGTGACGTTCACGCTGGATCGCAGTGACTTCGGCTTCTACGACAACAGTGGGAAGTTCGTCGTTGAGCCGGGGAGCATCGACGTCTACGCCGGCAACAGCTCCGCCGCCGACCTGACGAAGTCGTTCACAGTGACCGGCTGACCTGCACCGCAGCGCTACCTCTGCCCCGCCGCCACGCTATTTGGGCGGCGGGGCAGGCGCAGGTAGCTGGCAATACCGTCAGCGATTGCCCGCGCGATCCGCGCCCGGCCACCCGCACCTTCCATGACCGAGGCATCATGCGCGTTGCGCATGTTGCCGCACTCGATCATCGCTGCCGGGCTGTGCGCGAGGTTGAGCGTTCCCAGGTCACTACGGACGGCCAGCCCGTGGTGTCCGGCGTACGTCGCGCGGGTAAATCCGGCTGTCACCATGGCGTCCCTGAGTTCGCGGGCGAGCCGCCGCGCCGACCGCGCCCTGGTCCTGTCGGTGTAGCCATCCAGCCGAGCAGGGGAGATGACGTGGAAGCCGTGGTCGCTTGCCGCGGCACCATCCGCGTGGATGGAGACCAGCACGTCCGCATGATTCCTGGCGGCAACTCGCCCGCGTGCATCGACACAGGGTCCCCAGCCATCGTTACCAGATCTGGTGAGGATCACCCTGGCCCCGCGTGCCTGCAACAGCCTGGCGAGCCGTCGCGCGACATCCCAGGTGAAGGCGGCCTCAAGGTAGCCCGAGCGCGTCTCCGCACCAACGGTGTTGCACCGCTTCTTGAAGCCGCCTGCGTTCACCAAGCGCGCCATCTGCCTGACGTGCCGGCCATTTCCACCGTTGTGACCTGGGTCGATCACGATGACGCGACCGTGCAGTGGCGGAGCTGGCCGCGGCACAGTCGCAGCTGGATTCGGCCGCGGCAGCGCGGACGGAGGCAACGCGGTGGGAGGTGACGCAGGGGGAGATGGCGATGGGCTGGCCGGGGGTACGTCGTGGGCTACTGGCGCAGAGGTCGCGCTGACGGGCGGTTCGCTGGTCGACGCGCGCTCAGCGGCCCCACCGCCTCGGCCCGCTGGGGTGCAGCCTGCTAAGAGCAGCACGCCCACGATGAGTAGTGCCGCGCCGCTGTCCCTGCCTTGGCGAGCCACGACGGGTCACCATACGCGGGTGCGGCGGAGTCAGGATGCCCAATCCGGCGTCAGGCATCAGCCGGGTCGGCGGCCCAGCCGTCGAATGGTGACTCCGCGGTCGAGATGGCCGGATCGTCCAGGACGCCGCCCAGGGCAGTGCCGTAGAGCAGGGTTGGGAGCAGCTGCGGCCCGAAGGAGGCGTACCAACCCGCAGCCCAGCTCGCGTAGGCCGGCCCGGTCTCCCAGTAAGGCCGCAAGCCATCCGCGTATCTCAGCGCCCTGGCAGCCGGTGAGCTGCCATTGCTCATGCGGCGGGCGTCGGCGGAACACGACGGCACACGGCGCGGACTGCCACCTGCGGGGTTCCAGAGAACCTCGGTAGCCGCCGGTCCGTGGTGCGGATTGAACAAGCACGGCGGCCGATGGGCAGGGACCGGATCTCCACTCAGGCGGGCCTGGGCACTGGCCACGGCATACCAGCCCCGTTCGAGGGCGGTCGTGACCCGCTCGGCATCGCCGGGATGCCTGATCTGGCCAGCCGCCTGCTTTGCTCGCTCGTACGCCTCTAGTGCGCGGCCGTAGTCCTTTCTGGTCGGTAGGTCGGCCAGCGGCACCCGTAGCCGGGAATCGAGGATGCGCAGAGCTGTGCCGTAGGAGGTGATGTCGTCGTCGATCGCACGCCAGACCATGCGCAGATCGTCGATCTGCTCGTCCCGGCGCCGTCGCCTGGCATACACGATCCAGCCGACGGTGAGGAGCCCGATCGGCAGCAGGACCAGGGCGATGGGGAGCCCGCCTGAGCTTCGCTGATCACTGCCCGACTCCTCGGCCCGGCCGGTCGGCGCCGGTGAGGCGGCTACCTCGAGTTCGTTAGCGAACGCGATCAGCCGGTCGGCAGGCCTGGTGAAGCGGCGAGCCACATCGGCGGCGATGTAGCCGGCCTGTTTGCCGAGGATTGTCGACCCAGCCGCGAACGTGCCACCGGCGAGGACGGCGAACGTACCCTGTGGGCTGCCGGCCGCTTCGTAGATCTTGGCCGCGAGGAGAGTGGCGTTACCGTTGGTCCTCTCGAGGGCGGCTCTCGGCAGCACCGCCACATAGATCGGGGTGTGCGCGGTAAGAAGTCGATCGGTGATGCCCGACAGTTCGGCGGCGGTAAGCGCCGATGATGCGGGTGGGTCGACATAAAGAGGGCCATGCCTGAGCGCCCTAGCGGCCCGAGCGATCACGTCCGTGCTGCTCTGGTGTTTCGGCGAGGCGGCGGGGAATGGGGTGCTACCGGCAGAGCCCCCCGCGTACGCCGGCGTGCTCAATGACGCGGCGCTGACCGCGACGAGGACCGCGAACGCCGCACATCCGAGCCGCACTCGAGTGGTCAATCTCGACAATCGCCGATGCCGCTGTCCCTCCACCACCGGGCGAGACGGTCCAGGAGGCAGGCGGAGGGCAACCTGCCAGGTCACGCACCGTGCGCGGGCCATGCAAAAGAAGTTACCCCTTGATCTCGCACAAAATTGCGCCGCTGACCACCGTGGCTCCAACTTCCGCCACAAGGTCGGTCACCCGGCCCGACTTGTGCGCGTTCAGTGGCTGCTCCATCTTCATCGCCTCGAGCACGATGACGAGATCGCCCTGCTCGACCTGCTGCCCCTCCTCGACCAACACCTTCACGATCGTCCCCTGCATCGGTGAGGTCAGAGCATCGCCGGAGGCGGAGCCCGCGGTCTTCTTCTCGCCACGTCGGCGGCCCGGTTTACGGCCCGGCCCTTTCCCCATCGCCGTGGTGCCCTCGTCGAGCATCCCCAGGCCCGCTGGCAGCACGACCTCAAGGCGCCTGCCGCCGACCTCGACGGTGACGCGGTCAGTACCCCGCTCGTACTCGGCGGCCGTCGTGACCCCCTCAAACGGCGGGATCGTGTTGGCGAACTCCGTCTCTATCCAGCGCGTGTGGACGCTGAAGGGCAGCGAGGTGTCCGTCGGCGCGAACGCAGGGTCGGCGACGACCGCGCGGTGGAAGGGGAGCACGGTGGGCAGGCCGTCGATCTCG
>JBKPTD010000196.1:0-6218 GCA_046735375.1 Actinomycetota bacterium | reverse complement strand
TAGGACGCCCGGGGCCGTCATGGCAGACTCGGCAGCTATGACGCAGCAGACCGTCGGCGTCGGAATCGGGGCGCGCGAGCTCGCCACCGAGGACATGGTGCTGAACATAGGCCCACAGCACCCGTCTACCCACGGCGTGCTGCGGCTGCGCCTGACATTGGACGGCGAGCAGATCGTGGCGGCAGAGCCGATTGTCGGCTACATGCACCGCGGGGCGGAGAAGCTCTTCGAGGTGCGCGATTACCGGCAGATCATCGTGCTCGCGAACCGCCACGACTGGCTCTCGGCCTTCGCGAACGAACTCGGTGTGGTGCTCGCCGCCGAGCGGATGCTCGGTCTCGAGGTGCCCACACGAGCGGTCTGGGCGCGGACGCTCCTGGCCGAGATGAACAGGGTCCTCAACCACCTCATGTTCCTCGGGTCCTACCCGCTCGAGATCGGAGCCATCACGCCGATCTTCTATGCCTTCACCGAGCGGGAGACATTGCAGGCCGTGATGGAAGAGGTGTCCGGCGGCCGGATGCACTACATGTTCAACCGAGTCGGCGGTCTGAAGGAGGAGCTGCCCGCGGGCTGGACCGAGCGGGCCCGGCAGGCGGTGAACCTGGTCCGCGGCCGGATGTCCGATATCGACCGGCTCATCATGGACAACGAGATCTTCCGCGCTCGCACCCGCGGTGTGGGCAAGCTCTCCACCGACCTGATTAGGCAGTACGGGGTGAGCGGGCCGATCGCCCGGGCCTCGGGCTTCGACGTGGATCTGCGGCGGGACGAGCCTTATCTCGCCTACGGCGAGCTGAGCGATGTGCTTCGCGTGGTGACACGGTCGGCGGGCGACTGCCTCGCGCGCTTCGAGTGCCTGCTGGATCAGGTATACGCGTCGTTGGATCTTGCCGACGCGTGCCTGGACCGACTCGCCGAACTGCCTCCAGGTCCGATTAATGTACGGCTGCCGAAGGTACTGAAGGTGCCCGAGGGAGCGACGTACGCGTGGACCGAGAACCCCCTCGGCCTCAACGGCTACTACCTTGTGTCGCATGGTGAGAAGACGCCGTGGCGGCTGAAGCTGCGCTCCGCCTCGTATAACAACATCCAGGTCCTGACCGAACTCTTGCCGGGACATCTCATTGCCGACATGATCGCGATTCTCGGCTCGATGTTCTTCGTCGTCGGCGACATCGACAAGTGATCGCCGGCGCTCAGCGCCTTGCGGCTTGCGCCGGATCCTCGGGCGGCTCCATCTGATCCGGCGGCACGCGCAGCACACGTTCCAGCCACAGTCCCGCGACCGTGAGCAAGACGGCGGCGACGACCGCGAACAGGCAAACGAATGCACGGTCCCGGCGGTCGTCCACCTCCAGATGACGGACGAGGAAGATTCCGTAACCGGCATACAGACCCGCCACCAGAGCGCCGACAAGTGCACTCGCCTTGGCTAGGCCGAGTGCCCGCGCCGCGAAGCCCGGATCGACGGGACGCGCATCGGGGCGACCTGCCCGCAAGCCGGCGAAGCGCGACCGAAGGGCGATCGCAACGGAGAAGACCACGGCAGCCAGGAAACTGAGGACGAGGGGTGCGCTCCATGGCACGCCGGGCGGAGTCCCTGTCCGGTTGTCGTAGATCAGCGCCGCGCCCCAGGACACCGCGCCCGTCAGGACGGCTATGCCGATCAGGACCGCCAACCGGGTCGGCTGAATGTGTCCGCCGCTCACAGAAGCTCCACCGAACACGATCCTCTCTCATCCGGCAACCGGCACGTGCAACCGGAGGTCGGTCCTCGTACGGACGCCGTCCCGGCGGTGCGCAGCCCCGAGCTCGGCGACCCGACCCCTGCCCGGCAGCGTGGCGGCCTGGTCGACGGACAGCCAAGGAATGAGCACGAAGGCTCGCTCGTGCGCTCGGGGATGCGGCAGCGTTAGCGTTTCGTCCGCACTGACCTGGTCATCGTAGGTGATCACATCAATGTCCAGCGTGCGCGGTCCCCAGCGCTCCGCCCGGCGCCGCCCAAAGGCTTCTTCGACGGCTAGACACCGCTCAAGCAGCACCGACGCCGGAAGCGTCGTGTCCACCAGAATGACCGCATTGAGGTAGGGGTCCTGACCGGTCGGACCGCCAACCGGTGCCGTCTCGTACACACCAGACACCGCGATGATGTCGACGCCCGGCACCACGGCCAGAGCGTCCACAGCTCCCTGGAGCATCCCAAGCCGATCGCCGAGGTTGCTGCCGAGCGCAAGCACCGCGCGCTGGGGCGCTCTGCTCACGCCCGGCTCCGCTCGATCGTGACTGCAACATCATCGAAGGGCACGCTGATCGGCGCGTCCGGCTTGTGGACGGTGACCTGGACCTTCTCGACCTTGGGCTCCGCCAGGCACGCATCGGCGATCCGCTGGGCGAGCGTCTCGATGAGGTCGACCGGCTCCCCTTCGACGATGCCAACCACCGTGCTCGCAACGACGCCATAGTCGATCGTGTCCGTGAGTTGATCGCTTTCGGCAGCGGGATGGGTGTCGACATCGAGGATCACATCGACGACGAACGGATGACTTTCGTCGCGCTCGTACTGGTAGACGCCGTGTCGCCCGCGTCCGGTGAGCCCGACAATGGCGATCCGATCGGTCATCCGCGTGGTACTCCTCGCTAGCGTTCCGACCGACCATACCCAGGGAGGCCCGCACGCCATTGGCGATCCGGTCGTCAGCCGCCCGCCCGCGATCATGCCTGCGCGCGCTCGCCCCCGCGCAGTCGTTCAATCTGCGGTGCAGGCGCACGCCTGCCTGATCGCGAAAGGGCAGCCTCGCGACGACTAGCTTGAGTCGTCGGTCCGCTCGGCAGGAGTGATGACCGGAGAGGCGTGATGGATCCAGAGCCGCCATCCCGATGCGGTATGCCGGAAGACATTCGTCGCGACCGCCCGCCCACCGGCCAGCGCGGACTCGCCCATCCCAGTGAGGATGTTCTCGGCACAGGTGACGACCGCGATCTCGCCGACGACCTCCACCTCGACGTCAGTGAGGAAGAACTGGATGTACGGCGTGTTTGCCATGATCGCGGTCCAGGACCGCAGCACTTCCTCCCGGCCCTGGATGGCCGGCCAGCCAGGGTGGACGCAGACGACGGTCTCGGCGTGCGGGCCGTCGAGCCAGACCTCGGCCATCCGGTCGAGGTCGGCGGCCTCCACCGCGGCATAGAGCTCGTGGTTGGCGAGCTCGACTGCCTCGGCCTCGGCTCTCATCGGCGCGCCATAGCCGCCGCGACCTTGACCGCGTCGAGGGTCGAACGGACGTCGTGCACTCGCACCCCCCAGGCCCCGCCGGCGGCGGCCAGGGCCGCCAGGGCGGCTGAGGCCACGTCGCGGTTGGGCTCGGGACGAGGTGTGCCGTCGGGCCGGGCAAGGAGCGTGCCGATGAATCGCTTCCGGGAAGCGCCGATCAGGATCGGCCGGCCAAGCGCCGCGAGGGCGTCAAGGTTGGCGAGCAGCTCCCAGTTGTGCTCGGCGGTCTTGGCGAATCCGATGCCAGGGTCGAGCACAATCCGGACCCTGTCGATGCCGCCGTCGACTGCCGCGTCGTAGCGCTGACGGAGCTCGCCGCACACCTCGGCTACCACGTCCGCATAGACCGCGCGGGTCTGCATGTCGGCTGAGTGACCGCGCCAGTGCATGAGGAAGTAGGGCACCTCGGCCGCGGCGACCGACTCGATCATCATGCTGTCGGCGAGACCGCCGCTCACGTCATTCACCGCTCTAGCGCCCGCCTCGAGAGCGGCCTCTGCGACCTCATGTCGCATCGTGTCAACGCTCGTGTACGCGCCCGAGCGGGCCAGCTCGGTGATGACGGGGACGACGCGGCGGATCTCCTCCTCGGCGGACACCCGCTCCGCCCCTGGTCGGGTTGACTCGCCGCCGACGTCGACGATGTCGGCCCCTGAGGAGTGCATGTCGAGCCCGTGCGCGATGGCGGCGCTCGGTTCCAGGTATGCGCCTGCCTCGGAGAATGAGTCGGGGGTGACATTGAGGATGCCCATGACAACGCAACGCCCCGGCTCTGGCAGCCCTGCCGTCTGGTACGCCACGACGGCCACCTTAGGTCACCTGGCAGCCGTCCGGCTCTCCGCCGGCCTCACGCCGCGGCGCCGGGCGGGTGGCCGGTAGCGCCCTCACCTGCCCAGGATGAGGCTCATTGCTTCCGCCCGGGTCGCCGGGTTATGCAGAACACCTCGGACAGCCGACGTCACGGTCCTCGCTCCCGGCTTGCGGATCCCCCTCATGGACATGCAGAGATGTTCGGCCTCGATCACCACGATGACGCCGCGTGGCCGCAGGATCCGTACCAGCGAGTCGGCGATCTGCGCCGTCATGCGCTCCTGGACCTGAGGCCGCTTAGCGAACACGTCGACCAGGCGGGCCAGCTTCGAGAGCCCAGTGATCCGGCCGTCCTCGGACGGGATGTAGCCGACGTGTGCTGCGCCATGGAAGGGCACAAGATGATGCTCACAGGTCGAATACAGCTCGATGTCTTTAACCAGCACCATTTCGTCATGACCGAGGTCGAAAGTGGTGGTGAGGACTTCCTCCGGGCGCTGCCAAAGGCCCGCGAACATCTCATGAAAGGCCCCCGCGACACGCTCTGGTGTCCTGCGTAGGCCCTCCCGGTCGGGGTCTTCGCCGAGGGCGATGAGCAGCTCGCGGACGGCCGCCTCCGCGCGCTTGCGGTCGTACGGCCGGCTCGACCTGCCGGCCTGGGATGGAGGCAACGTCACCGGATCGACCATGCCCCAACAATCTCATTCCGCTCGGACGGCTCGGCTGCCGCCCGAGGCCAGGGGACGCAGGGACCCTCGCTCAGGTCGAGGCGACCAGGGTCCGCTGGGATCATGTGGACTAGTGTCGCCTGTCCAAGGTCCCTTGACGGTGGCACTAGGCGGGTGGGTCGGCGCGCCTTTCGACGACCGACCCGGCCGCGTGCTCGTCCGGCGCGACCGTGAGGCCGCTGTCCTCGGAGTCACCGTCGATGGGGCTGCCGTTCGCTGCGGCCAGCTCCTTCGGGGTCATCACCGGCGGTCGATCAGATGGCCGGCGGCGGACCGAGCCGGTCCAGGCCGGACGAGAAGCGCGCTTGACCACCGGTGCGAAGATCCGGGCGACCTCGGCCTTGTCCAGGGTCTCCTTCTCGAGGAGCTCGAGCACCATCGCGTCGAGGACGTCGCGGTTCTCTACCAGGATCTCCCACGCCTCGTCGTGGGCTGACTCGATGAGCTTCTTGACCTCCTCATCGACAATCCCGGCGACCTCCTCGGAGTAGTCCCTGATGTGGCCCATGTCCTTGCCGAGGAACACCTCGCCGTTGTCCTGCCCGAAGCGGATCGCGCCGAGCCGCTCGGTCATCCCGAACTGGGTCACCATCGCCCGGGCAAGCTTCGTCGCCTTCTCGATGTCGTTGGCGGCGCCGGTGGTCGGGTCGTGGAAGACAAGCTCCTCGGCCGCCCGGCCACCCATCGCGTATGCGAGCTGGTCGAGCATCTCGTTGCGCGTCGTCGAGTATTTGTCCTCGTCCGGCAGCACCATCGTGTAGCCGAGTGCCCGACCGCGCGAAAGGATCGTCACCTTGTGCACCGGGTCGGTGTTCGGTAGCGCGTGGGCGACCAGGGCGTGGCCGGACTCGTGGTAGGCCGTGATCTTCTTTTCCTTGTCGTTCATGATCCGGCTGCTCTTCTGCGGGCCGGCGACGACACGGTCGATCGCTTCATCCAGCGACTTGTTGGTGATGAGCTTGCCGTCTTGGCGAGCGGTCAGCAGCGCCGCCTCGTTGAGAACGTTGGCCAGGTCGGCGCCGGTGAATCCTGGAGTACGCCGGGCAACCGTCTTGAGCTCGACGTCCTGCGCCAGCGGCTTGCCCCTCGCGTGCACCTGCAGGATCTTTTCCCTGCCCTTGAGATCTGGCTGCTCCACCGCGATCTGTCGGTCGAAGCGGCCTGGGCGCAGCAGCGCGGGATCGAGGATGTCCGGTCGGTTGGTCGCGGCCATGAGGATCACGCCGCCCTTGACGTCGAAGCCGTCCATCTCGACGAGCAGCTGATTGAGCGTCTGCTCGCGCTCGTCGTGGCCGCCTCCGAGGCCGGCCCCGCGGTGGCGACCGACCGCGTCGATTTCGTCGACGAAGACGATGGCCGGGGCGTTGGCCTTGGCCTGCTCGAACAGGTCGCGTACGCGCGAGGCT
>JBKPTD010000195.1:0-7412 GCA_046735375.1 Actinomycetota bacterium | reverse complement strand
CGTCTCGCTCGGACCGCGTCAGAAGCGGAAGCGGGTCAGGCCGCCCGGTTCCGTCGCGGAGACAACGGTCGCCGAGCGTGGCTCGATGCGGTACACGTTCCACGGCGGTGGTCCTTGCGACGGTGCGTTGAACGGGGCAGTAATGCCCGACCCGCTCTCATCGGGCGCCACCGGCCAGCCGCTATCCGCCCATGCCTGCGCAATACGCGCTACTGCGCCCGGCTCGGTTACCCGCGCCGCGTCACCCTCGATCACGACATCCGCGTCGTGGATCGACACCGCGATCGAACACCGTGGATCGCGTGCGACGTTGCGTCCCTTGCGCGTACCCGCGCCCGTCTGGAACCAGAACGTGCCGTCCACCCAGAGGGCACCGACCGCAGTCACATGCGGGCTGCCGTCCTCGTTGACGGTAGACAGCCACGTCGTGTGGGAGTTCGCCGCGTCCGGTCGTGGTGTCGACCCAGCATCGAGCTTCTCGACAACGACGGCCCAATCCACGGGCGGCAGCCCATCCGCCTGACCCAGATTTATGATCTCCATATCCAGAACCTACCTGCCGTTCTTCGCGGCCGTGCCTAGGCGCCGGTCGACGAACCGACAGCGCGCTGACGGATCCGAGCTCGTCCCGTCATCAGAGCGGCTTCGTCGGATCTGACGCAGGCTCCCTGCACCTCCGCCACTAGGCCGCCGTCAGCGGCCGACTGCCCGTGCCAGCTCAGCCTTCGACATGCTCGACCGACCCTTGACGTTCTTGTGCTTGGCCTCCTGATAGAGCTGATCTCGGGTCGGCCCACCAGACCCGCGATGCGCGCGCTGCCCGCCGCGACGGCTAGAAGACTTGTCGGTGCGCGACAAACGCGACGAGTTACGCGCCTCACCGGCCCGGGCCCTCTCCTTGTTCACCGTGCGGGCCGCGATCTCTTCGGCCCGATCCGTGGACGCGCCGCGCTTCTTGGCGCTCTTCTTAATGTGGTCGTACTGACGCTCCCTTTTGGCGTTCCACGCCCGCTGTGGCATCACGACCTCCCGATGTATAGCGCATGCGGCGGCGTCTACCCACCCAACGACCAGACATGCGCCGCGGCGGCCAGCCCCGGGCCGGCACCAACTACACCAAATCCGAGTCTCTCCCGGCGCTGTCAGCCGTCGGCTCGGCGATGGCCGGCACCGACTGATGGAAGCGGAAGACGTTGCCGGGGTCGTAGCGCTCCTTGACGCGCACGAGGCGGTGGTAGTTATCGCCGTGGTAGGCGTGCGCCCAGTCCCGGAGTTCCGGGTCGGGGAAGTTGGGGTACACGCCACCGGACCCCCACGGGTGTAGGAGAGCCCACGATCGGCCAAGCCAGGCGCGGGCGGCATCGCCGCCGGTCGTGGCGGCATCCGAATCGACGACCACGAGGTGCTGAACCAGGAAGAGTTCGGCCCGGTGGGCGAAGGCGGTGGCGTCGGTAGGCATGCGGTTGTACGCACCACCCCAGGGCAGGAAGCTCACCTCGCGCGCGTGACCACGGGCGAGCCCTCGTGCGAGGTTCTCCACCAGCGCCACGACCGCCTCCCGGGGCAGCGGATGCCGGAAGAACTCCGACTTGCTGAAGATCGGGCCCGGCCGCGAGGGCTGGACCGCGGCTCTCTCCTCGTGGTCCTCGACCGCTTCGAGCCCGTCGAGGTACCGCTTCGCGTCCCGGTAGGGCATGTGCCGGCGAGACGCCCACGCTGGCTCCGTACCCACCCGGGCAACCAACTCGTCAAGCAGTGCCGTGGCGTCCGCCTCGCTGCCGAGTACGACCCCGAACAGGTCGGCGACGGGCGGCCGCACAGCGCTGCCGGTCGCGGTCAACCGCAAGGTGGCGTCGAGCGCGTCGGGCCCGGTTGGCGCCCAGGTCTGCCAGGCTTGGGCCACCGCTGCGGCGTGAACAAGTGGCCAGCCCAGATGAAAGGCCGTGGTAGGTGGCGCCGGCACAGTGCGGAACACGAAGGACGTGACCACGCCGAAGTTGCCCCCGCCAGCGCCGCGCAGTGCCCAGAAGAGCTTCTCCTCGGTGTGCTCGTCGCATTGGACGACGCGACCGTCCGCCAAGACGACCTCTGCTCGGAGCAGGCGGTCGCACGTGAGGCCGTACTTCCGGCCGAGAACCCCGATTCCGCCGCCGAGGGTGAGGCCGGCGATCCCCACCGATGAACCGCACCCGGCGGGGATCGTGAGGCCGTGCTCCGCGAGCGCGTCGTAGAGGGCACCGAGCAGCACACCGGCGCCGACCGTTGCTACACCGCCTGCCACTGACACCGAGCTCATCGCGGAGACGTCGATGAGAATCCCGTCGGTTGAGGAACGGCCCGCAACCGAATGCCCTCCGCAGCGCGGGGCGATCTCCAACCCGCTGTGGCGCGCGAACGCGATCGCCGCGGCCACGTCTGCCGGTGTGGTGCACCGCACGATCGCTGCCGGCTTCACGCCCTCGAAGCGGACCATGGCCGGCATGCGAGCTGTCTCGTATTCCGGCGAACCAGGGCCGATCACCGCACCCTCGATCGCCGACTCCAACGCTGCCAATGCGGATGCAGACAGGGTGGTGCTCCTGGCTTCACGGCGAGCAGCCGCCCGCTTGGCTGCGGTGCCGTTGGTTGAGGACATGTGGTTCATGGGACACCTTCCTCCGGCGCGGATGGGGCGAGTTCACCGGCCGCTGTGGACTGCTCAGGTTGATGCTGACATCGCGAACCGACCTCAACGAGCCTGCCGCACGCTGGGCAACGGTGAACCTGGTGGGACTCGCGACAACGCTTCGATGAGAGCCTGCAGGGGTGATTTGCGCGCGAACGCTCGTTGCCCTCACGGCGGTCGTGGCCGTCGCGGCCTGCAGCGGCGAGGGCAAGTCCTCCACCGGCCCACAGGCGTCGGCAGCCGTCCAGCCGCTCACCGGTGAGCCGGCGACCGATGGCCTTCCCAACCGGCCGGTGCTCGTGGTGAAGGTGGACAACTCGTCCGCCGCGCGCCCACAAGTCGGCCTGTCCGCGGCCGACCTCGTGGTCGAGGAGCTGGTCGAGGGTGGCCTGACCCGACTTGCGGTCATGTACTACTCCTCGCTGCCGCGGGCGGTTGCTCCGGTCCGTTCGGTCCGCACGTCCGATATCGCGATCGCGGCCCCGACAGGTGGCGTCCTCGTTGCGTCCGGAGGCGCACGGCGGGTCTTGACCAGCATCCGCAAGGCGGGCCTGACGGTCGTCACGGAGGGCGCTCGCGGCTTCTCCCGGGACCGGTCGCGACGCGCCCCGTACAACGTCGTCGTCGACCCCACCAAGCTCATGGCGGGAGTCAGTGAGCGCGAGCCGCCGGCGCAGCCGTACCTGCCGTGGGCACCCGACGGAACGAAGCTCCCACCTGGTGCGTCGGCATCGTCCGTGACCGTGCGGTTCTCCGCTGCCCACACGACGCGTTGGGACTGGAGCGGTGCGAGGTGGCAGCGGGTGGACGACGCGGCAGCCAAGGGAGATCGGTTCATGCCGGACAGCCTGCTGGTGCTGCGGGTGGCCACGCGCGACGCGGGCTACAAGGACCCCGCCGGTAACCCGGTGCCGGAGACGGTACTCGCCGGCTCGGGCGACGCGATCCTGCTCACCAAGGGCCGGTCGATCGAGGCCCGCTGGTCGAAGCCGGCCGCCGGCCGGCCGCTGGCGTTCACCGACAAAGCCGGTGCCGGCCTGCGGATCCCACCCGGCCGGACATGGATCGAGCTGGTGCCGAAAAGCGGCGACATAGCGGTCAGATAGATCGCTGCGTTCCGAGGAGGAGAGCCGGGCATTTGACTCGGTCGACAGTTCCTCCCGCGGCCAGCTTTTCGCCAATCCACCTTCTTGACGAGCGACTCAGATCGGGACACGCTCTCGTGTGAGCGCTCCCACGACCCAAGCAGACACGCACGTCTCGAATGCACCGTGAAGCGCACGGACAGCGCCATGCACCTGCAGCCGATGACGCGCGGTACGCCCCAGAAGGCGAGGAGATCATGTCGTTTCGCACTCGGGCCGCTCGCGTTGCCGCCCTTGCCGTTGCGGCGACCGCACTGTCCGCATCTGTTCCAGCGGCCTTAGCTGGCATGGCCGTGGCGGCCAGCGGCGCGCCGGACGCGGTTGGCGGCACCCAGTTCTATGTACCGAAGCCCAACCATGGCGCGATCGAGCAAATCGCGGACCTGCGCTCGAGCGGTCGCCAATCCGACGCGGACCTCATCTCCCAGGTGATCGACACCCCGCAGGCGGTCTGGCTTACCGGCGGGACCG
Organism: Actinomycetota bacterium; assembly: GCA_046735375.1. GTDB lineage: Bacteria > Actinomycetota > Actinomycetes > JAKEEW01 > JAKEEW01 > DASYTV01. Next base: position 3,131 of record JBKPTD010000195.1, on the reverse strand, counting down.
CCACGCAGGTCGAGCAGGACGCCCGTGCCACAGCGCACCGCGCCGCCGCCGAGAAGACGGTTCCCGTGCTCGTCGCGTACAACATCCCCTACCGCGACTGCGCACAGTTCTCCGCGGGCGGTGCGGCCAACACGGCCGAGTACAAGGCCTGGATCGACGGCCTCGCGGCGGGTATCGGCGACCAGCCGGCCGTGGTGATCCTCGAGCCCGACGGCCTGGGGATCATCCCCTACTACACGCCGCTGTTCGGCCCGATGGAGTGGTGCCAGCCGACCGTGGACGGAGCGCCAGCGCCCGAGGCGGACCCGGCACACCGGTTCGAGCAGCTGAACTACGCCGTCGATCGGCTCGGCGCACTGCCGAACGCCAGCGTCTACCTGGATGGCACACATGCACGCTGGCTCGGCGTGGGCGAGGCTGCGAACCGCCTCATCAAGGCGGGCGTCCTCCGTGCCGGGGGCTTCTTCCTCAACGTGTCCAACTACCAGACGACGGCCGAGTCGGAGATCTACGGCCGATGGGTGTCGGGCTGCATTGCCGGAGCGACCAACCCCGCCTCGTGGGCCTTCGGCCACCCGGACTTCTGCCCCGGCCAGTACGCGCCGCCCGACTTCTCCTGCTGCACTTACACCCCGGACTATGTCGCCTCCGTGGACGCCACCTACGCGAGCATGGGCGTCGCGTCGACCGCACACTTCGTCATCGACACCAGCCGCAACGGTCAGGGCCGATGGATACCGCCGGCGATTCCGCCCGGCTCGTTCGGCACCGACCCACAAGACTGGTGCAATCCGACCGACCGTGGCCTCGGGGTGAGGCCGACCGCAGCCACCGGAGTTCCGCTGCTCGACGCCTACCTCTGGATCAAGATCCCGGGCGAGTCGGACGGGCAGTGCAACCGCTGGGACGCGCCAGGCTCAGCCGATCCGGTACGCGGAGTCATGGACCCGCCGGCCGGCCAATGGTTCCCCGACATGGCGCTGGAACTCGCACACAACGCGAACCCTCCACTCTGAGGTCGCGGCCGCGACCTCGCGGCCGCATCCTTCCCGCCGGTGGGGCTTGGTCCCCCACAACGCGCCACCTGCGGGAACACTGCCTCGGCAAGGTTGTCTGCACCAAGCGCCGGGGGCCCCTGCCCTGAGGATCCGGGTAACCACACTCTTCGCCAGCACCGCCTAGGGCCAAAGTCCGACGGGGGGGTACGACAAGCGGCCGTTCCCCCGAATCCGATCAACAACGAAACTGGGGACCGGGCCCGTTCCGCGCAGAGGCGCCCTGGCTAGGAGGCGGTGGCGGATGCACCTCGAGGCGCTCGACCACGTCGGGCTGGCGGTAGCCGACGTGGCTCGGTCGGTCGCGTGGTACACCGACGTCCTCGGCCTGCAACGAGTACACGAACAGGCCTGGGGCGACTTTCCGGCAGTGCTGGAGGCCAACGGATCCGGGATCGCACTGTTCCCACGCACCGACGGGCACCCGATCGGGCCGGACGACCCCTTGCGCCACATCGGGTTCCGGACCACTCGCGCCGGGCTGGATCAGGCCAGGGCAGAGTTGACAGCCCGAGCCATGTGGTTCGACGCCGGTGACTACGGCATCGCCTGGTCGCTGTACTTCCCCGACCCGGACGGGTACCTCGTAGAGATCACGACCTATGAGCCACCAGGGGATGACACCGAGTCGTCCGAACAAGGCCAAGGCACAGGAACGTAGGGCTGGCCATGGCGCGCGAGGTAACACCTTCGCGACGCGCAGGTCGGTTCTCGCCCCCCGCTCCACTCAGGGTGCCCTGAAGCGCAGGCGGAACGTCTTTGTCTTCGCGGTGAGCCCGGCGGAGTTAGTGCCCTCGGCATGTACGTCCCACGACGCCTCATAGGACACGCAGGCCGACGGGCGTGCCGCAACCTTCAGGGAGTACGACACGAGGCGGCGATCCGGAGCGGTCGGCGACGCACTGGCCGGGGGACTTGCTGGGACCCTGGCAACTGGGTGGCCCGCTCCGGGACCGGTCTGGGTGAGTGTGCCGTCGGCGTATGTGCAGAACGTCGTGTCATTGGCCACCCAGATCGAGACAGACCTGACCCCGCTCTGTAGATCGGTCCCAGCGGCGAGCAGGTCGATGGATCCAGGTTTGACAAAGCGGGTGACGTCGCAGCAGCTCACGTCAATTGACTCGGGATTCGGCTGGGACGGCGCTCCGGGCTGAACCGGGATGCCGAAGGCGTCCAGAGACACGGCGGGAGGTGTCAAATCCGGGGTGCTCGGGTCGACCTGGTTGGGGCAAGCGGCCAACAGCGGCAGCGAGACCACAGCGGCAATCCACCCACGCCGCGTCTTTGTACTCATTGTTCTCTCCCTGGCCAACCTGAATCGCCCTCTCAATCAGAGGGCAAGGTGGGCAGGTAGATACAGGGAAGGCCTCCCGTGTCTCAGTGGTCCGGGTGGACCGTGGTGAGGTCGGCCCCGCGTGGTGGCGGGTACGCGTGAAAGGAGCGCAAGTCGGCGAGTTGAAGCGCGCGGCTAATGTCGGTCGACGAGACGATGCCGATCACTCTGCCCTGCTCATCGAGCACGACCGCCCTGCCGTCCGTGCAGCCCCGCATTCGCGGCAGGAGCGCTGTGAGCGGCTCGTCGGGGCGAGCCGTTGGTACGTCTTCGGGCGGGCATGCGATGTCCCGCAGGCGAGTATCGCGCCGGTGGCCCCTGGGGATCGCCCGTACCCGGTTCAGCGTCACCAGCCCTGTCAGGCGGCCGTCGCGGTCCACGAGCGGGTACGAGGAGAACTGATGGCTCAGTGCCAGCCGGTCGACGAAATCGTCGAGCGTCATCGTGCCGTCCGCCACCACGGGGTTCCTGGTCATCACGTCGGCCACGCGCACGCCTGACAGCCGGCTTCCCATGCGCGCTTGCTGTTCCTCCGCGGTCGCGGCGCTGATCAGGAACCAGCCGATCAGAGCAAGCCAGACCCCGCTGAACGTGCCGGTGAAGAGGGACAGCAAAAGGCCGAGCCCGACCATTGCGAAGCCGACGAATCGGCCGGCCCTGGCGGCGGTTATCGCGGCCGCCTCGCGGTTGCCGCTCCGCTTCCACAATGCCGCCCGCAATACCCGTCCACCGTCCAGCGGCGC
>JBKPTD010000194.1:0-6977 GCA_046735375.1 Actinomycetota bacterium | reverse complement strand
CTGAGTCCGGTAGAGCTCGGCATAGAGCCCACCCGCGGCCAGCAGCTCCTCATGGCTGCCGCGCTGTACGATCCGGCCCTCGTCGAGGACGAGGATGAGGTCCGCGTCCCTGATGGTGGACAACCGGTGGGCGATGACGATTGACGTACGCCCGGACAGGGCGGTCCCCAGCGCCATCTGGACCGCCGCTTCCGACTCTGAGTCGAGATGGGCGGTCGCCTCGTCGAGCACGATGACGCCGGGCGCTTTGAGCAGGATGCGAGCGAGCGCGAGCCGCTGCTTTTCACCACCCGAGAGCCGATAGCCACGGTCACCGACGACGGTGTCGAGCCCGTCGGACAGCGATTCCACGAGATCCCAGATCTGCGCGGACTTGCACGCCTCGACGAGCTCGGCCTGGGTCGCGGTCGGTTTCGCATAGATCAGGTTCGCCCGGATCGTGTCGTGGAACATGTGCGAGTCCTGCGTGACAACCCCGACCGTGTCGTACAGCGATTCGAAGGACAGGTCCCGTACGTCGACACCGCCGATCCGGACGGCGCCGCCTGTCACGTCGTACAGCCGCGCCGCCAAGGACGAGGTGGTGGTCTTGCCTGCACCCGATGGCCCGACCAACGCCACGAGCTGCCCCGGGTCGACCCGGAACGACACGTCATGCAACACGGTCTGGGGCGTCGTCGTATCAAGCCGTGCGACGACCTCGAGCGACGCGAGTGAGACCTCGCTCGCGGCCGGGTAGCGAAAGCCCACGTGCTCGAATTCAACGGACTGTGGCCCGCCCGGCAGCTGGCGCGGACGTTCCGCCTCCGCAACCATCGACGGCAGGTCGAGCACCTCGAAGACTCGCTCGAAGGACACCAGGGCGGTCATCACGTCGACACGGACGTTCGACAGCGAAGTCAACGGGCCGTAGAGGCGCCCAAGCAACGCCGCAAGCGCGAGAAGGGTACCCACGGTCAGCTGCCCGGAGATGGCCAGATAGCCGCCTACGCCATAGACGAGTGCAGTCGCCAGAGACGCCACCAGCATGAGCGCAGTGAAGAAGACCCGGCCGATCATCGCGATCTTGATACCAATGTTGCGGACATGCCCGGCCCGCTCGGCGAATTGGCTGTCCTCGTCCTTCGGGCGCCCGAAGAGCTTGACCAGCAGGGCACCGGCGACGTTGAACCGCTCCGTCATCGTCGTACTCATCGCGGCGTTGAGCTGCATCTGCTCGCGCGTGAGTGTGGACAGCCGGCGGCCGATGTACTTCGCCGGAAAGACAAAGAGCGGCAGTATCGCCAAGGCGAGCGCGGTGACCTGCCAGGACAACGCAAACATCGCCCCGGCGACAAGGATGAGGCTGATCACGTTGGACACCACACCCGACAGCGTGGACGTCAATGCCTGCTGGGCACCGATCACATCGCTGTTCAACCGGGAGATGAGAGCGCCGGTCTGGGTTCGGGTGAAAAACGCGATCGGCATCCGCTGGACGTGCGCGAAGACCCGCGTCCGCAGATCGTAGATCAGTCCCTCCCCGACCTGCGCGGAATACCATCGCTGGAGCAGGGACAGACCGGCATCGACCACCGCGACGACGGCCGCGATGCCCGCATAGGTGATCACGACGCTCTGGTTCTTCGGGATCACGCCATCGTCGATGATCTTCCGGAGCAAGAGCGGTGTGACGATGACGAGAATCGAGTCGAAGATCACCAGGAGCAGGAAGACCGCGATCTGCCGCCGGTAGGGCTTGGCGAAGCCGACAATGCGGCGGAACGTCCCTGGCGCCAGCTTGTGGCTGACCACCGACTCGTCCCGACGGTAGGAGCGCACCATGCCGTGGCCGCCCATCATGTGCGCCACGCTGCTCCCACCTCTACTTCCACACCGCGGACTCCGGCCTCCGACGGGTCACGTTCGACTTCTCTTCCCGTCCAGCCCATGGCCTGCTTGCGCCTTAGGGGCTCGGGACGACCAGTCCAACGCGCCCTGAGCCCACCGTATGCCGCGTTCGCTACCGGCGTAGGACCCGCGCATGGGTGCGGACCCACCAAACATTTGCGCGAGCCTTAGGTAATGTCATCGCCACGGCGACGGGGCCGCGCATAGGGTCGGGCCGTACTCGGGAACGCAAGCCACGCCGAGATGCGCCGGATCACCACTAACGGGTACGAACTCCGCGAAACGTCGGTCCGCGATCAGGAAGGCTCATGGACGTCACCGTCTCGGCCGAAGGTGTTCCCCTGCCGGGCATTGTCGGGCAGCCGGCGACTGGCACGCCCGCCGGCTGGGTGGTGTTCGCCCATGGCTCAGGGAGCAGCCGGTTGTCGCCCAGAAACCAACAGGTCGCTCGCTCTCTCGAGGACGCCGGCTTCGCGACGTTGCTCTTCGACCTCCTGACAGCGGAGGAGGACAAGCAGGACCGCTTCACTGGCCAGTACCGCTTCGACATCGGGCTGCTGACCACTCGTCTCACCGGCGCGGTTGACTGGCTCCTCGGCCCAGACGGCCTTGCCGTCGCGGACAGCATCGATCAGGCGGCGGGAACGTCGGTGGGCCTTTTTGGCGCCAGCACAGGCGCGGCGGCCGCGCTGGTGACGGCGGCGCAGCGACCGGCGACCGTCGGGGCGGTCGTCTCCCGCGGCGGCCGACCCGATCTCGCCGGCGGACAGCTCGGTTATGTGAAGGCACCTACCCTGCTGATCGTTGGGCAACGAGACGAGCAGGTTATCTCGCTCAACGTCCAGGCCGCGGCGGTGCTGACCGCGCCGCATGAGCTTGCGGTCGTGCCTGGGGCCGGTCACCTCTTTGAGGAGCCTGGCGCCATCGATCAGGTCAGCGATCTCGCCTCGGCTTGGTTCCGCCAGCACCTCGTTCGCTAAGACATGAGCTCGGGTCTCTCGGCACCCCCACCGGGATGAGGCGCAACGGTGGGCGATTTGATCGCATTCTCGCAGGTGCTGGCCCCAAAACTTGGTGCGAATGAGCTGGTACGGGGCATGCTGGAGGTATGAAAGGTGATCGGGTGGAAATCGTCGTCGACGCCGGCGGCGAGGTGAAGACCTACGAGGTCGTCGCCACCCGCGCGGGACGGCGGGTCGAGATCTCGACCGGCCGAGGCATCGTCGAGGTAACTGAGGTCACCCGCACCGGCAGCCCGGTGCGATCGGCGCGGTTCATGGCCAGCCGCGTACTCGCCCTGGTCGAGCATCCTGCCCAGGACCGGCTGCTGCCCGGCGACGAACAACCGCCAGCCCCCGAGCACCGGCTGCGCCCATCTGCCTGACCTGAGACAGGCGCCCTCCCGGAAGGAGAAGGGCACCGGCTGCCCTTGTTCGGCTCGCGTGATCCCCACACGACCGCGTGGCTCGGAGTCTTCGCTCTGGCTACGGACGCCTCGCCGAGAGCCTTCCAAGGGTCGTCCTTCTCCGGCCGTCTTTGCGGACCCGCCGCCCACCGCCACCGAACGGCGTCCCGTCGAGCTCTTCAGCCTCGAGGAGGGCGAGGCGCAGCGCGAACGTCCGCGAATCCGAGGCCACGGTTGGCCCCCGGCCACCGCGGCTGCGCACGGCTCATCCTGACGCCGTTGGTGATGGAAACCGGGTCCGGTTCCTGGCACCGGGTCGCAAGGTGGTCGCCGATGCGAAGGCCGCCCGGCAGGACTCCTCGACCGCGGAGTCGACGCCAGCGAACTCATGGTGTTCTCCCCGACCACGGCGGGACGTTCCTCGGATTCAGCGACTCGGATGGGAACATCTGTGCGACGTGCGGCGACTTGATGACCGCGGCGGCGGAGACCTCGATGTGCGATTTTGTCGGAGGCCGGGCGTAACGTTGCCTTCGAACAAACGTTCGATTGATTGCCGGTGGGGGTGAGCTCGGTGGCAGTCGACTGGGGTGCGGATCCGTCGGCGGCCGGTGGTGCCGGCTCGCCGAGGCCGTCGCCGGGTCCGCGACCGGAGCTGGACTCGTTAGAGGCTGCCGCGGCCGCCGTGCTCGCCGGTGATGCGGCCGCGCTCGACGGTGAGTCCTTGGCGGCCGAGGTGGCGCGGCTGGAGATGGTGGCGGCTCGCCTGGCGTCGCGGGAGGCCGCCTGTGTGGCGGTTCTCGATGCCCGCGGCGACGTACAGGGGTGGGGGTTTCGGTCGACACAGGCATGGCTTCGCGCGGCGGTGCGGCTCGCCCCCGGCGCGGCCAAGGGGCTCGTTGCGCTCGCGCGTCGGCTCTACGGCAAGGAGACGGCTCCCGGTCGCGAGGCGACCATGTCGGCATTCGCTGCAGGGCGGATCGGGTTGACGCATGCGCAGATCGTGACTCGGACGATGAGCGACATCGGCTCGGTGTTCCCCGACCTGGCCGAGGCGGCGACGATGGAGAAGGAACTGGTCGCGGTCGCGGAGCGGACCGACCCGCTGCGCTTGGCAGGAGCCTGCCAGCGGCTGCGAATCGCGGCCGCGCCGGAGCAAGCGATGGCCGACGACTGGGATGCGTTCCAGCGGCGGGAGCTGTCGGTGGCGAAGACCTTCGGCGGCATGATCGCGATCAACGGCGTGTTGGACCCGCTGAGCGGCGAGACCGTCGCTGCGGCGATCCACTCCCTATCCGGACCTACCGGTGAGCAGGATGAGCGCACTCCCGGGCAGCGGCGCGCGGACGCGCTGACCGAGGTCTGCCGCCGGATGCTGGGTTTCACCGACCTGCCGACCGCCGGCGGAGAGCGCCCGCAGGTCAACCTGACCATGCCATTCTCGGTCCTCACCGAAGCGCCCGGCGGAATGTATGCGAAGGCGGGGGACCTGGCTCCTTCTGATCCGGACGCGGCCGAACTGGCCTGGGCCGGTCCAGTCTCGGTCGAGCTGGCCCGGCGGATCCTGTGCGACGCCACGGTGACCAGGATCGTCCTCGACCCCGCCTCGCAGCCGCTGGACGTCGGGCGGGCCACCCGGGTGGTGCCGGCCGGCATGCGTCGGGCGATCGCCGTCCGCGACCGACACTGTCAGTGGCCCGGCTGCGAGGTCCCGGCAGTCTGGTGCGACGTTCACCACCTGCGGAACTGGAGCCGTGGCGGCGTAACCGCCCTCCGCAACCTTGTCACGCTGTGCGGCTGGCACCACACGCAGCTCCACCTCACCAGACAAACCCTGGTGCGCCACCCCGACGGTCGCATCGAACTCGCCCCAGACCTCGACCACAACGCGGACAGCACCGACCGCGGGCCTTAGCAAGGCATCCGAGCGGGCAAGGGCGCCGCGGGTCCGCGCACACGGTCAGGAGGCGGAAACACCTGTCAGCTCCGCGCGTCGAAGTCGCGCCAGCCCTCAACGGCAAGGAGACAACACCGACCGCGGGCCCTAGCGAGGCATCCGAACGGGCAGGCGTCGCGGCGCCGTCAGAAGGCGGAGATGCCGGTTAGCTCGCGCGCGATGAGCAGTTTCTGGATCTGCGAGGTGCCCTCGTACAGGGTCGCTACCCGGGCGTCACGCAGCAGCTTGCCGGCGACGTATTCGTCGACATAGCCGTATCCGCCATGCACCTGGACGCAGTTGTTCGCAGCGCGCACGGCCATCTCAGTGGCGTACAGCTTCGCCCGCGAGGCGGCGACCCGGTAGTCATGGCCGCGACTCGCGAGGTCTGCGCATCGCCACGTGAGCAAGCGTGCTGCGTCGAGCTCGACAGCGGTGTCTGCGATCAGCTCAGCGACGAGCTGATGCCCGGCGATGGGCTTTCCGAACTGCTCGCGCGCTCCGGCGTACGACACCATCGCATCGAGCGCGGCCTGCGCAATCCCCACGCTGGACGCGGCGATGGACATCCGCCCGTCGTCGAGCGCGCGCAAGGCCACCTTCAGACCGGCGCCCGCGGGTCCGAGAAGCGCGTCCGGGCCAACCTCAAGGCCATCCAGGATCAGCTCCGCGGTGTCACACGATCGGAGTCCGAGCTTTCCGTGAATCGGCCGGGCGGCGAATCCTGCGGTATCGGTCGGCACCAGAAAGGCAGATATACCACCGGCGCCGGGACCGCCGGTTCTGGCCATGATCAGCGCGACTTTGGCGATGGAGCCATTGGTGATGAAGACCTTCCGGCCGGTCAACCGCCAGCCTCCGGCGGCGACTGGCTCGGCCTTCGCGCCGAGATCGGCTGGGTTCGAGCCGTAGTCCGGCTCGGTCAATCCGAAGCAGCCGAGCACCTCGCCCGTCGCCATCGGCGGCAGCCAGCGTGTGCGCTGCTCCGGGCTGCCCCATCGGGCGATCGAGCTGGCAACCAGGCCAAGGTGCACGGAGACGATGGAGCGCACATTGGCGTCTCCGCGCCCGAGCTCCTCGATCAGGAGCGTGTACGCCAGCGGGTCGGCGCCTCCCCCGCCGTACTCTTCGGGGATTGTCAGCCCGATGTAGCCGGTGGACCGCAGCCCTGCAAGGGCTTCGCTGGGGAACCGCTCCTCCCGATCGTTGGGGATCGCCGCCGGCGCAACGACGTCGTCCACCCATCGCCGAAACACCGCTCGCGCGGCGTCATGCTCAGCGGACAACGTGAGATCCATTTTGGCGGCCACCTCCCTGCTTCGTCGGGGATCGCAGCCGGTCAGCGGAGGCGGCGAGCCGACGGGCGAAGGCTATCGCCAACGATCAGAGAGGGCGCCAGACAACCTCCTGCTGTCTGGCGCCCTCGTGGGTCGGGGTCAAGAACCGGCTGTCGCGGCGGCCTTCTTGCCCCGCGTGGCGCCACCACGTCCCCGCAGCTGCACTCCGGATTCGGTCAGCATGCGGTGCACGAAGCCGTAGGACCGCCCAGTCGACTCCGCCAGCGCGCGGATGCTCGAACCCCCCTCGTACTTCTTCTTCAGGTCAGACGCGAGCTTCTCGCGTGCGGGGCCGGTGACCCGGCTGCCCTTCTTCAGGGACTCGACCACGGGTGCCTCCTCGGGTGTTGATCCTTCCCTCTGACCCATGATCACTCATTCTTGCGTGATCGGCCAGCGATTGGACCCA
>JBKPTD010000193.1:0-8278 GCA_046735375.1 Actinomycetota bacterium | reverse complement strand
GGGGTGCCGTGGATTCCGAAGACAGGTATGCCATCGGCTACTCCCCGGACCTCGTAAGCGATGGTTCTGCCGTCGGGCGCCGACGTCGTGGCCATGCGCCCCTCCCTTCTCGATGCCGTCTCTCGATCATCGCCGACGCGCCAACCGCGAGGAAGGGTGCATGTGACCGTCTTCATGGTGATCGCGGTGCGCGTCGCGGCATACTCCGGACTAACCGCCGCAATGGGCAGTGCACAGCCTGTGCCAGAGCGCGGCTTCGGGGGTGGGACGCTTCGATGGGCACGTGCGGGCGGACCACCCCGTACACCTCGATCTCCTGAAGGGACGCCACCGCGATGGGCAAGCTGGCGCGGACCGACGGGCTCACCGATGTCCAGCAGGACATCCTGGCGACCGTGCGTGACTTCGTGGATAAGGAGATCCTGCCGGTCGCCACGAAGCTCGAGCACGCCGACGAATACCCGACCGCGATTGTCGACGGCATGAAAGAACTGGGGCTGTTCGGTCTCATGATTCCTGAGGAGTACGGCGGCCTCGGCGAGTCGCTGCTGACCTATGCCCTTGTCGTCGAGGAACTCTCTCGCGGCTGGATGAGTGTGTCAGGAATCGTGAATACCCACTTCATCGTGGCGTACATGCTCCGGCAACACGGCACTGACGACCAACGCACCGAGTTGCTGCCGCGGATGGCGACGGGCGAGGTGCGCGGGGCCTTCTCGATGTCGGAGCCGGGCTGTGGCTCGGACGTCTCCGGCATCACGACACGGGCCGTCCGTGACGGCGATGACTATGTCGTGACCGGCCAAAAGATGTGGCTCACCAACGGCGGTACAGCGAATCTCGTCGCCGTGCTCGTCAAGACCGACCCCGCGGCGGAGCCGCCGCATCGCGGCATGACGACCCTTCTTGTCGAAAAGGAGGTCGGCTTCGGAGAGGTCGCGCCTGGTCTCACCGTTCCCGGCAAGATCGACAAGATGGGTTACAAGGGCGTCGACACGACCGAGCTCATCTTCGACGAGTTCCGGCTGCCGGTCAGTGCGGTGCTTGGCGGCGAGCCGGGACGAGGTTTTTACCAGATGATGGACGGCGTTGAGGTCGGACGGGTCAATGTCGCGGCGCGTGGCTGCGGAGTCGCCCGGCGGGCGTTCGAGCTTGCGATTGACTACGCCCAGCAACGCCACACCTTCGGCAAGGCCATTGCCGAGCATCAGGCCGTCATGTTCCGGCTGGCCGAGATGGGGACGAAGGTCGAGGCAGCTCATCAGATGATGGTGATGGCGGCCAGGACGAAGGACGGCGGTGCCCGCAACGACCTCGAAGCCGGGATGGCCAAGTACCTCGCCTCCGAGTACTGCAAAGAGGTCGTGGAGGACGCGTTCCGTATCCACGGCGGCTACGGCTTCTCCAAGGAGTACGAGATCGAGCGGCTCTATCGCGAGGCGCCGATGCTGTTGATCGGCGAGGGCACCGCCGATATCCAGAAGATGATCATCGGTCGCCGTCTCATCGAGGAGTACAGGCGTCAGTAACCGCTGCTGGCCTCGCTAGAGGGCACCTTCACCGGAGCCCAAGCGGTGAGGGTGCCCTCTTGCCGCGAGTCAGGTGAACGACACCTTCACCCCATAAGTCCGGTTGGTGAACGGCACCCGGTGGACGAGAGGTGTGAGGCACGCCTTCACCTTCCCAAAGGGAGAGGTGAGAGGGGGGCCTTCACCCGGACTGATTGGTGTGAATGTCCCCTCGTACGCAGGGCGCGCCTCAGAGCCAGCCGTTACGGCGGAAACCCCGGTAGAGCGCCATGCAAGCGCCCGCAGTCAAACTGAGGACAAGCGGATAGCCGTAGGTCCAGTGCAACTCCGGCATGTGATCGAAATTCATGCCGTAAATCCCGGCCACGGCGGTCGGTACGGCCATGATGGCAACCCACGCCGAGATCTTGCGCATGTCCTCGTTCTGCTCGGTTGTCACTTGAGCAAGATTGGCCTGCACGATCGAGGTGAGCAGCGAGTCGAAGTCGGCAACCTGCTCGCTCACCCGAACGACGTGGTCACCGACATCGCGGAAATATTCCCTGATATCCGGATCGACCAGGCGCATCGGCCGCTCGGCGAGCATGTGCAGCGGTCCAGCCAGAGGAGCGACGGCCCGCTTCAACTCAAGCACCTCGCGCTTCAACTGGTAGACACGGCTGGCGTCGCGGCGCTTGGTGGCGCTGAACACCATGGTCTCCACCTCGTCGATATCGTCCTGGAGGGCCTGGGTCACCGCGAGGTAGTTGTCGACAATGTGGTCGGCAATCGCGTGGAGCACGGCAGACGGGCCATGGACCAACAGCTCAGGCTCGTTCTCTAGCCGGCGGCGCAGGGTACGGAGATCGCCATGGTGACCGTGCCGCACAGTGATCACGTAGTCGCGCCCGAGGAAGACCATGACCTCACCGGTCTCGGCGACCTCACTGGTCGCCGTGAGTTCCTCATGCTCGACGTACCGCACGGTCTTGAGAACGGCGAAGAGCATGTCGTCGTAGCGTTCGAGCTTCGGGCGCTGGTGTGCCTGGATCGCGTCCTCGACGGCGAGTGGGTGGAGGTCGAACCTTTTTGCGATGCCGGAGAGCTCAACCTCATTCGGCTCGTGCAAACCGATCCAGACAAATCCTCCGTTAGCCTGCACGTCGGTCCTGGCTTCGTCGTAGCTGCATCGGCCCGGCGCGCGGCTGCCGTCGCGGTAGACGGCACAGTCGACAACAGCGTCGTGGCGAACGTCGAGGGCGGGATTCACGGGCACCGGCAGACGACGCACCGCGGTGCGCAGGTCACGGATCATGGACACGGGTTGCTCCTTTACGTCCTGCGGCAAGGTCATCCGTGCGCCATGTGGGCACGACGGACGGCCGATAGCCGCCAAACATGCGAACGGGGTTGGAGCTCGCCGCCCTCGCGGCGGACCCGTGCAGAAAGAAGATCAGCGGTACGCGCGGGCCAAGAGCGGGGAGCCGCTGGTACTGCATGGGTGCGAAGTCACCGCGGTCCACCTCCTCGGCTCTGGCCCATCCCTGGGCAGGGGTCACGACCGGGCAGTGCGGTCGTCAACGCGTCGACTGATTTTGGCTGGCCCTAAGGCGCCGCAGGCCAGGATAGCAGGTCAGAGACCCTGCCGATCCGCTTCAGACTTGCCGTCGATCGACTCCCGGGCGCCGAGTGGCTGCGGCTTCCGGGCCGACTGCACATCCCGACGACCAGCGACTGACGATCATTCCAGCGCGGTGGCATCGCCGCTGAGGGTGGCCAAACCCGGATAGTCGGTCACGATGCCCTCGATGTCGATCGTGAGATCAGCGGTGAACGAGCCCTGGGTATAGCGCACCGCACCCGGCCCAAGTGGCGTGTAGTCCTGGGTTGGCGCGCGGACCCCGAGATCCGGAACGGAGATCCACGCGGCCACGATCGACACGGGAACCCCCACGGATCGGGACATGATCGAGAGCCGTCGCAGCGGCAGGGTGTTCGTCAGTGGTGAGAGCCCGAGATCGATGTCCGCGGCGCCGTGAAGGGTGTCAGGGTCGCAGCCGGGAGAGCCGGGCCCGGCGCCATACTCCGACGCCTCGACCGTCCACACGCCGTCGGGGAAGCGGCGGAGGGTCAGCAGGTGCTGCCAGCCGGCGCCGCTACTGCGCAGCCTGATCTCCGTCGTGGCGAACCCTGGCGCGGTCTCCAATCGGTAGTCCACCCGGTAGGGCGTGGGCGCGCTGCCGAGCTGTACGCCCGTTGCAGCGAGCCGGTCCGCGTCCAGTCGAAGGTCGCACCACTCGGCACCGTCATCGCGCTGCCACATCAGCGTCCGACTGATCGTCATGCACCAGGATGATTCCAGGCCTCGCCCACTCACGGACCGGCTCCTATATGCAGAACCTGGTGGCCGCGACGAAGATCGCTGCCGGCGGTCCTACCGAAACGCCTGCTTGACCGGCCAAGATGAGCGAGCACGGGAGATCGGGCGGACCCGAAGGAGCGTTTGCAACACGGTGCGGGAGGTCACGGGGTGAACCAGGGCACCAACGGACACTCGCAGCCGTTCGCTGCGGCAGGCGCAGGTTGTGGGAGGCGTGAGCGGGATGCAGTTCGGGCGATATCTCGAGGAGTTCGAGGTCGGCGCGATCTACAAGCACTGGCCAGGCAAGACAGTCACCGAGTACGACGACCACCTCTTCTGCCTGCTCACGATGAACCATCACCCCTTGCATCTGGATGCGCACTATGCCAGCGAGGCCACCGAGTTCGGGAAGAACGTGGTCGTCGGCAACTACATCTATTCGCTACTCCTTGGCATGTCCGTCGCCGACGTGTCAGGCAGGGCGATCGCCAACCTCGAAGTCGAGTCACTGCGCCACCTTGCGCCGACGTTTCACGGTGACACGATTTACGGCGAGACGACCGTGCTCGAGGTGAAGGAGTCGGCATCCAAGCCGGACCGCGGGATCGTCTATGTCGAGACGCGCGGATACAAGCAGGACGGCACCGTCGTGTGCACCTTCCGGCGCCGGGTCATGGTTCCCAAGCGCGAGTACGCCGCCGAGCGCGGCGATCAGCCGGGCCGCCCGGAGCCGATCGGCTAGACCCCCCCGGGGTGCGCCGGCCCGGCATGACGTTCGTGTAGCCCGCCGGCAGGATCACTGCTGGCGTAAGAGTCCCCATTCGGAGAGGGCATCCAGGAGACCGTCGGTGAGCGGTAGCGATGCCAGATCCGGTTCTGCGACCCAACGAGCGTCGGCCGCATCGTCCCCCGCCTTCAGCAGACCGCCGACCGGCGTGCAGACGTAGTCGGCGATGTCGATGACGTCGCCGTCCGTACCTGGACGGCTCACCCGACCCGCTAGTCGGCCGACCGCCACGACGAGTCCGGTTTCCTCCGTGACTTCCCGCATCACCGCTTCTGGCTCCGTCTCGCCGGGCTCGATGCGTCCGCCGGGTATCGACCAGAGATCCTTTCCCGGCGGATGTGCGCGGCGTACGAGCAACAGCCGTCCGGCCTCGTCCCTGATGACCGCTCCCACGCAGGGAATCCGGCGCTGCTGTGGAGCCACGTACACGATCATCACATAGCTTGCCTCCGGCCGTCTGTCCGCGCGGTCGTTGCCGCCCACGGCGAGCTCAGATGGGGCGGCTTGACGTTCTTGCGACAGCGCGCCACCGTTTCTGTGACATGAGCGGCGAGTCTGCCTGCCCGAGGTGCGGCGCCCCCGTCCGTGCTCCAGGCGTTTTCTCGAGCGCGTGGCGGTGTTCTGTCCACGGTGAGGTTTATCCGATGCTGCCGCCGGTGCTTCCCACCTCAGAGCATCTGCGGCAGGTGGCCGCGCAGTCGGCAGTTCCGATCTGGGTGCCGTGGCCGTTGCCGGCCGGCTGGTTGGTGACCGGCCTCGCTTGGGCAGGTGATGACCGGGGCCGGCTGCGAGCCGTAGCGACCGCGTGTACCGGGCCCAACCCTCTTGGCGGCACCGGCGACATGGTTCTCGTAGCAGAGGAGCCGGGAGTCGGACTCGGTGCGAGGTACGCCGGCATTCTAGGCCCTGACCCCGGCGGGCAGCTTGCAAACAGCCCGTCCGACGCAAAGATCGAGACGTCGGGACATCCGACCCCGCTGTGGTCCGTGCACGGACCAGAGGGCCGCTCGTCCTACGCCGGCGAGGCCGGGGGTGTCTGGCTCTGGCTGATCCTGTGGCCGGAAACCACAGACTTGGTCATGCTCGCCCCGCTCACCCTGATCGACGCCCGCGACCCCGGCTTCTCCTTCGATCTGCCCGTCGGCGCGCTCTCGCCGCGGCTGTGAGCCTTATCCACAGTCGCGTGGCGTGGCTCGGCCCTCGTGTCGGCGCTCCGGTGTTCAATGCGACGCATGCAGCAGCTCGGGTTCGACGGAATGCCGCGCCGGCTTTACGCGGCATATCCATCCCGGCTGACCACGTGGCTCGACTGCCCGCGCCGGTTCCGGATGGCCTATCTCGATCGTCCTCCGCCGCCCAAGGGACCGCCCTGGGCACACAACAGCCTCGGAGCCAGCATTCACCTCGCCTTGGCGGCATGGTGGCGGCTGCCACTCCAGCAGCGGAGCCCAACGGCGGCGATCACGCTGCTCAAGGCCGGCTGGCTGGAGGATGGCTATCGGGACGCCGGACAGTCGGCCTCGCAGCAGGCGCGAGCCGCCGAGATGGTGGCTGAATATGTCAGCGGTCTAGATCCGGCTCATGAACCGATCGGCATCGAACGGGTCGTGGCAACGCGGACGGAGGTCGTTGCGCTCAGCGGCCGAGTGGACCGCATCGACCAGCGCGGCGACGAGCTGGTGGTGGTCGACTACAAGACCGGCCGGCACGCGTTGACGGCCGACGACGCGCGAGGATCGCTGGCACTTGCTGCCTACGCTATGGCGACGCAGCGCACCCTCCACCGCCGCTGCCGCACCGTCGAGCTCCACCACCTGCCCACCGGCACCGTTGTTGAGTGGGCGTACGGCGACGGCGCGCTCGAACGGCATCTGCGGCGGATCGAAGACATCGCGGCCGAGTGCAGGGACGCCGAGGAGGCATTCACCGGTGGTCTGGAGGGCGCGGAAACCGATCGTGTATTCCCACCCAGAGTCGGCGCCCAGTGCGCTTGGTGCGATTTCGCTCGCGTCTGTCCTGAAGGGGCACGGGCCTTTCCCACCAAGCAACCCTGGGCTGGCCTGCCGGATTGCTGAATGTGGAGCTGCTCAGTAATGGCTGCCGTTGGTCGAGGACTCCCAAACGAGGTCAACTTCGAACCATACGTACTTTCCACCGAGGGCAGACTCGGCCCAGCCCCAGCGGGTTGCGAGATGATCGACGAGCTGCAGACCACGTCCACTCTGCATCGCGGTGCCGTCCTCGCGCTTGTGCGGTGCGCCCACGGGATTACAGTCGTGGACCTCCACGCGGATACCGGTCAGGATGTCCCTGGCGATCATTTCCAGCGGGGGATGGCCGTGCAGCAATGCGTTGGTTACCAGCTCGCTGACCAGCAAGGACGTGACTTGCTCCGAGTCCTTGAGGCCCCAGTTGTCCAGCCGTGATGCTACGAGCCGCCGCGCACGACCGACCTCAGCCGGGTCGTCGCGCAGGACGGTGTGAAGCTCCACGGCGTGCGTCCCCTTTCACCGCGAGGCTACTCGGCCGAACAGACCCAAACAGCCCATTCTCTCCGATTGCGTCAGGATCATGTCTTCCCGGTCGCACGTCACGACTGCACGTTGATCATGACCGTGGTCCGTCGGTTCCAAACCAGAAACCAACGAGCAGCTCCGCGGTCGCGGCTGGATCGTCAACCGCGGGAGAGTGCCCGGTGTCCGGGATCACTGCGAGCTCCGCGCCTAGTCGTTGCGCCATGTTCCGCTGCTCCTCGAGGGGCCACGCGTCGTCACGCTCCCCATACGCGACCAGCACCGGTATGCCGGTGTTGCGCAGGCGGGAGGTGCGGTCCGCGGCCGAGAGCAGCTCACGGGAAACCTCGATCAAGCCGAGGCGGTTGCTCGAGGTGAAGCGATGGCGGAGGAAGTCCCTGATCGGCACCGGGGGTACCTCCTCGCCTTGTGCGGCGGCGAAGGACTCCCGCAAAGCCTGCACAGTGCCCATGTCGTACTGCTCGAGCGCCGCGAGCTGGAGCTTTACTCGATCAGCCGCGGTTCCGGACACTGCTGCAGGCCCTGAGCACAGCAGTGTCAGCGACCGGACCAGCTCAGGCCGGGCGATCGTCGCCTCTCTGGTGCTCAGTCCGCCGAAGGAATGCCCGAGGAGGTGCACCGGGCCGTGGCCGATCGCCTGAGTCAGCGCGACGACGTCCGCGCCCTGTTCGGCCGCCGTATACGCAACGTCGTCATCTGGGCCGATCGTCTCGTACTGCCCACGCGGATCTACCGCCACCACGCGGACGCCGCGCGTCGCGAGCGGCTCCAGGAGCCCGATGAAGTCTTCCTTGGAGCCGCAGTACCCGGGGACCAACAGCGCCGTGGTATGGATCTCACCCGATGGCGTGGCAATGTGAGCGGCGAACTGGCCCCGCGCCGTGTCGAGCCGTACTGCCCGAGCGGAGGGCGGCAGATCAAGGAATCGCGGTGTGCTCACGCGTCCTCCTCGCCGACTCCTGGTTCACAGTCCGCACGTTACCTGGCTGCGACGGGGGGACGATGAGGGGTGCGGCGCGGCTGGTGGCGCCGAGCCTCACGTATCGGACTCGTCCGTGACCGGAAGTCCCCCGCGCAGGCGGCGGCG
>JBKPTD010000192.1:0-7349 GCA_046735375.1 Actinomycetota bacterium | reverse complement strand
GCCCTTGAGCCGCAGCACCTGGTCCGCGTTGCCTGGTCGGGGCATGCCTGGCCGGGTTGGCTGGCCCGGAAGGCTGGGCCGGGTTGGCTGGGCTGTGTTCGCTGGGCTGTGTTCGCTGGGCTAGCGCATAACGAGGTCGTGGGTCGTGAGAATCACCAACCCCCTCCCAGGGCCGGGCGGGCGCTCATCGGCACCGGCGCCATCGTCCCGGGCGGGCCGCGCCGCCAACGAGCCACGCCTCGAGCCTCGGTCGATCAGGCAGGCGCACCCGTACCCACGACGATTCGCTGGTCCAGCGAGGCACGCGCACGCCCGACTGATCTTCCCCGGTGGATCCGTGCAGTTGATCAGGCGATGTGCGCGAGGCATGAGTTTTCGCTAATTCACGATCAGGCGCAGTGCCCGCACCATCACGCCCAGGCCGATTTCGTCAGGAACCGCGCACATTGACTGATCCCATTGCATCTAAAAGTCAGGGTTACGGCACAACGCATGATCGCTGAACCGCTAAATCGCGCATGCCGAGGTAATCAGTCGGTGAGGCTGTGTTCGCTGCGCTGTGTTCGCTGGGCTGTGTTCGCTGGGCTGTGTTCGCTGGGCTGTGTTCGCTGGGCAGTGTTCGCTGGGCTGGGTTAGCGGGACTGGGCCGGCGAGACTCTAACGCTCGGCCATAAAGCGAAGGACGGACCATGCAGCGAGCGTCGCGTCCTTCTGGTCCCGCTGCCATGGCGGGCCAACTCGCCGGCCAATGTCGGCAAGCTCGTCGGTTATGACCTGCGGGGTAAGTCCCACTGCGGCGGCGGCGGTCGACGGCAGGTCGGCTGGTAGGAACTGGTAGACGCTCAGCCCGACGGCGTCCGCGCCGTCCTGCAGCGCACCGCGATAGAGATCTCCTTCCGCCGCATGCATGAGCTGATGCGAGGCCAGAATCTGGTCGAGTCCCTCTGGTACGGCTGGTTGCCACGCCACGACACCAACGCCGAGAACGTCTCCGAGCGCGCCTGTCACCTCTTCGAATACGGCTATCGCGGCATCGCAGGCGTCGCTTCGTACCCTGCCGATGAGCTCTTCAGCCTCCTCGGCCGGCAATGCGGCAGCAGCGTGAAATACCTGACGCGGAAGCGTCTCGTCAAGCAGGGCGGCGCGGCGGCGATCCACCACTTCGACGCGACCGCCGTCGTCGGCAATGGCCACCATCGCGGCCCACCCGGTGTGCGGCCGGAAGCCGAGCGCCACCGGCGGAGCCGATCGTTGCGCAGCGACTCTCTCCGAGGGGGTGACACGAGTGGGGCCCCCAGGCTCAGACAGGCGACGGTCGCTGTCCACAGGGAAACCGTAGGCCGGTCGCCGTGACTGGGCCAGCGACTCAGGGTGGTCAGCGTAGCCCTGCCAGAAAATTGATCGCGCCTTGCCCAGCCTCCACCACCCGCTCGTCGCCGGGCAATGCGCCAAAGACCCTGGCCAGGGGGCCGACGAACTCAGCGGCGGCGACCGGCGTACAGGGAGCGGCGGGCGCGGCGGAGCTCGATCATCTCGCGCATCTGCCGAACCCGCGCCTCATCGGCGGCCGTCAGTGGCGCGGCAGCCGGTTCCGTCGGTGGCGATTCCGCCGATTGCTCGTCCATAGGTGCGGGCGGCGGCGCCGTCGCTTGAGCAGCGGGTACGGCCTGTATGACACGAACGGGATCCGGCGTCGGTGCCGACGCCCGTTCAGCCGCAACGTAGACCGTGCCCTCGAGCACCTCGTCGCTGTAAATTTCGTGCCTTTGCATCTCGGAGGCACCGTACCCGCTCGATGCCGATGCGTACGACATGGGCTGGTGGCGCGGCCTTCGGATGACGTCGCTGCCAAGAACCGGCACCGCGTCAGGAGCGATGTCTGCCTGCCAGGCCTCGTGGTGGATCGACTGCGGTGCAATTCCCAGCTCAGGCAGCCGTGCCGTGGTAGCGGCCACCATCGCCGGCGGTCCGCAGACATAGGCATCGAAGCCGGACCACGGGCCGTACTGCCCGACGACGTCAGCCACCAGCCCTCGATGGCCGCGATAGCTGGGCTGGTCGGAGACGGCAGGAATAACGGCGAGCCACGGGTAGCGCCGGTCGAGCTGGGTGAGCGCGGCAAGGTCGTAAAGCTCCTCCTCGGTCCGAGCCCCGGCGAACAGGCAGACCCTCCGGTTGCCACCGTTCGCTGCAACGTCCTCGACCAGCGCCTTAAGCGGCGCCAGCCCGGTGCCGCCGGCGACGAGGAGGAGGTCGGTCGGGTTGGTGTGGTCGAGGACGAGCCCACCAGCGGGCGGCCCGATCTTCACGAACTGACCGGGCTTAGCCGCATCCACCAGCGCCCAGCTTGCCTCGCCACCAGGGATCTGCCGCACATGCAGGTCCAGGCTCCCGTCCGGGCGGGGGGCATTGGCAATCGAGTACGGGCGCCACAGCCGCGGCCAATGCGGTGTTTCGACGGTCAGGTACTGCCCGGCACGGAAAGGGTATGGCGCGGTGGGCCGCAGCTCGAGAACGGCGATGTCCCAGGTGCGCTTGTCGTGAACGACGACCTCGGCAAGCCACCATCGCTCCTCGTCGGGAGCGGCGCTGGCGGCGTCGGTCATCACTCGTGCTGCCATGCCGTACGCGCTCTGCCAGCCGGCGGCGACCTCGGAGGTCCACGCATCGGCAAGGACCGCCGCGCCGGTGGCAAGAAAACTCGCGCCGACGACCTGGTAGTGCTCCGCCGATAGCCCGAACTTCCGGTGATCGCGACCCACCTGCTGCAGCTCGGTGGCCAGCAGGGGAAGGGCGTGCACGTTCTTGACGATGTACAGCATCGCATTGAAAAGGCGGTCGTGCTCCTCCACCGCAGTGATCGGGAAGACCGCGCGTAGCTCGGGATGCCCCGCATAAAGATGGGCGTAGAAGTAGCGAACTGCTTCTGATCGTCGCTGCTCGACAAGCGCAACGCTCGCGCGAAGCGGCGACGTCTCCATGGACACTGCTGGCCTCTCGAAACCCCGGTCGACCCGGTCATCAAGGTAGAGGGCGCCGGTCCCCGGACGACGAACCCCTGCATTCGGCGGAACCCAGGGCAAGAATGTATGAAATTCTGCGGCCAACCCGCCACTTGTTCGGATGATCTATTGTCCTGTGTCCGAGGTCTTTGACGGTGGCCGGAGGACCGCTGGTGGGTGGCAAGGCCGCGGGACCGGACCTTACTGCTCGCTTTTCTCCTCCGGATCGTCCACGATAACGGACTCGTGGATCACTCCGGTCCCCCGGCACCGCTCGCAGGTCTGCCCGTCATGCTCGCCCTTACCGGCGCACATGTAGCAGTCGGTGACTCTCGTCTTCAATGCGCACATGTCGCCCCCTCCCACCCACAGCTCACGCCCGCCCTGGGAACGCGGAAGGCAGAGACGGTGTTGTTCACCCGTTCTGCCCAGCCGCAAACCCGACAAAACAGACTTGCCGTAAGTCAGTCGAGATCAAACCGCGGCGTCACCGGCAGTGTCGTTGACACCTAGAGTGTCTATGCCTAGGTTTTCTGGGTATGGATCTCCGAGGCCACCTAGACCTGCTGTTGCTCGAGGTTCTGGCTCGCACCGGCGAGGCGCACGGCTACGCGCTGATCTCGGCGCTCAAAGATGGCTCGGAGGGACGGTTCGACCTGCCGGAGGGAACTGTCTACCCGGCTCTGCACCGCCTTGAGCGATCCGGCCTGGTGTCGAGCTCCTGGAGCGCGGACGCGCCGCGGCGACGGCGGGTCTATCAACTGACGGACGCCGGCGAAGCGGCCCTCGCCGCCGAGCGTCGCGAGTGGCGGAGCTTCGCCCGCGCCGTGGAGCTCATCCAGAAGCTTCCACTTCGGATCAGCACGGCCAGGCGCCGAGGCAGCCGAGCGGCTCCCACGCCCAGACTGGCGGCGGTGCGATGACGGGGCGGGTCGATCGCGCACTCGACGACCTCTTCGACCGACTCGCCGGAACGGGTGGCGCGGGCCGGCGGGCGCTCGCCGAGGCAGAGGACCACCTGCGTTCCGAGGTGACCGAAGGTCTTGCACGTGGGCTGACTCCCGATGCGGCTGAGCAAGAGGCGGTGGAACGGTTCGGCCGGGTCGACCGCATCGCCGTCCAGCTGCGATTTGCCGACTTGGGACTCGGTCGCCTGCTTCGGCCGGTGTTCATCGGGACCTGGTTGGTCGGCGCCATCGGTCTGCTTGCGATCGGTCTGTCGGCCGCAGTCGCCGAGCTCATGGGCCGCGCATTTGGCGCCGAGTTCGTCGCCGGGGACCAGGAGGGGGTCACCTATACCGCCGATCGCTGTGCGGAGTATTTCGAGTACGTTCCGCGCGCCACGACCTGCGCGAGCGCAGCGGCGATCCACCACTGGGGTGAGGTCGTCGACTACCGCGCGGCCGCCGGCGTCCTCGGTCTGTTCGCGCTCGTCGCACTCGCCCTTGCCCGCCGGTGGATTCTGCGGGGTGTGCAATGGGCGCCGTCCCGCTCAGCCGTCGCGATCGTCGTGCTCGCCTTGATGGGCGTGGCCGGCGGGCTGCTTGGCGGCTTCAGCGTGCTGCAGCTCATCTTCGGTGACTCGTCCGGCGTGGGAGCCAACCTGTCGGCGGCGCTGATCGCCGGTGCAGTCGCGCTAGCCGCAGCGGCGTGGGCGGTACGCGAGCGAATCAGTACGCGAGCAGTCGGACGGGGATAGCGGGCGAAGGCGGCGGGCTCCAGCCCACCGCCTTCAATGCCTCGTCCGCGCTCTTGCTCGGTCAAATATGCTGCTGCCAGTTGAAGGCGCGGGCCAGAACCTCGTAACCCAGAATCTCGTTGACTCTGATCATGTGCGTATTGGACGCCGCGTTCCAGGTGTCGAGAGTCCGCAGCTGCGGCTCCTCCTCCGCGAGCCAGCGCACCATCCCGATCTTTAGCAGCAGTCCCAGCCGGTGGCCCCGATGACCGCGTAGCACGCTGGTGTCGTACTGCCATCCGTGCCATGGGCGTTCGCCGTCGATCCCGACCAACGTGTGCCCGGCGAGCTCACCCGTGACCCGATGCCGCGCGACCACCCGATAGAGCCGCCGCCCACGGGCTGCCTGAGCCGCTTCGAATGCCCGGATTCGCTCCGGGGTGAAAACCTCGTCTTCGATGTGGAGGTCGTCGATGGGCGCATCGTTGATGGCTTCGGTCATCCGGCCGATCGCTACCAGCATCTCGTCCGGGATCGCGTCTGACATCTGAAGCAACTCATACTCTTCCGCGCGCTCGACCGCATCTCCGAACTCGCCGTCGAGCCGCGTCCAATCCAGTGCAGTGATGTACGAACGACGCATCACCTCTTCTGATGCGCGCTCGAGCCCCATCGCGTTGGCAAAGGCGACCGGGGCCGGCTGATCGTATGTACCAACGATCACCAGCGTGCGACCCTCCTTACGGATACGTTCCACCGCAGCCTCGAAGAGCCTGCGGCCGAGGCCACGCCGGCGTACCAGCGGGTCAACGGTCAGTTCGAGCAGAGCGAGATGCGTGTTGTCCCACGGAGGAAAGAAGATCTGTGCGAGGCCGGTGACGCGGCCGCGCTTGTCCCTGGCGAAGGCGCTGATCGACCGATCGCCGTCCCATCCGTACCGAACATCGGCGGTGAACGACGCGACCGTCGGCTGAAGCTCGTGCGGGCAGTCCACCGTGCGAGCGGCGTCGAGCAGCGCGACGGCGCCGGCGATGTCGCCGCTGCCGATCTCGTCCGCGTCGAGCCAGGTAAAGTCCACGCATCCATGAAAGACCCAGGCGGTACCGATGCGCGACCGAATATCGACCCGCCGCGGCACATATGGTCGCACGTGGCACGATCGACAAGGTGGCCATTACCGTCGCTGATGCACCGCACGAACACCGGTACGAGATTCGCGTAGACGGCGAGCTCGCCGGATTCACGCAGTACTTCCGGCGCCAAGGCGTCGTTACCTTCACCCACACGGAGATCGAGCCGGAGTACGAAGGTCAAGGCCTCGCCAGCGATTTGGTGAGACGCGCGCTTGACGACGTCCGCGCCAACGGCGAGACCGTCGTCCCGCAATGCCCCTTCGTGAAGTCGTTCATCCACCGGCACCCCGACGAGTACGGCGACCTGGTCAGCAACGCGTCGACGTAGCGGACAGCGGGGAGAGGAGGGGGGCCCTCCCCGGCAAGCATCCGCGACGAGTGATGTCCTCCCGGCGCCGCGCTGTCGCTCAGCTCGGCGCGAAGGCCGGCTTGATTGCGCGGGTGGCGAAGTATCCCGACATGTACTCGGCCGTGGCATCGGAATGATGCGGCGCCTCGGCGAAATGAGTAAGCAAGAACCCGCACTCCAACTGACCGCCGATCTGCTCGGTCAAGGTGTGGCTGTATTCGAGTGCGGCACCCGGACCGTACAAACGATCGCGCTCTTCGGGAGTCGTGTGCGTGACGTCGGAGAACGGGAGGCGATGTCGCACCACCAGCTCACCTCGAGTGTCGAGCAGTTCGAAGTCGAACAGGTAGAGGTCCGGGTTCAGGAATCCGGTCAGCAGCGAGCCACCTGGGCGCAGCACCCTGAAGCACTCGCGCCAGACAGGTCCAAGCTCCGGGCAGAACACGTTGGAGACCGGGTTGAAGACCAGATCGAAGCTGCTGTCCTCGAAGGCGCTCAGGTCCCGCATGTCGCCAACGACAGTCCGCAGAGCGAGGTGATCCCGCTTCGCGACACCCTCGTCCTGCTTCAGCTGGCTCGGTGAGTTATCGAAGACGGTGACGTTGGCGCCAGCGGCGGCGAGGACCGGGCCTTGCTGGCCCCCACCCGAGGCAAGGCAGAGGATGTCGACGCCTACAACCGAGTTCGGAAGCCAGTCGGGCGGCACCGGCTCGTATCCGATCAGCACGATGGACCAGTCGCCGGCTTTCGCTCGCTCGATCACCTCAGGGGAGGCCGGTCTCGTCCACTCGTTGTCATTCGCGACCTCCCTGTCCCAGGCGGCCCTGTTATGTGCGACGACGTCATCGCGATCCATGGCGATGCAGCCCCCTCGATGCCGGAAGTCGCCGCGATGCTGGGAGCGCGGCAATTAGATGATCATTTCTGGCCGGTGTCTCCGTCGACGGTCGCCGCGACGCGCCTGGGGACCACCATCCGCCAGGCATCGATGACGAGTTCCCTCATCTCAGACTGATCGAGCGCGGAGAGCTTGACGCGAACCCAGTGGTAACGCTCGTCCGAGGGCAGCGGCGGGAAGAACTTGTCCGGCTCGGAGGCGATCAGGGCAGCGCGCTCCTCCTTCGGGAACGCGAAGCCCATCCACTGTTCGTCGCGTGAGAACGCGATAAACACCAACCGCCCCACCC
>JBKPTD010000191.1:0-9217 GCA_046735375.1 Actinomycetota bacterium | reverse complement strand
TCGGCTGCCGCGGCCTGGCCGAGGTGCTCGTCGATCTTCTCCAGCTCGGTGTCGTGGACCAGGGTCGGCGGAAGCAACGTCACGTGGGTCGGAATCGCGTACGCCATCGGGTCGCCAAACCGTTCCCGCCACTGCTGAAGTTGGCTGCCGAACGGCTTGGGAATCGCGATGGCGACTCCGATATTCCGCCGAGTCATGCCCCGGCCGGCAGGAAGCCGACCCGGTCATAGACCTGGGCCAGGGTCTGGGCGGCAACCCGCTTGGCCTTTGCCGCACCGCTCGCGAGGACCGCGTCGAGAGCGCTGGGATCGTCCAAGTAGACGAGCACCCGGTTGCGGAAGGGGGTGACGAAGTCCGCGACCACCTCGGCCAGGTCCTTCTTGAGGTCTCCATAACCGCGACCGGCGTAGTCCTCCACGAGCTGCGCGACGCTGCGCCGATCAAGTGCCGCGTAAATGGTGAGCAGGTTTGAGATGCCGGGCTTGTGCTCCTCGTCGAAGCGGACCTCGCGCTCGGTGTCTGTGACCGCGCTCCTGATTTTCTTCGTGGAGACCTCGGGCGGGTCGAGCAGGTCGATGATCCCACTCGGCGACGAAGAGGATTTGCTCATCTTGGCGGTCGGATCCTGGAGGTCCAAGATCTTCGCTGTCTCCTTGATGATGTACGGCTCGGGCAACGGGAAGGTCGCTCCGAAGCGGCTGTTGAACCGCTGGGCGAGGTCCCGAGTCAGCTCGAGGTGCTGGCGCTGATCCTCGCCCACGGGCACCCGGTCGGCGCGATAGATGAGGATGTCGGCCGCCTGGAGAACCGGGTATGTGAACAACCCGACGGTGGCGCGCTCAGCGCCCTGACGGCTCGACTTGTCCTTGAATTGCGTCATCCGGCCGGCCTCGCCGAACCCCGTCAGACAGCCGAGCACCCAACAAAGCTGAGTGTGCTCGGGCACCTGGCTTTGCACGAAAACCGTGGAACGATCCGGGTCGATGCCCGCGGCCAGCAATTGGGCCGCGGCGATCCTTGTCCGCTGCCGCAGGAGCTGCGGGTCCTGCTCGACCGTGATCGCATGGAGGTCGACGACGCAGTAATAGGCGTCGTGATCCTCCTGTAGCACTGCCCATTGCCTGATGGCGCCGAGATAGTTCCCGAGGTGGAACGAGTCGGCTGTGGGCTGGATGCCGGACAGGACACGAGGACGGGCAGCGGGCATGCGAGGCATTCTCGCAGGAGACAAGCGCCGTTCAGGACGGCCCGCCGACAACAAGACGGGTTCAGGAGCCGCGCCCACATGATCAGGCATGCGTACGCCTGCCCTGCAGATTTGCAATTGGGACAGGTGCGGGCGCGCGCACGCCTGATCGGGGGTGGCTGTACGCATGCGAGCTAGGTCGACTGCGGGTGGGGCCAGTGGGTGGTCGGCTCAGGATGCCGGCGGCTCGGCCACCTCGCTGACGACGGGCTCGACCCGCTCCTGCGGGAGTGGCGAGACCCGAAGCCTTGAGATACGGCGCCCGTCGCACTCGATCACAGTGAGCCGATGCCCGTCGACCTCCACGTGCTCCTCGAGCTCGGCAACATGACCCAGCCGGGCGATCACATAGCCGGCTACCGTCTCATAGGGACCCTCGGGCAGGGTGATGCCTGTCTCCTCGGTGAAGTCGTCCAGGTTGAGCAGGCCGTCCACGTCGAAATCGCCGGTGCCGAGGCGGCGGGCCGGCTGCTGGCCACTCACGTCGTACTCGTCCCTGATGTCGCCGACCAGCTCCTCGACAAGATCCTCGAGGGTCACGATGCCGGCGGTGCCCCCGTACTCGTCGATGACGATCGCAAGATGCTGTCCGTCGCGCTGCATTTCGGAAAGGGCGGGCAGGATGCGTTTGGTCGCCGGGAGCAGCATGACGTCACGGGCGAGATCGCCGACCCGGACGGACCGGCCGGACAGGTCAGGATCGAACAGATCGCGGACGTGGACGAAGCCGAGCACGTCATCGTGTGAGCCGCGGACGACCGGATAGCGCGAGTGGGGTTTGGCGGTCGCCACCTTGACCGCCTTGAAGACCGGCGTGGCGGCGTCGACGAACTCCACCTCGGTCCTCGGCACCATCACCTCCCTGATCTGACGCTCGCCTGCGGCGAAAACCT
The DNA here is from genome assembly GCA_046735375.1 of Actinomycetota bacterium. GTDB lineage: Bacteria > Actinomycetota > Actinomycetes > JAKEEW01 > JAKEEW01 > DASYTV01. Next base: position 7,078 of record JBKPTD010000191.1, on the reverse strand, counting down.
CGTCGATCAACTCACGCTCGCGCTCACCCAGCGTGCGGTGCCCCGCGACCAGGTCGCGCAGCTCCTCCTCAGTGATCTCCTCCCGTCCGACCTGAGGATCGGCGCCGACAAGGCGGACAACCACGTCGGTGGAAGCGGACAAGAGCCAGATGATCGGGCGGGACAGCGTAGCCAGCCGGTCCAGGACCGGCGCGACCAGCAGCGAGAGACCCTCGGCTCGCTGCAGCGCGACTCTCTTGGGTGCGAGCTCACCGAGAACGAGCGAGAAGTAGGAGATGAGCAGGGTGATGCTGATCAGGGCGACGGTTCCTGAGATACCGGCGGGTACCCCCCAGTCCTCAAGCACGGGCGCCAGGTCATTGGCGAGGGTGGCGCCACCCACGGCCGCGGACAGGAACCCGGCAAGGGTGACACCGAGCTGGACGGCGGCCAGGAATCGGTTGGGATCCTTGTGCAGCTTGGCCACCCGCTCAGCGCGTCGCGCACGCTTCGGGTCCTGGGTCAACGCCTTGACTTGGCTCTCTCGCATCGAGACGAGGGCCATCTCAGCGGCGGCGAAGAAGCCACCGATGAGGATCAGCAGGAGGACAAGCAGGATGTTCAGGGCGGTGCCACTCACCGGCGGCCTTCCGGGCGTGTCGATCGCGGACTATCGGACCCGTCCATGCATCGCACTGTATCCACTTCTGCCGCCGTCGATCCGCGACTGGCTCCGCCCGGCACGGTCCAGATGCAGCCGCTCAGCGCTCATTGGCATCTCTGCACGCTTGCCCCCCAGGTGGGTGATGAGCAGCTACTTCGTGCCACGACGCATCACTTCGTGCCATGAAAGCATCGGGAGGTCGGACATTTCGGGCTGAAGATGATGCAGCAGGGAGCGAAGTCGGGCTGCGGGTGCGTTCTCTTCAAAGACTCCCTGAGTGGGCCACATCCTCGCCTTCGGGCAACGGCAGCTGGTACTGATAGCCGGACCCTGCGGTGCCTGCGGGATGCCGCTGGACGAGCTCGCGGTGGAGTTGGAGCATCAGCCGATCGAGCTCGGCGAGGGCATCGCCGAGCGTGTAGAGCGTGTCGGCCAATACGGCGTCCGACGGCCGCCAAGCTCGATCACGCAGCTCGTCGACGGCGGACTCGATTTCGCGAAGCATCCCCCGCGTGTTCGAAAGCATGTTCGAATCATAGCCGACGAACCGCCCGCCGCACGAGGTCTCGCCTCGAAAACAGCCACTACGACGTGAGGCCCACGCTCTGAGCCGACGCCAGCTTTGGATCGGAGCCCTCAGCCCAGCCAGCGAGCGACCTCGCTGGCCCAGTAGCTGAGGATGATGTCGGCGCCTGCCCGCCGGATGGACAGCAAGGTCTCGAGGATGGCTCGATCGCGATCGACCCAGCCGTTGGCGGCTGCGGCCTCGATCATGGCGTACTCGCCGGAGACCTGGTAGGCGGCGACTGGCACCTGGACCGCATCGCGCACTCGGCGGAGCACATCGAGATAGGCCATGGCCGGCTTGACCATCACGATGTCGGCACCCTCAGCAACATCGAGCGCCACTTCCCGCAGCGCTTCCCGCCCGTTGGTGAGATCCATCTGATAAGCCCGGCGATCGCCCACCAGCGATGACTCGACTGCGTCTCTGAACGGCCCATAAAACGCGGAGGCGTACTTCGCGGTGTAGGCCAGTATCACCACGTCCGTCCGGCCGGCCTCATCGAGCGCGGCGCGGACGAAGCCCACCTGGCCGTCCATCATCCCGGACAGCCCCAGGGCGTGCGCGCCGGCGTTCGCCTGGGCCAGCGCCATCTCCGCATAGCGGGCAAGTGTCGCGTCGTTGTCGACCGAGCCGTCGGGAGCCAGGACACCACAGTGGCCGTGGTCGGTGAACTCGTCGAGGCACAGGTCGCTCATCACGACCGTGGCGTCACCAACCTCAGCGATCACGTCGCGGAGAGCCCGCTGCAACACCCCATCGGGTGCGCTGCCGGCCGAACCGATGGCGTCCTTGGCCAAGGGGATAGCGAAGACCATCAGTCCGCCCACGCCCGCCTCGACCGCCTCGTGGGCGGCCTTGCGCAGCGATTCGCGGGTGTGCTGCACGACGCCCGGCATCGAGCTGAGCGGGATTGGCTCGGTCGCGCCTTCCTTGACGAAGAGCGGTAGCACGAGCTGACGCGGCTCCAGCCCGGTCTCAGCGACGAGGCGGCGCATCGCCACCGACTGCCGCAGCCGTCGAGGGCGTTCCACCGGGAATGCCATGCACGTTGCCCTTTGCTATTTAGCCCGTCGCCGGGCGGCCGCCCGGCGCTCGCTCGGCCTGGTCACCGGCTCGCCCGCGTCGATCAGCGCGAGCCTGCGGGTTGCACCGTACTCCGCGAGAGCATCGGCCAATGTGGAAACGGACGGTTCGGTCGCCATCACGTCCACACGCAGGCCGTGCTCTTCCGCGGTCTTCGCCGTGTGTGGGCCGATGCATGCGATCACTGTGGAGGAATGCGGCTTGCCGGCGATCCCGACCAGGTTGCGTACGGTCGACGAGGACGTGAATACCACGGCGTCGAAACCACCGCCCTTGATCGCCTCCCGGGTGTGCGCCGGCGGCGGCGCCGCCCTGACCGTGCGATAGGCCGTCACGTCGTCGACTTCCCAGCCGAGATCGATTAGGCCCGCGACCAGCGTCTCGGTGGCGATATCCGCGCGGGGCAGGAAGACCCGGTTGATGGGGTCGAAGACGCTGTCGTACGGCGGGAAGTCCGCGAGCAGCCCGGCCGCCGACTGTTCGCCTGACGGCACCAGGTCCGGTTGCACGCCGAACTGACTGATGGCGGTGGCTGTCTGCTCACCGACCGCGGCCACCTTGATGCCAGCGAAGGCGCGGGCGTCCAGGCCGTACTCCTCGAATCTCTCTCGTACCGCGCGCACCGCGTTGACCGACGTAAAGGCGATCCACTCGTAACGACCCGTGACGAGGCCCTTGATCGCGCGCTCCATCTGCTGCGGGGTGCGCGGCGGCTCCACCGAGATGGTCGGAACTTCTTCCGGAACGGCACCGTAGATGCGCAGCTGGTCGGCGAGCACGCCGGCCTGCTCCTTCGTCCGCGGCACGAGCACCCGCCAGCCGAACAGTGGCTTCGTCTCCCACCAGGAGAGCGAGTCACGGTATTTGACGACGTCACCGATGACGGTCATGGCGGGACCGGTCATCCGGGCAGCCCGCAGATCCGCAGCAATCTGGTCCAGCGTGGAGGCGACGGATCGCTGGTCGGTGGTGGCGCCCCGCGAGGTGACGACGACCGGCGTGCTTGGCTTGCGACCGGCCGCTATCAGCGCCTTCGCGGTCCTCCCGATGGCGGTGATGCCGTTCAACAGGACAAGCGTCAGTCCCGGATCGGCGTAGAGCTCCCAGTCGAGCTCAAGATCCTCCACCGCATCGATGACACGGACCTCGTAGATGGACCGCGACGTGAGCGGCACACCCGCGTACTCCGGCACCGCGGTCACCGCCGACACGCCTGGCACGATCTCGAACGCGACCTTTGCCTTGGCGCAGGCGGTTGCCTCCTCGGCGAGCGAGCCGTACGTACCGGGATCCCCGTCGAGCAACCGGACGACACGCTGGCCGCGCTTGGCCGACTCGAGCGCCAGCTTGGCACGTGCACCGCTCAGGAGCGGCTCGCCGTCGGCGCTGAAAGCGCCGTCAAGGACTTCGACATCAGAGCGGCAGTGCCGCAAGAACGGCTCCCTGGCCAGATCGTCGAGTACGACCACGTCGGCCTGGCGCAGCAACTCGACCCCGCGCAGCGTAAGCAGGTCGGGATCCCCGGGGCCGGCGCCCACGAACGCGACGAAGCCGGTCTTCTTTGTTGAGCGGGTGGGGCTCACTGATGACGCTCCCCAACTAGAGCAGCGGCGCCGTCGGCAAGCATCATCGCGGCCAGGCTCTCGCCAAGGCCACGCGGATTCCCGACGGGACCGGTGGTGGACATGCGAACCCTGACGGCCCCGTCGGTCGAGACGACTGTGGCACGCAGGAAGATCTCGGAGTCGGTGGCCTCGGCGTATGCGCCCACAGGAGCTGAGCAGCCTGCTTCGAGTGCGGCGAGAACGGCGCGCTCGGCCTCGACCGCCGCACGACTGGCCGGGTCGTTGAGCTCGGCGAGCTCGACTGCGAGGTCGGTACCACTGGCGCATTCGACCGCCAGGGCGCCTTGCGCGGGCGCCGGCAGCATCTCGTCGACGTCGAGGACCTCGGCCGCTTCGTCGAGCCGGCCAAGCCGAGCGAGCCCCGCCCTCGCCAGAACGACGGCGTCGACCTCCCCGGAGCTGACCAGCCGGATTCGGGTGTCCACGTTGCCGCGGATCGGCCGTATGACGAGGTCGGGCCGTGTCGCGCGCAGCTGGGCGGCGCGGCGGGGGGAGCCGGTGCCGACCACGGCACCGGCAGGAAGGTCGGCAAGCTTGCGGCCGTCGCGAGCGACGAGCGCGTCGCGCGGGTCCTCCCTCGCAGGCACCGCGGCGATGATGAGTCCTTGGGCAGGGGCCGTCGGCAGGTCCTTGTACGAGTGGACGGCAAGGTCCACACCGCCTGAGAGGATCGCATCGCGCAGCGCGCTGACGAACACCCCGGTACCGCCAATCCTTGCCAGCGGCTCGGCGGACACATCGCCGTGCGTGGTGATCTCGACGAGCTCCACCGGGCGGCCATTGACGGACCGGATGGCGTCGGCGACGAGGTTGGCCTGGGCCATGGCGAGTGCACTGCGCCGGGTGCCGAGCCGCAGGGCGCCCGTCATGACGGATCCCCGGTGTCGGCTCGCGTCACCGCCGCGACGGTCGCGGGGTCGAGGTCGAACAGCTCGCGCAGGGCCTCTGCGTACCCGTGGCCGTTCGGCTCGCTTGCCAGCTCCTTCACTCGTACCGTCGGCGAGTGAAGCAGTTTGTCCACGACTCGGCGGACCGTCCGCGCGACCTCCTCCCTGGCTTGTCCGTTCAGCTCAGGGACTCGCCCATCGAGCCGACTGAGTTCGACTGCGACCACCTCGGCGGCCTTCGACCGCAACGCCGCGACAGTGGGAGCGAGCTGCGCTTCGATCTGCAAACCGCGATAAGCGAGTACCTCGTCGGCCACAATCGCACGCACTGCGTCGACATCCTCAGCACCGACGCTGGCCTCTGCTATCGCCTCGAGATCGACCAGGGTCACCCCTGGGACATCTCGGACATCGGGGTCGACATCGCGAGGAAGTGCCACGTCGAGCAGAACGATCGGCCGACCGCCTCGAACGGCCATCGCCGAGGTGATGCTGTCATGGTGGACGACCAGACCCGTCGCCCCGGTGCAGGAGATCAGCAGGTCCGCCTGCGCCAATGCCGCCGGCAGCTCAGCGATGCTGAGGGCCGCACCCCCGACCTGGTCGGCGAGCCGGCGACCGCGTTTGACTGTACGGTTCGCGATCACGATCCGGCCGGCGCCCGCCCGGCGCAAGGTCGCGGCAGCCAGCGCGGACATCGATCCGGCGCCAACGACGATTGCGGACTTGCCTCGCACCGAGTCGCCGAGCGCGTCCTCGACCAGCTCGAGGCCAACGCTGACCAGCGACTGGCCGGCCCGATCGATGCCTGTTTCGGTGTGTGCGCGTTTGCCGACCCGCAACGCCTGCTGGACCAGCTCGTTCAGAACTCGGCCAGCCGTCCCGAGCCGCTGCGCCAACGCGAGGGCCTCGCGCACCTGACCAAGGATCTGCGCCTCGCCGACCACCATCGAGTCGAGCCCGCAGGCGACCGAGTAGAGGTGCTGAACCGCGCGTTGCTCATAGTGCACGTAGAGGTGACCAGTCAGCTCATCGAGCGGAACCCCGGTGTATCTGGCGATCAGGTCGGGAATCTCGGCGACCGCAGCGTGGAACTTGGTGACCTCGGCGTAGACCTCGACCCGGTTGCATGTCGAGAGGACGACGGTCTCGCCGACCGGGCCGGCGGCGGCGACATCCCGGACAAGCTTGGTCAGCGGGTCACCGGTCAGCGCCACTCGCTCGAGCAGCGGCACGGGCGCACTGCCATGGGACAGGCCGACGACCAGCAGACTCATGCCTCGACCGCCTCCGGCAGGTCCGACTGCTCCTCGCCAGGCAGGTGGGTCCGGCGCGCGGAGCGCCGGGGAACCTGACGGCGGCTGTCCTCAGCACGACGACGCAGGTTGGTGACGCCGGCCCCAACCGGAAGACCCTTTGCCACTGCCGACTTCCGCTGCTCGTGGAATGCGAGGATCTGGAGCTCGATCGACAAATCCACCTTGCGAACCTCGACACCGTCAGGGACGACGAGGACGGCAGGCGCGAAGTTGAGGATGCTCGTCACACCGGCGGCTACGAGCCGATCGCAGACCTCTTGCGCTGAACCGGCCGGCGTCGCCACCACCCCGATGTCGACGTAATCCTCACGAAGGATCTCCTCGAGGTCGTCGATGTGCCTGATCCTCAGCCCGGCGACCTCCTCGCCCACCCGGGCCGGATCGGCGTCGAGCAGCGCGACCACGCGGAAGCCTCTGGATGCGAACCCGCCATAGTTGGCAAGTGCGTGCCCAAGATTTCCCACGCCGATGATTGCGACCGCCCAGTCCTGGGTCAGGCCAAGCTCCAGCGAGATCTGGTAGACGAGGTATTCGACCTGATATCCAACCCCCCTGGTCCCGTAGGAGCCGAGGTAGGACAGGTCCTTGCGCAGCTTGGCGGAGTTCACGCCGGCAGCCGTGGCGAGTTCCTCAGAGGAGACAGTTTCGATTCCACGATCGGCCAGGGTGCTGAGGGCCCGCAGATAGATCGGCAGGCGCGCCACGGTCGCATCCGGGATACCTCGTATCCGGCTCGACGGACGGGTGGTGCGCGCTGTGGTCACTGTGCTCCTGGGCGCTCTGTGTTGTGCGCTTGCCAGCGTAGGCGTTTGTGAACGTACGCACAAAGTCGCGATCTCCGGGCGCCGGGCTCGGTCAGGCCAGCGCCACACGGAGCCGAGCAGGATCCACTCGCCAGTAGTCATGCTGCACGCCGTCCACGAGCGTCACCGGTATCTGCTCCCAGTAACGCT
>JBKPTD010000190.1:0-30085 GCA_046735375.1 Actinomycetota bacterium | reverse complement strand
GCGCTGCAGGAACGCAGCTGCGGCGGCGACCCCGCCGCGAGCCTGCGCCCGGCCGGCCGAACGCTCGAGTTCGGCGGCGACTTCCTCGGAGGGTCCCGGCGTCGCTCGAGCGCGGTGCCAGGCGCGCCGGTCCGGGTCCGTATCGGGGTTGGTGGCGTCGGCGAGGGCGCGATGCACGCGCTGGCAGTCGTCTGCGGCAGCCGATCGATAGGCGGCGGATCGGACGAGTGGGTGCGCGAACTCGACGCGTCCACCGACCTTGAGCAGCCCGGCGTCCACCGAAGGGCCGACCGTGGCGATGTCGATGCCGAGAGCCGCGGCGGCACGGTGGAGCAGCACGGGGTCGCCCAGGGGCTCGGCGGCAGCGGCAAGGAGGAGCAGTTGGGTATCGGCGGGCAGTTGGACGAGACGTCGGATGTAGCTCTGTTCGATCTTGCTGACCACCGGGTGGCTGACGGGAAGACCGAACCCGCCGGCGAGAGCTGAGGCGTTCCAGGTGCGCGGCAACTCTAGGAGCGCCAGCGGGTTGCCATGACTCTCGGCGACGATCTGGTCGAGGACCGCGGCATCGAGAGGGCCCTGCATGTTGTCCAGCAGCAGCGCACGTGCCTCGCTGTGGCCGAGCCCTTCAATGGACAACTCGGGCAGTCCGGTGAGGACGTCGTCGCCGATGCCCGTACGCGCGGCGCATACGAGCGCAATCCGCTCAGCGAGGATACGGCGACCGACGAAACCGAGGATCTGGGCGGAGGCCTGATCGAGCCACTGCGCGTCGTCCACAATGCAGACGACCGGTTGCTCGTCGGCGATCAGGGCGAGCAGTGTCAGAGTGCCGAGCCCCACGAGGAACCGATCCGGCGCAGGTCCGCTCGTCTGGCCGAATACCGTCGCGAGCGCGTGGCGCTGCGGGGCGGGCATCCCCTCGAGGTGGTCCAGCATCGGGGCGCAGAGTTGATGAAGGCCGCTGTAGGCCAGCTCCATCTCGGACTCCACACCGACGGCGGTCGCGACACGCCAGCCGGCGACACGGTCGCACAGGTAGCCCAAGAGCGCGCTCTTGCCGATGCCGGCCTCGCCGCGCAGAACGGCGACCCGACTTCGACCGGCGAGAACGTCGGTCAGGAGCCCGTCGATTGCCTCGCATTCGGCCCGCCGTCCGAGGAGGTTCATCGGCGTTCCCCTAATGCCCCGCGAAAACCCCTCCGCCGACGATTCTACTGACCAGGGGCCTAACCCAGGGAGTCCCCTGGTGCAACACAGCGGTCGAAGCGCGAAGGTCTCACAGAACCCGGATGCAGGCACGAGCCCCGCCGAGGCCCCCAAGCAACGGAAACATGATGAGGACCGCCGTCGGCGGGCCGGGTTCAGGTCGCTGAGAGACACGAACGGGAGCCGTCATGTCTAGTACGGTCGAAACCGCCACCGAGATCCGCCCCTTCAGCGTCGCTGTTCCCGACGAGGCTCTGGACGACTTGCGCCGTCGCCTCGCTGCCACCCAGTGGCCGGAGCGCGAAACCGTCGCGGACGACTCGCAGGGCGTGCCGCTCGCGACGATGCAGAAGCTCGCAGGCTACTGGGCGACCGAGTACGACTGGCGCCGCGTCGAGGCGAAGCTGAACAGCCTGCCGCAGTTCATCACCGAGGTCGACGGACTCGACATCCACTTCATCCACGCGCGCTCGAAGCACGAGGACGCGCTGCCGCTCATCGTCAACCACGGCTGGCCCGGCTCGATCATCGAACAGCTGAAGATCATCGATCCGCTGGTCAATCCCACGGCCCACGGCGGGAGCGCATCGGACGCGTTCGACGTGGTGGTCCCGTCGATGCCGGGCTACGGCTTCTCCGGCAAGCCCACGACCACCGGCTGGGGCCCCGAGCGGATGGGCCGCGCCTGGGACGTCCTGATGAAGCGCCTCGGCTACACCCGCTACGTCGCCCAGGGCGGCGACTGGGGCGCGTTCGTTGTCGACTTGATGGGCGCGCAGCCGCCCGAGGGATTGCTCGCCATCCACAGCAACTATCCAGGAACCGTTCCGGCCGACGTCGACGCCGCGGCTTTCGCCGACGCGCCCGCGCCAGCCGGACTGTCAGCCGAGGAAACACGCGCGTACGAGCATCTGGTCTTTTCCTATAAGCAGGTCGCCTACGCCCACCTCATGGGGACTCGCCCGCAGACCTTGTACGGGATCGCGGATTCACCCGTTGGCCTGGCAGCCTGGCTCATCGACCACGGCGACGGAGACGGCCAGCCGGCCGTGGGGATCGCCACGGCTTTGGACCGGACTGCGAGCGCCACGGGCGAACTGACCCGTGACGAGGTCCTCGACAACATCACCCTCTACTGGCTGACGAACACGGGCGTCTCCGCGTCTCGCCTCTACTGGGAATACAAGGGTGGCTTCTTCAACGTCAAGGGCGTGTCCATCCCCGTCGCGGTAAGCGTCTTTCCTGGCGAGCAGTACCAAGCACCGCGGAGCTGGACCGAGAAGGCCTACCCCAAGCTCATCTACTTCAACGAGGTCGACAAGGGCGGCCACTTCGCCGCATGGGAACAGCCAGACCTCTTCGCGAGCGAGGTGCGGGCCGGGTTCCGCTCGCTCCGATGAACGCCGGACTCGAAGTTGCCGGTCGCGTGGTGGCCGCGTGAGCCTGTTCAGCAATCTCCGCGGTGCGATCGCGGGCCACCTGCCCGGCTTCGACGGGGCAATGGGCTGGCTCAACTCCGAGCCGCTCACGCCCGCAGGCCTGCGCGGAAGGGTCGTTCTGGTCGACTTCTGGACGTACACGTGCATCAACTGGCTCCGAACGCTCGGCTACGTCCGCGCCTGGGCGAAGAAATACCAGGATCAGGGGTTGGTCGTGGTCGGCGTGCACACCCCAGAGTTCCCATTCGAGAAGGACCCCGACAACGTCCGCTGGGCCGCGAAGGAGATGCGCGTCACGTACCCGGTCGCGCTCGACCCCGATGCCGCAGTGTGGCGCGCCTTCAGCAACCATTACTGGCCGGCCGTGTACATCGCCGACGCGGAAGGGCGAATCCGGCACCACCAGTTCGGCGAGGGCGGATACGACGAGCGCGAACGGGTGATCCAGCGGCTGCTGCGCGAAGCCGGGCGCGACGGCGGCGATGACCTGGTTTCCCCAACTCTCGAGGGTTTCGAGGTGCAGGCCGACTGGACGAACCTGGAGTCACCGGAGACCTACCTCGGCTCCGACCAGGCTCAGAACTTCGTGGGAATGGATGCCCCACCCGGCAGCTTGAGGCTCAACCAGTGGGCTTTCGCGCGGGACTGGACGATAGAGGGAGGCGCGAGCGTGCTGAACGAAGCCGGCGGGCGGATCGCGTTCCGCTTCCACGCGCGCGACGTCAACCTGGTCCTGGGTCCACGGACGTCAGGGACCTCCATTCCGTTCCGCGTGCTCGTCGACGGTGAGCCTCCCGAGGACGCGCACGGGCTCGACGTCGACGACGAGGGCAACGGCACGGTGGCGCACCACCGGCTGTATCAGCTGATCCGGGAGCCGGGATTGATCACGGATCGCACCTTCGAGATCGCCTTCCGCGAGCCTGGCGTCGAGGGGTACGTGTTCACCTTCGGCTGAGGAATTACAGATGGTTCGCTGATCACTGGTATTCCACTGACCAGCGGGCGCTCGTACTCTGCGGGCATGACCGTGCAAACGGAGCCTGGCACGACGCCCGACCGCCCGCCATCGATCACCGACGAACGGGTCGACCGGCTCCTCGGTCGGATCACCGCGGAGGAGGATGGTCAGCCGGCGAAGACGGTTACCACATACGCTCCCTACACCGCCACGCCGATCGCCGACATCCCGCAGTCGGACACCGAGGATGTGGCGACTGCCTTCAGCCTCGCCCGTGCCGCGCAGCGCGAGTGGGTGAAGCGCCCGGTCGCCGATCGTGCGCGGGTCGTCCTCAAGTTCCACGATCTGCTGGTTAAGCGGCAGGACGAGGTCATGGACCTCATCCAGTGGGAGACCGGCAAAGCGCGAAAGCACGCGTTCGCCGAGGTGATGAGCCCGATGGTGGTCGCTCGCTATTACGGCAGGCGAGCACGGGGGATCCTGCGGACCCGGCGCGCGCCGGGCATGTTCCCCGGGCTCACCAGGGTGTGGGCGCTGCACCGCCCGAAGGGCGTTGTCGGAATCATCTCGCCCTGGAACTACCCCTTCGAGCTGGGGTCCGCCGACGCCATCCCGGCCTTGCTCGCGGGTAACGGGGTCGTCTCCAAGCCGGACACGCAGACGGTCCTATCCGTGCTGTGGGCACAGGAGCTGATGGAGGAAGCCGGACTGCCCCAGCGACTCTGGCAGGTCGTTGCGGGCGACGGGCCGGTCATTGGCCCTGCCGTCGTCGGCCACGCCGACTATGTCAGCTTCACTGGATCGACGAGGACCGGCCGGGACGTGGCCCAACGCGCGGCGGCGAACCTCACCGGGGTCTCGCTCGAGCTAGGCGGGAAGAATCCGATGATCGTGCTGCCCGACGCCGACCTCGGGCGCACCGTGGCGGGCGCGATCGACGCCTGCTTCTCCAGTGCAGGGCAGCTGTGCATCTCGACCGAGCGGCTCTACGTCCATGAGCGGCTGTACGACGCGTTCACCCAGCGGTTCGCCGAGGCGGCAGGCAGGATGCGACTCGCTGCGACGTACGACTTCACCGCGGACATGGGCTCGCTCACCTCTAAGGCGCAGCTGGAGAAGGTCAGCGAGCACGTTGAGGATGCGAAGGCGAAGGGTGCGGCCTTGCTCGCCGGCGGTGGCCCCCGCCCTGACATCGGGCCGTATTTCTTCGAGCCAACGATCCTCGCCAACGTCCCGCCGCACGCCACCGTATGCACCGAGGAGACCTTCGGGCCGGTCGTGGCCGTGTACAAGTACCGCGACGTGAACGAGGTCATCGAGCGGGCGAACCACACCCCCTACGGCCTCAACGCCAGCGTCTGGACTCGCGATTCGCGCAACGGCCGCCGTATCGCGGCACGCCTGGATGCCGGGACCGTCAACGTCAACGACGGGTACGCGGCAACGTACGGATCGACGGGTGCGCCGATGGGCGGCATGAAGAACAGCGGGCTTGGCCGCCGCCACGGCCGCGAGGGGCTGCTGCGCTTCACCGAGCCGCAGACGATCGCGGTGGAACGTGTCGTCATCGGCGTCGAGCCTCCGCTGCGGCGGATGTCGTACGACCGCTGGCGGCGGCTGCTCAGCCGCGGGCTGCTCATCCTGAAGCGCATTGGCGTCCGGTGACCGCAGCCGCCCGTCGCGCGGGGTCCGAGGGGCGGCCAGGCGAGGCCGGCCGGACCGGGAGATTCGACGTCATCGTCGTCGGCTCCGGCTTCGGTGGCTCGGTCGCTGCCTTGCGTCTGGTCGAAAAGGGCTACCGGGTTGCGGTGATTGAGGCCGGCCGGCGCTTCGACGAGTCGACGTACCCGAAGACCTCGTGGAATCTGCGCCGGTTCCTGTGGGCGCCCCGGCTCGGGTGTCGCGGCATCCAGCGCATCCACCTGCTGCGCAACGTGGTGATCCTGGCCGGGGCGGGCGTCGGTGGCGGGTCGCTGGTCTACGCGAACACGCTGTACGAGCCGTTGCCCGAGTTCTACGCCGATCCGCAGTGGAGCGGGATCACCGACTGGCGGGCCGAGCTGGCACCGTTCTATGAACAGGCCAAGCGCATGCTCGGCGTCGTACAGAATCCGACCGTTACCCCGGCAGACGAGCTCATGCGGTCGGTGGCCGAGGACATGAAGGTCGGCGGGACGTTCCGGCTCACACCGGTCGGGGTGTACTTCGGCGAGCCGGGCCGCGAGGCCGACGACCCCTATTTTGGCGGCGTGGGCCCGCGACGAGCTGGGTGCCTGGAGTGCGGGGCCTGCATGACCGGCTGCCGGCACAACGCCAAGAACACCCTCACCAAGAACTATCTCTATCTCGCTGAACAGGCCGGCGCGGTGGTCATCCCCGATACGACAGTTGTCGCGGTACGGCCGGCCGATGAGTCGGGCTACGTCGTCGAGGTCGAGCGGACCGGTGCCCGGCCACTCCGCCGCCGCCAGCAGCTCGCCGCAGACCATGTCGTGCTCGCCGCCGGTGCCTATGGCACCCAACGGCTACTGCATCGGATGCGCGATCGCGGCGCCCTGCCTCGGCTCTCGCCACGGCTGGGTGCACTTTCCCGGACGAACTCAGAGTCGATCGTCGGCGTGAAAGCGTCCGGCGACGAGATCGACTATTCGCGCGGCGTCGCTATCACGTCGTCCTTTCATCCGGATGCCCGCACGCACGTCGAGCCGGTCCGCTACGGCCGCGGCTCGAACGCCATGGGTCTCCTGCAGACAGTCCTGGTCGACGGCGGCGGGCGCGGGCCGCGGTGGATCGGCTTTCTCGGTGTGACCATGCGCCACCCCATCAGCTCCCTGCGAGCGATGTCGGTCAGACATTGGTCCGAGCGAACTGTCATCGCCTTGGTGATGCAGTCGCTCGACAACTCGATCACCGTGTTCTCCAAGCGGAGCTTGTTCGGCAGGTGGAAGCTCACATCGAGGCAGGGCCACGGCAAGCCGAACCCGACCTGGATCCCGGCCGGCAACGAAGTGGTCAGGCGGGCCGCGGCGAAGGTCGACGGCTGGCCGGGCGGATCATGGGGCGAGCTGCTCAATATCCCGCTGACAGCGCACTTCATCGGCGGCTGCGTCATCGGGGAGGACCGCGACCACGGAGTGGTCGACCCTTACCACCGGGTGTACGGGCACCCCGGGCTGCATGTCGTCGACGGCGCAGCGGTGTCGGCGAACCTCGGGGTGAATCCGTCGCTTACGATCACGGCGCAGGCCGAGCGGGCGATCGCGTTCTGGCCCAACCGCGGCGAGCCCGATCCGCGGCCACCCCTCGGTTCCGCCTACCGGCGGATCGACTATGTCGCACCGGCCCACCCGGCGGTACCTGCCGATGCGCCGGCGGCACTCCGCCTGACTTCATCGCGATCCTGATCGGCGGCGCGGTGTAGGGCAGGGCACTGACATACACTCCGGGCATCGACGTCCCCGGCCGGCTCGGAGGCAGCGTGGTGACCTCGTCCCGTGGCTCGGCACAGCCGGGCTACGACACCGTCCTGGTGGTGGACTATGGCGCGCAATATGCCCAGCTCATCGCCCGCCGGGTACGAGAGGCGAGGGTCTATAGCGAGATCGTTCCGCATACGACGTCGGTTGCCGAACTCGCCGCCTGGCGGCCGAAGGCAATCATCCTGTCGGGCGGGCCGTCGAGCGTCTATGCGGAGGCAGCGCCACAGGTCGACACCGACCTGTTCTCCCAGGGCATTCCGATCCTCGGTATCTGCTACGGATTCCAGGCGATGGCCCAGGCCCTGGGCGGAGTCGCCGAGCGGACCGGGCAGTCGGAGTTCGGCCGTACCGGTCTGACAGTGTCCGACCCGGGAGGGCTGCTCGCTGGCCAGCCCACGGCCCAGCAGGTCTGGATGAGCCACGGCGACGCGGTGTCGCGCGCGCCTGACGGCTTCGCCGTGCTCGCCGCGAGCGCGGGCTCACCAGTCGCCGCGTTCGAGGACACGCAGCGGCGGCTGGCGGGGGTGCAGTATCACCCCGAGGTGCTGCATACCGACCACGGGCAGGCCGTCCTCGAGCGCTTCTTGTACGACATCGCGGGCTGCCGGTCAACCTGGACCATGGTCAACATTGTCGATGAGGCGGTCGACGCCATCCGTGCGCGGGTCGACGGCAAGAAGGTGATCTGCGGGCTGTCCGGTGGGGTGGACTCATCGGTGGCCGCCGCCCTCGTCCATCGTGCCGTCGGCGACCAGCTCACGTGCGTCTTCGTCGATCACGGGCTGCTGCGCGAGGGCGAGGCGGAGCAGGTCGAGCGCGACTACGTGGCAGCAACGGGTGTCCGCTTGAAGGTCGTCGACGCGGCCGAACGGTTCCTCGATGCACTCGAAGGTGTGACCGAGCCGGAGGACAAGCGGAAGATCATCGGGCGGGAGTTCATCCGAGCCTTCGAGGCCGCCGCCCGCGAGATCGTCACGGAGGCCGGGGCGCAGGGTGAGTCCGTCGACTTCCTCGTCCAAGGCACGCTCTACCCTGACGTGGTGGAGTCCGGTGGCGGCAGCGGCGCCGCCACGATCAAGTCCCATCACAACGTCGGCGGGCTCCCGGACGACCTGCAGTTCCAGCTCGTCGAGCCGTTGCGGCGGCTGTTCAAGGATGAAGTGCGGCAGGTCGGGGCGGAGCTCGGGCTGCCGCCGGAGATCGTCTGGCGTCAGCCCTTCCCCGGGCCCGGGCTTGCCATCCGCGTGGTCGGCGAGGTCACCCGGGACCGGCTGCGGATCCTTCGCGCCGCCGATGCCATCGCCCGGGCCGAACTGTCTCGCGCCGGGCTCGATCGCGACGTTTGGCAGTGCCCGGTGGTCCTGCTGGCCGACGTCCGTTCTGTTGGGGTGCAGGGGGACGAGCGCACCTACGGTTACCCGGTCGTAATGCGGCCGGTGACCTCAGAGGATGCGATGACGGCCGACTGGGCGCGGCTCCCGTACGACCTGCTCGCCAGTATCTCGACCCGGATCACGAACGAGGTCCGAGAGATCAACCGGGTGGTTCTGGATGTGACGAGCAAGCCGCCCGGCACCATCGAGTGGGAGTGACCGCGGCAGGTCAGAGGCGATCGTGCGGCTCGTCGCCAGGCTCGTTATCGGTCTCCACTGTCGACATCTCCACCGTCGATGTCTCCGGTGGCGAGGTCTCCGGCGGTACGGTCTGGGGCTGTTCAGTTTCGGGTGATTCCGTCTTCAGCTCGACCGTCTCCGGTTCGCCCGTCCCCGCTTCGCCCGTCTCCGGCTCCGTCGCCTCCCGCGGCACCGTCTCCAGAGGCAGCGTTTCTGGCTGTACCGGTCGTGGCTGTACCCGCTCTGGCATCGTCATGGTGGTGTCAGCGCCAGGAGCCTCCCCACCGCCGACAGGCTGTGGCGCGACGCCGGCAGGACGCCGCTGCCTGGCCAGGTTGACCAGTGAGACGAGCAAACCAGCGAAACCGAGTGTGATCAGGACCGTCGGCAGGACCCACCGGGCCTCGATCTTCGTATCGCTGAGCGCACCGCCTAGGTAGGCCGCGCCGACCGTGATGAACAATGCGCCGGCGAGCAGGGCGACGGGATCGGTGCTATGGCGTCGCACGGCCCGCCTCCTCGAAGCGGATCATCCCGGCGCCGACGTCGAGATTCAGTCGGACGGTTCCCTTGCTTGCGCCGACCGGCTCATGCACGACACTTTTGTCATTGACCCGGATGTCCTCCGCAAGATCCCTGTTGACATCGCCGGCGGACACGTCGGCGGTGGCTTCGAGGCGGATGTCGTTCGGATAGATCACGACGATTTGGCCGGCGCCGACGCTTGCGTCGAGCACCCCAGTGGCGCCGGGGTCATTGAAGCGAGTCAGGTCAATGGTGATCTTTCCGGCCGCGACCCGTACCGGATCGCCGAGCTCTGCTGCTGACACCGGCTCGACGTGGCGCTCCCCGATGCCACCGGACAGCGGTACGTCCACAGCCGCGATCACGACAAGCGCCACGAGGGCGGCCAGGCCAAGTCCGATGAGAGACCTGGCACGTCCGAACCAGGCGCTGACGACCAGGCCCACCCCGAAGATGATCAGAATCGTGGCGGCAATCACCTCGGCCGAGACGTCGATGACGTCGGCCAAGTCGAGAGCACCCAGGATGCCGCCGACGACCAGCGCCGCGCTCAGCGTCAGCCACGGGAGAGGGGAAGACTCTCGTGGCTTCGCCGGTGGCGGTGGCGGTGGCGGCTGCCAGTGCGGCTGGGCCTGTGGCTGCCACTGGGGTTGGGTGTCCTGCTGCGTTGCCTGCGCGGCCCACTGCCCGCCAGGCGCGGGATAGCCGGCATCCGCCGAGGGTTGCGTGCTGTACGGGACCTGGGTGTGCAGGCCTTGTGCCGTATACGGATCTTGCGCAGGCTGGGCGCCGTACCCGAGCGCCGTAGCCGCCGGCGGTGCTGGGCCGGCGGCAGTTGCCGGCTCGGTCGCAGGAGGCGAGGCGATCCCCTCCGGACCGGCCGTCCCCCCAGTGGTGCCCGCCGCGGCGGCGGTGCCTGGCGACGGTGTGGCTCCGGGCGCGGCTGCTGGGCTGGACGGTGGGGCCGGGGGACCTGCTGCCGGCGGCGGCGGAGCGGTCCACCACGGCCCCACCTGGCTTGGCTGGGGATTGCGCGAGCGGAGCAAGAGGAAGGTGATCGCGCTTCCGATGAGCAGCCAGAAGACGACATCCCATTCGTTCGCGGCGAGCGCCACGAAGATCAACAGGCCGACGACGGTGGCGGCGATGGCCCACAGGGCTCCGGCCGACGTGTGGCCGTCCCGGAAGAGATGCTGCGCCTCGGATCGCTCGTCATTCTCCTCCGGGATGAACAGCCAGGCGACGCCATAAAGCAACAGTCCGAACCCGCCGAAGAGGCTGAACACCGCAAACAGCACGCGGAAGATGATCGGGTCGACGTTCATGTACGCACCCAGCCCACCGCAGACGCCGGCCAGCTTCCGGTCGGTACGGCTGCGGCGCAACTGGCGGATGCTCCCGCCTGAAGCTTCTCCACCGCGCTGCCCCCATCCCCAGGGAGGCGGACCGCCGGGCGGCGGCGGAGGAGTCGTGCCGCCGGGGGGCGGCGCTCCGGTGGAACCGCCGCCAGGGGGTGGTGGCGTGGCCTCGGTTGGATTGCTGCCTACGCTCGCCGGACCTGCCGCGCCGCCGGCGGCACCGGGGGCGGCTTCCTCTGCGCTCGCGGGAGTACCAGCGGGCCTGCGCCCGGTGTCTGCATCGCTGGCAGCCGCGTCAACTCCATCCCCGGCTCGGCCGGCGCCAACTCCGTCCTCGGCTCGGCCTGCGCCGACGTCCGCGGCCTCCGATGCACGCGTCGTGGCCTCCGATGGCCCGCGCGCACCGTCTGCCGAATCGCGCGTGGTCGACTCGGCGTGACCGGGCGGAGTTGTCTCGCTCATGGCCTCAATGCTCCGCCCCGGCGCTCTCCGCGGCATCGGTAAGCACCCTGAGATGCACCCTGACCGGCCCCCTTGCCATATCGTCCCGCTAACGGGGAGACCCCGGATGCATCACCTGATGTCGTTAACGCGCACTCCGTGTGACGATCGTATGCGTGACAGCAATGCCGCAGTCGACCGCGCCCACCCGCCGCCGGCTCTATCGAGCCAGCGACCGGCGCATCATCGGGGGCGTCTCGCGAGGGCTCGCTGACCACCTTGGCGTTGACGTCCTCTGGATCAGGCTCGGATTCCTGCTGCTCATCCCGGCAGGCGGCTGCGGGCTCGTCCTTTACGCCGTGTTCTGGGCGGTCACGCCGCTGGCGGTGAACGAGACATCGAGCCGTCCCGCGCAGACGAGGTCGCTGTTCGAGGGCGAGTCCGGGCAAGCGGTCGTCTTCGCCGCGGCGCTCGCGATCGGCGCGCTCCTGCTGCTCGAGGCTCTGGGCATCATCCGGATCGGCTTTGCGCTGGTCCTCGCCCTGGCGCTGGCGTCGGCCGGGGTTGCCGTGCTGTGGCGGCAGGTCGACGACGCGCAGCGGGCACGGTGGCTCGGCGGCGGCCGGCCCTGGGTGCGGATCGCCCGTACCGTCGTCGGCATCGCCCTCGTCGTGATCGGGGCGGCAGTCTTCCTAGCCGTTCGTGGCGATCTGTCGGCGGCCAGGGACGGGCTGGGTGCGACGCTGATCGTGGTCGCCGGGCTGGCCGTCGTCACCTGGCCGGTGTGGGCGCGCCTGGTCAGAGAGCTGTCGGACGAGCGGCGGGAGCGGATCCGATCGCAGGAACGGGCCGAGATCGCCGCCCATCTCCACGATTCGGTCCTCCACACGCTTACCCTCATCCAGCGCAGCGTCGATGACCCCAAGCAGGTGGCCAAGCTGGCGAGAGCCCAGGAGCGGGCGCTGCGCGGCTGGCTTTATGGCCAAGCGGACAACACCGGCACCTTCCATGCCGCCCTGGAACGGACGGCGGCCGAGGTCGAGGAGGCTCACGGGGCGCCGATCGATGTCGTGGTGGTCGGCGACGGCGCGCTGGACGAGCGGCTGGCTGCTGAGCTCGCGGCGGCTCGAGAGGCGATGGTGAATGCGGCAAAGTACGGCGACGGTGCCCCGATCTCTGTGTACGCCGAGGTCGAGCAGGACGCGGTTACGGTGTTCGTGAAAGATCGCGGTCCAGGATTCGACCAAGATGCGATACCAGACGACCGGCTGGGCATCAAGCACTCGATCGTCGGGCGCATGCAGCGGCATGGCGGGTGGGCAGAAGTGAAGAGCATCCAGGGGGATGGAACCGAAGTACGGCTGACCATGCCGATCGCGCAGCCGCCGCGGACCGGCGATGGGGTAAGGAGCGAAACGTGACTGGCCTGCGGGTGGTGCTTGTCGACGATCACCGGATGTTCCGCACCGGAGTACGCGCGGAACTCGGCGACGGCGTCGACATCGTCGGCGAGGCGGAGGACGTCGATTCCGCGGTCGCCGTCATCGGTACGACCAAGCCCGACGTCGTCCTGCTTGACGTGCACCTGCCGGGCGGTGGCGGCCGGACCGTACTCGAGCGGTGCGCCACCCTGCCCGACGTCAAGTTCCTCGCCCTATCGGTATCCGATGCCGCCGAGGATGTGATCGGCGTCATCCGCGGCGGGGCGCGGGGCTACGTCACGAAGACGATCACGGGGCCCGAGTTGGTCAAGGCGATCCGTCGCGTCGCCGACGGCGACGCCGTCTTCTCACCACGGCTCGCCGGCTTCGTTCTCGATGCCTTCGCCGCGACCGACGTACCGGCGATCGACGAGGAACTCGACCGCCTGACCCAACGCGAGCGCGAGGTCATGCGGCTGATCGCGCGCGGCTACACGTACAAAGAGGTCGCCAAGGAACTCTTCATCTCGGTGAAGACCGTGGAGACCCACGTCTCCGCTGTCTTGCGCAAACTCCAGCTTTCCAACCGGCATGAGCTCACCCGGTGGGCCACCGCCCGCCGCCTGGTCTGAGAGCTCACTCGGTCGAGTGGACGGCGAACGCCTCCGCGAGATGACCCTCCGGCATTCCGGCCTCAGTCGCGATCTCTCCCAGCCGCTTACGCAGCCAGATTTCCAGGTCGTCCATGTGCGCGGTCTGGCTCACGTGGGCGCGAAGCGCGGCGATCTTCCGGTCGAACGTCTCAGTGACATCGACGTAGTGGTTCGGCGACGGGTGGGCCATCAGCCACACCTCAGCTACCTCCCAGGGCTCGAGGCCCTCGTCGGTGAGCAACCCAGGGAATGCGAACGGGTTGCGGGAGTCGGGATAGATCGCGCGCAGCGCGGCCTCGCCTGCCGTGAGGTGGTCCGGGTGCGAGGCGTGGATGCGTGCCCAGTTGCGTTCAGGTGACTGGGTGAGGACCCGCTGCGGTCGCACCTGCCTGATCACGCGGCTGATGTCCCGCCGCAGGTCGAGGCTGAGCTCCAGCCGGCCGTCCGGGTAGCCAAGGAAACGCACATCCTCGACGCCGACCGCTTTGGCGGCGTTGCGCTGCTCGGTCCGCCGGATCTCGGGTATTTCCGCGCGGGCCACGCTCCGATCGAAGCCTCCGGCGTCGCCGTCGGTCACCAGGCAATACGTCACCTCGATGCCTTCGTCAGTCCACCGCGCGATGGTGCCGCCGGCACCGAAATCCGCATCGTCAGGATGCGCCAACACCGCCAGGATCCGCTGGACCTCGCTGTCCATCAGCACTGATCACTCCTATCTCCCTCCACCATCGTATGAAGCGCACTGTGTCTGAACCGGCACGTGTCGCTCCCTTTCCTTAGACTCGACGCGAGATGAGCACGCTCTTCGACGATCTCCCGATGCCAGGCGCCGGCGCTCTGCCGCGTCCAGCGGCAGCGATCGAGCATGCTCGGCCGGACGGCCCAGAACAGGAGCGCCCAGAACAGGAGCGCCCGGCTCATGAGGGGAGCAGGCTGCCGAAGCCGACCGACGTCGATACGGCCGACAAACCCTCGCAGGATGGTCAGCGGCGATGGCGCCGGGTCGATCCGGACAAGCTGCTCGAGGGCCTCAATCCGCAGCAGCGGGCGGCGGTGGTCCACGAGGGCACGCCGCTGCTCATCGTGGCCGGGGCGGGTTCGGGCAAGACCCGCGTGCTGACCCACCGCATCGCCTACCTGCTCGCGGCCCGCGACGTGCATCCGGGGCAGATCCTCGCGATCACCTTCACCAACAAGGCGGCCGGCGAGATGAAGGAGCGGGTCGCCCGCCTCGTAGGTCCGCGAGCCAAGGCCATGTGGGTGTCGACCTTCCACTCTGCCTGCGTCAGGATCCTGCGCAAGGAGGCCAAGCAGCTCGGACTGACCAGCGGTTTTTCCATCTACGATCAGGCGGATTCGCAGCGGTTGATGACCCTCGTCGTTCGCGATCTGGATCTCGACCCCAAGCGGTTCCCGCCGCGGGCGTTCTCGACCCAGGTGTCCAACCTCAAGAACGAGCTCATCGACGAAGAGACCGCCACAGACCGGGCCAAGACGGTCCAGGACAAGACGCTGGCCGAGGCGTACACCCTGTATCAGCGCCGGTTGCGCCAGTCCAACGCGCTCGATTTCGACGACCTGATCATGACAACGGTCAATCTGCTCCAGGCGTTTCCCGACGTTGCCGAGCACTACCGGCGCCGATTCAGGCACGTACTCGTCGATGAATATCAAGACACGAACCACGCTCAGTACGTCTTGATCCGTGAGCTGGTCGGGACGACCGCGCGCCGGACGGTCGACGGAGACGTGGTTCGCGAGGGGAGCGAACTCCCTCCGGCCGAGCTGTGCGTCGTTGGTGACGCCGACCAGTCGATCTACGCCTTCCGCGGCGCGACCATCAGGAACATCCTCGAGTTCGAGCGCGACTATCCGAACGCGGCGACGATCTTGCTTGAGCAGAACTACCGATCGACCCAGACGATCCTGTCCGCGGCAAATTCGGTGATCTCCAGAAACTCCGAGCGCAAGCCCAAGAACCTGTGGTCTCAGGCCGGCGCGGGCGTGAAGATCATCGGCTACGAGGCCGACACCGAGCACGACGAGGCGGCCTTCGTTGCCAATGAGGTCGACCGGCTGGCGGACGCGGGCGATGCGACGCCGGGACAGATCGCCGTCTTCTACCGGACCAACGCACAGTCCCGAGTGTTCGAAGAGGTCTTCATCCGGGTGGGACTGCCCTACCGCGTCGTCGGCGGCGTTCGCTTTTATGAGCGCAAGGAGATCCGCGACGCGCTCGCCTACCTGCGGGTCCTGGCCAATCCCGAGGACACCGTGCCGCTTCGCCGGATCATCAACGTGCCACGGCGGGGGATCGGCGACCGAGCGCTGGCGTGTGTCCAGGCGTGGGCGCAAAAGGAGCGCATCACCTTCGCCCAAGCCCTGACGCGGGCCGGCGACGTCTACGGACTGGTGCCGCGGTCATTGCATGCCATCGAGGGCTTCGTGTCGCTGATGGAGGGCCTTCGGCTGCTGGTCGAGAACGGCGCCGGGCCGGCCAAGATCCTCGAGGCGGTTCTCGCCCAGACCGGCTACCTCGCCGAGCTTGCCGAGTCCACCGACCCGCAGGACGAAACGCGCGTGGAAAACCTGCACGAGCTCGCCGCGGTCGCCCGCGAGTTCGAGGAGTCCAACCCCGAAGGCGGGCTCGTCGAGTTCCTCGAGCAGGTCTCGCTGGTCGCCGACTCTGACCAGATCCCCGAGAGCGCCGTCGCCGACTCGGCCGCGGCCGCCGGGGCGGGTGATGGGACGAGCGGTGGTACGACCGGCGGTACGAGCGGTGGCGCCCCGGGCGCTGGGGTGGTGACGCTGATGACCCTCCACACCGCCAAGGGCCTCGAGTTTCCCGTGGTGTTCCTCACCGGCATGGAGGATGGCGTCTTCCCCCACATGCGATCGATGAACGACAAGAAGGAGCTTGAGGAGGAGCGCCGGCTGGCTTACGTCGGCATCACCCGGGCAAGGGAGCGGCTGTACGTCACGCGCGCCGCGCTGCGCAGCGCCTGGGGGGCGCCCTCCGCCAATCCCAAGTCGCGTTTTCTCGACGAGATCCCCGACGACCTGGTGGAGTGGCGCCGGCTGGTCAGCTCGGCGAGGAACGCGTTCTCCGCTCCCTCGCTCGCCGCGGCGGCGGCCCGCCCGGGCGTTCGCTCGCCAGGGAACCGCCCCATCGTGTCGCTGGAGCCGGGGGACCGGGTCAGCCACGACTCGTTCGGTCTGGGGACCGTGGTGGCCACGCGCGGCATGGGCGACAACGTTCAGGCCCAGATCGACTTCGGCTCGGCCGGCACGAAGTGGCTCGTGCTCCGCTACGCGCCGGTCGAGAAACTCTAGTGCACCTCAATAGTGCCGGCTGCTCATCGGCCCCCGCGTACTCCGCGCTGAGCCATTTGTTCTGCCCCCGCTGTGGCCGCGAACACGCTGCTGACGAGGTCGCGGGGCTGTGCACCTGTGGATCGCCGCTGCTCGTCGAGTACGACCTCGATGCTGTCAAGGCCAGCACCGACCCGGAGGTCATCGGTGGGCGGCCGCCGGCGCTGTGGCGATACCACGAGCTGCTGCCGGTCCGTTCCATCGACCATGTCGTCAGCCTCGGCGAGGGCATGACGCCGCTGCTCCCACTGCGCCGCCTCGGTGCTGACTTTGGCCTGTCGCGGCTCCTGATGAAGGATGACGGGCTGTTGCCGACCGGGACCTTCAAGGCGCGGGGGGCTGCGGTCGGCGTCTCGAGAGCCCGCGAGCTCGGCGTCGACGGCGTCGCGATGGCGACTAACGGCAATGCGGGTGCAGCCTGGGCGACGTACGCCGCCCGTGCAGGCCTACGCAGCTTTATTGTGATGCCCACCGACGCCCCCGAGATCACCCGCCTGGAGTGCGCTCTCGCCGGCGCGGAGGTGGAGCTTGTCCGCGGTCACATCGGACGGTGCGCCGAAATCGTCGAACGAGTGGCGGCGGCGCGGCCCGGTTACCAGGATGTGTCCACGCTGAAGGAGCCCTACCGCATCGAGGGCAAGAAGACCATCGGCTTCGAGCTGATCGAGCAGCTCGGCTGGCGGGTGCCCGACGTGATCATCTACCCCACCGGCGGTGGCGTTGGCTTGATCGGGATCTACCGTGCGCTCCAACAGCTGCGCGAGCTTGGCTGGATCAGCGGGGAGATGCCACGCCTGGTCTCGGTGCAGGCGGCAGGTTGCGCACCGATCGTGCGCGCCGTCGAACAGGGCGCGCAGGTATCTGAGCCGTGGCCTGAGCCGCACACGATCGCCTTCGGCATCACCGTGCCGAAGCCGCTCGGGGACTTCCTCGTCCTCGAGGCCATCTACGCGACTGGCGGCACCGCCCTTGCCGTTGGCGACGAGCAGATCCTTGCCGAGCA
Organism: Actinomycetota bacterium; assembly: GCA_046735375.1. Lineage (GTDB taxonomy): Bacteria > Actinomycetota > Actinomycetes > JAKEEW01 > JAKEEW01 > DASYTV01. Next base: position 12,611 of record JBKPTD010000190.1, on the reverse strand, counting down.
GGCGCGCTGCGCCCGGCGTGAAGGCCTCGTGATCTGCCCGGAGGGCGCAGCAGCGCTGGCGGCCGCCCGTCGCCTGCGCGAGACGGAATGGCTGGGGCCGGACGAGGAAATTCTGGTCCTCAACACTGGTGCCGGGCTGAAGTATCCGGAAGCTTTCAACAATTCGCCAAAGGCCCTGTAGCACGTTGGACAGGGATGTGGCAAGGGCCTGCGAATCCACCGTGAAAAGCGAGTTTGTGACGGTCATATAATATGCGCTTTAGTAGCCGATCAGTGACGGACTGTATTGTGATCGATCAGTAGCACATCGTTACTATTTATCGCACAAAAAGTATCGCGATTGGCGAGACTTTCGTAGCGGGCGCAGACCCTAGGGCCGCAGCCCGTGACTGACTAGCCACGGGTACGGGTCGACTGGACCGCCGCCGCCCGGATGCACCTCTAAATGCAGGTGCGGACCTGTCGCGTTGCCCGTGTTGCCGACGCGGGCGATCTTCTGCCCGACGGCGACCCAACCGCTCGTCTGGAGGAATGTGGCCAGGTGGCAATACCACGTCTTGGTGCCGTCCGGATGCCTAATGATCAGTCGCCAGCCATAGGCTCCGGCCCAGCCACTCTCGACGATCCGGCCACGCTCCACGGCTTTGACCGGCGTACCTTCTGGCGCCGCGAAGTCGAGGCCGGTGTGACCGGCGGCCCACAGGCCCCCACCGGCGTTGAACCTCGCCGTGAGGTGGTAGCCGGAGACGGGCAGGGTGTACATCCTGGCCAGCGCACGCTCGCGGGCAAGCGCGGCCTCCCTCTTCGCGGCTGCGTGGGCCCGCTTCTTCGCGGCTGCCTGGGCTTTCTTGTTGGCGGCTGCCTTCCGCTTCGCCTCCACGGCTTTGCGATGGGCGGCCCGGCTGGCTCGCTCTGCGGCGGCGCGGGCGCTGCGGAGTTCGAGCAGTTCGCTGCCCAGTGGAGCTACGAGGCTCGCGCCTGCGCGCGGATTCACATTTGCAAGACTGGTGAGGGCCCTCATTGTGCTTGGCCCACTGCCATCCGATGAGGCATTTACCACCGCCGGGCCGCATATTGCCAGAGCTACTGCACCCCCCACCAAGAGGGGTAGTCGGGCGCGGTCTTGGATGCGTTGGGAACGACTGCTACTGGTCGAGTCCGGGGTCTCACGACCCCTTGCATGTCGGCCAGCCATATGGTGAAGTCACCATCCTGTTTCGGGGGCAAAAACCCCAGCACCCTAACAATGCTTTCGAGAATTGGAAACCCACCTGCGTAATTGCATTGCTAGTTGTGCCGATCGAGCAATCAATTCGATCAACAGATTGCTAATGGGTGCGTACCGCTTTGATGGCCCCTGTTTGCACGTCCTGGTTGCATGCCATCTACGCTGGTCAGCGCCGTCGTGGCGATGTTCGTGACATGATCGTGGAGACGTGGGTAAGCCAGGGTGTGCGACAGCGCTGTCAATCATTTATCGAGGAGGCCTGTATGACCCCCATCGCAGCGGGTGAGGACCGCCCTCAGACTGCTGCCGGGGGCAAGATCCGAGTCGTGGTCGCGAAGCCGGGTCTGGACGGGCACGACCGCGGCGCCAAGATCGTGGCCCGGGCGCTGAGGGACGCCGGAATGGAGGTCATCTACACGGGGCTGCACCAGACGCCTGAGCAGATCGTCGAGACCGCGCTGCAGGAGGACGCCGACGGCATCGGCCTCTCCGTGCTCTCCGGCGCCCACATGACACTGTTCCGCCGCGTCCTCGAGCTCCTCGACCAGAGGGATGCGGGTGATGTCGTGGTCTTCGGCGGCGGGATCATCCCCGACGACGACATCCCCCAGCTCGAGCAGCTCGGCGTGGCGAAAGTGTTCACTCCGGGCGCCTCGACGCAATCCATCATCGACTGGGTCCGCACCCACGTGCGGGCCGCCTAGGCGCCCACGTGGTGCTCGACCCTCACCGCGCCACCGGCTGTCCGACGGCGGCGGACACGCCGTCCGGGCAGCAAACACCGCTGGCCCGAGCGTTGTCGCTGCATCACCCAGGGGGAAATCTGTGCACGAGCACGTCCTGACGATCTCCTGCCCGGATCGGATCGGCATCGTCCACGCCGTCACCGGCGTGCTCGTCTCACATCAATGCACGATCTTGGACAGTCAGCAGTTCAGTGACCGCAGCTCAGGCCTGTTCTTCCTCCGTATCCATGCCGGTGGGCCGGCGACCGCGGCCGAGCTGGAAGCCGGCTTCGCCCATCTCGTACCCGAGTTCGGGATGCAGGTCGAGCTACACGATCTCGCAATCAAGCCGCGCATGCTCATCATGGTGTCCCGGTTCGGACACTGCCTGAACGATCTGCTCTACCGCTGGAGTAGCGACCACCTCAGAGTCGATCTGCCTGTGGTGGTGTCCAACCACGAGGATCTTCGCGCGTTGGTCGAGCGATACGGAGTCCCTTATCACTACCTGCCGGTCACGCCCGACACCAAGGCTGAGGCGGAGGCGGCCCTCGTCGAGCTGATCAGGACCCTGCAGGTGGACTTCGTCGTGCTCGCGCGGTACATGCAGGTGCTCTCCGACGACCTGTGCAAGAGGCTCGAGGGGCGGGTGATCAACATCCACCACTCTTTCCTGCCAAGCTTCGCCGGCGCCCGTCCGTACCATCAGGCCCACCTGCGCGGAGTGAAGCTCATTGGGGCGACAGCGCATTATGTGACCCCCGCCCTCGACGAAGGGCCGATCATCGAACAGGAGGTCGCCAGGGTCGACCATGGCTACGAGCCGGAGCAACTCGCCGCGGTCGGACGTGACGTCGAGTGCCTCGCCCTCGCCCGAGCCGTCCAGTGGCACGCCGAGCACCGCGTCCTGCTCAACGGCACCCGTACCATCGTCTTCCGTTAGCTGTGCGGCTAATGCCCACATTTGTGATAGGAACTTGCGACGGAGTCCTCACCGCTCTGGATACAAACAGTGCTCAGTCCGGTACATTCCGTACCCGTGACCGAAAGCCTCGCGAGCGTTCTGCGCGATCCGGCCCGTCTGGCCGCGTTGTGGCGGGTCACTCCGGTCGAGCCGGCGATCGGCGGGGTCTTCGACCGGACAGCCGAGTTGGCAGCGCAGTCGCTGGGCACCCCGATCGGTCTTGTCGTCCTCGTCGAGGAGGAACGCCAGCTCCTGGCGGGCAGGTTCGGTCTGCCCGAATCGCTGGCCGATATGACCGAGCTTCCAGCTAGCTGGGGCTTCTGCCCGTTTGCGCTCGCGCTCACCGGGCCGCTGATGCTGGATGACGCACGGCACCGGCCGGAGTTCGCCCGCAGCCCGCTGGTCCGCGAGCTGCACGCGGTCGCGTACGCTGGCGTGCCACTGCGGGGCAGTCATGGTCATCCTCTCGGCGCACTGTGCGTTGTTGACAGCGCGCCGCGACGCTGGGGGCCCGACGACCCGGCGGAGCTCGCCGAGGTCGCTGAAGTCGGGACGGCGCAACTCGCGGCCTTGACCTCCGACTGAGCAGTTTCCACCAGATCGCCGCTTTGGCCGCGCAATGTACAGTCCCATGAGATAGTCGGCTGAACCGCAGTCTGGTGGCCGCCGTCTACGCAGGACCGCGAAGCGCGCTCTGACCCAGTGAACGTAGGAGTTGCGGTGTTCGACGTCGTGTCGTTCTCGCTGAGCGACATGGTGGAATGTGCGTCGGGCATGCGGCGCGCCACGAGCGGCTGCGCCTCCGTTGAAGAAGCCGCACAGCGGGTCGTTACCTACTTACGGTCGAGCTTCCTTGATCCGCAGAACCACCGGCAGTCCTTTGTGCTCGCCCGCATGTTCGTGAGCAGCCAATGGGACGAGCTCAGCCCGGACTTGCAGGACATCTGCCGCAAAGAGCTTCCAGACGAGGTCGACCCGGCGCCGGATATGCGGTGCCTCGTTCTGGCGGGCAGCGACGGCCAGCTCGCCCAATGGCAGCACCCGACGAGATCGACCATCCACCGGGTGGTGCCTTTGCCCGAGGTTGCTGACGTCCGGCAAGCCCCGGTGATCGCTGCGCTGGTCCGCCAGCTCGGTCTGCCGGAGGAGCTCCTCGTTCATGGCGGCGATGGGGAGGCGCCCCCTCCCGATGACTTCGGCGTCTTCCATGTCAGGGAGGCCCGCGGCAGCCCCGATGTACCCGACCAGGAGTTCGTCGCCAAACACCGGATCCGCTCCGTGCTGGGCTTTGGCGGCGTGCTTCCCGCCGGACGCGTGTTCGCGGTCGTGCTCGTCTCTCGTACTCCGGTCTCACTGGAGACCGCGGAACTGTTCCGCGACATCGCCCTGTCCACCCCGCTCGCGCTGGTGCAGCACCTCGCCGCCGATCCGGAGGTACGGGCGCAGGAGACGGCTGTCCTCCGGCAACTTCTTGACCTGCACGAGGCGACCGTGCGGGATCAGGCGCTGCGACTCGAGGCGATCCTCGTCCAGCGCCGCCGGCAGGACGCCAGGTTGATCGAGGAAGCTGCGACCGTCGAAACCCTTCGGGAGATCGGCACCAAGCTCGCGGCGGAGATGGAGCTCGACCAGGTCATGCAGTTGGCCATCGATGCCGCGACCCGCGTGACGGGTGCTCGCTATGGCGCGTTCTTCTGCACGATCGACGAACTGTCCGGCCAGCGGGCCATGCGGTACGCGGTCTCGGGGCTTGCGCGGTCGAAGTTCGAGGGTCTGCCCATGCCGCGGATCACCGGGATCTTCGGCCGGATCTTCGACGGTGAAGGCGTGATGCGGGCAGACGACATCACCCGGCATCCGGCATACGGGCAGAACCCGCCCTTCAACGGGCTGCCACCGGACCATCCGCCGGTGCGGAGCTTCCTCGCCGTGCCCGTTCTGTCGCAGGCGGGGGAGGTGCTTGGTGGCTTCTTCTTCGGCCATCCCGATGTCGGCCTCTTCGACGAGCGGGACGAGCGGCTGGCCGTCGGGGTCGCCGCTCCGACGGCGATCGCGCTGGACAACGCTCGGCTCTATCACCAGCAGCGGGGTTGGGCGGAGGAGCTCCAGCGCGCCTTGATGCCCCGTCCGGTCGAGGTCGATGGGCTGCAGATAGCGTCCCGATACCTTCCTGGCGCCGGCCACGGGCAGGTCGGCGGCGACTGGTTCGATGTGATTCCGCTGCCCTGCGGCCGTACCGCCTTCGTCGTCGGCGATGTGATGGGCAAGGGGATCCCCGCCGCCGCGACGATGGGACAGCTACGGGCCGCCGTGCGTGCCTATGCCGTCATGGACCTGCCGCCAGTGGACATCATGCGCAACCTGAACGAGCTCGCCGGTGGGCTCCCCGGGCAACAGTTCGTGACCTGTGTGTACGCGGTGTACGACCCGGTGTCGCGGACGCTCGGCTACGCCAACGCGGGGCATCTCCCGCCGGCGGTCGTCACCCCCGAGCGTGACGTCTGGTTGCTTGAGGACCAGTTGGGCCTGCCGCTCGGACTGGAAGGCGCGGTCTTCAAGGAGCGCGAGATCGTGCTGCCTCGGGGAGCCGGCTTCCTCCTCTACACCGACGGCCTGGTCGAGACCCGGCAGCGGTCGATCTCGGAGGGCGTCGAGCTGCTCGTTCGCCAGCTCGCCCACGACGAAGGTGACCTTGAGGCGACCTGTGACGAGCTGGTCGAGACGGTCGCCGCGGGCCAGCGCGACGACGATGTGACGCTCCTGTACGTCAGGGAGATCGCCGACGAACCAGTCCTGCAGGCATCCATGCGGCTGGCCGGCCAGGCATCTGGTGCCGCTGACGCCCGCCGGTTCGTTCGAGCCACGCTGCTGGCCTGGGGAATGGCCGAGCGGGGTGACTCCGTGGTCTTGGTCGCCGACGAGCTGCTCACCAATGCGATCAAGCACGCGGCTACGGACATCGAGTTGCGCTTGTGCCGGCTGGCGGGCCGTCTGGTGGTCGAGGTACGCGACGAGGACGCCCGGCTGCCCCGGCTAGCCGTCGCTGCGCGGTACGACGAGCGGCATCGTGGTCTGTTGATCGTCCAGCGGCTCGCCTCCCGGTGGGGGGTACGGCCGATCGGGAGCGGCAAGGTCGTGTGGGCGGAGATCGACGATGCGCCGACATCTGGCTCACCGGTGGCGTCCCTTCCGATCGGCGCGGTCGTCTAGCGGCGCGAGGGCGGCGGTCGCCAAGCGGCCGGCCCCGTGCCTGATGCCCGGCGCGGTCGTCGGTCGGCCGGATCGCCGCGTACCGTCTCTCCTATGTGCCGGAGCATTAAGACACTGCGCCCCCCGTACACGGAAGCTCTCACCGACGGTGATGTAAGGGCCGCGGCTTTGCAATATGTACGCAAGATCTCGGGGTTCCGCTCCCCGGCGCCCCACAACTCGGCGGCGTTCGATGCGGCGGTCGACGCGGTTGCTGCTGCAACGGACGAGCTGCTGCGCACCCTTGTCGTACGTGGCAAACCAGCCCGCGCGGCCGGCTGAGCCGCGGTTAGCGAAAGTCGCGAGACATCGTCTTGATCGTGAGCGGAAGCCGACTGATGTGCTCGGCGACAACGTTGGTGACGCCATCAGCCGATTCGAGCTTCCCGCGGATGAGTAGGGCGGCCGCCGTCCGGGCGACCCGCGCGTAGCGGCTCCACACCGGATAGGAACAGATCACATTGATCATCCCGGTCTCGTCCTCGAGATTGAGGAAGGTCGTCCCGCCCGCGGTGGCCGGCCGCTGCCGGTGGGTGACCACACCTCCGACAACGACCCTCCGGCCGTTGCCCACCGACGAGAGGGCCCGGGCAGGGACCACGCCGCGCTCAGCGAGCGCCGGCCTGACATGTTGGATCGGATGACTGTCCGGAGATACGCCGACCGCATGTAGATCGGCCATGGTGCGCTCCGGCGGCGTCATCGTCGGCAGCTGTGGTGTGCTGCCACCAAGGTGGAGGTCAGGCAGTTGGCCGTCGCGCTCGGTGGCGACGGCGCCAGCTGCCCACAGCGCTTCCCGGCGAGATATGCCGAAACAGTCGAAGGCGCCTCCTGTTGCCAGAGACTCGAGCTGCGCGGCGGTCAGTTCGGTGCGTCGGACCAGGTCGGCCATGTCGGTGTAGGGCTGGCCGGCCTCGATCCGCTCCGCGAGGTCCTTCCCGATGGTCCGGACCGATGACAACCCCAACCGAACCGCGTACCCGGCGTCGCGCCGATGGGCCTCCGGGTCGAACCCGTCGGTGTCCGGCGACCACGGCTCGTCGGGATCCACGAACTCCCACATCGTGAAGCAGTCGAGTGCCGGCTCTGGTAGCGCCTCCTCCCGAATGAGCTCCAACGTCGCATCAGCACCCGACCGATTGACATCGACGCCTCTGACCTCCACGCCGTGCCGCACCGCGTCCGCCACCAGCGACTGCGGCGAGTAGAAGCCCATCGGCTGGGCTTTGAGCAGTGCGGCGAGGAACGCCGCAGGGTAATGAAGCTTCAGCCACGAGCTCGCGTACACCAGAAGCCCGAAGCTGAGCGCGTGGCTTTCGGCGAAGCCGAAATTCGCGAAGGCGGAGATCTTGTCGTAGATCTCGTCGGCGACCTCCCCGGTGATCCCGTTCTGTGCCATGCCCGCGTAGAGCTTCGACCGCAGCCGTTCGATCTTTTCCTCGCCACGCTTGGAACCCATCGCTCGGCGCAGCAGGTCGGCGTCATCACCGGTGCAGTTGCCGGCAACGATGGCGATCTGCATGAGCTGCTCCTGGAACAGCGGCACACCGAGCGTCCGCGAGAGGATCTCCTTGAGCATTGGGTGCAGGTAGGTGACCGGTTCCCGGCCGGTCTTGCGCCGGATGTAGGGATGGACCGCACCGCCCTGGATCGGTCCGGGGCGGATCAGCGCGATCTCGATGACCAAGTCATAGAACTTGCGCGGGCGCAGCCGGGGGAGCGTCGCCATCTGGGCCCGGCTCTCCACCTGGAAGACGCCGACCGAGTCCGCCCGGCAGAGCATGTCGTAAACCGCCTTCTCGTCCTGGGGGATCGAGGTCAGGTCGGTGAGAGGATCGCCGCAGAAATCCCTGACGAACTCAAGCATGTAGCGCAGTGCGGAGAGCATCCCGAGTCCGAGCAGGTCGAACTTGACCAACTTCATCGCCGCACAGTCGTCCTTGTCCCACTGAAGGACCGAGCGGTTGTCCATCCGCGCCCATTCGATCGGGCACACTTCGCCCACCGGTCGCTCGGTCAGCACCATCCCGCCGGAGTGGATCCCGAGATGCCGAGGAAACCGCAGCACCTGGTCGGCGAGCCCGATCACCTCGTCCGGGACGTCGTGATCTGTGGTGTCCTGCGTGCTCCCCCAAGAGTCGATCTGCTTGGACCAGGCGTCCTGCTGCCCCTGGGAGTGGCCGAGCGCCTTGGCCACGTCACGGACCGCCATCTTCGGCCGGTACGAGATGACGTTGCACACCTGCGCGACGCGATCTCGGCCATATGTCCTGTACACGTACTGGATGACTTCCTCTCGCCGTCCGGACTCGATGTCGATGTCGATGTCCGGCTCTTCCTCACGGGTAGTGGCGATGAACCGTTCGAAGGGAAGCTTGTAGAAGATCGCATCAATGGCGGTGACACCGAGAACATGGCAGACCGCGGAGTTGGCCGCGGATCCCCGGCCTTGGCAGAGGATCCGCTCGTTGCGGCAGAACCTGACGATGTCCCAGACGATGAGGAAGTAGCCAGGGAAGTCCTTCTCCGCGATGACGCGCAGCTCTTTGTCCAACCGCTCATAGACCTGCGGCGATCTCTCTGGCGGCCCGTACCTCTTGTACGCGCTCTCGTACACCAGCTCGCGCAGCCACTCGGCGTCGGTCGCATGGCGCTCCGGGCGATTCAGTTTGGGGAGCTGTGGTGACGCTTTGGTGAGGGCGAACTCCAGCTCGTCGGCAAGGGCGACGGACTGGGCGATCGCGCCGGGAAAGCGAGCAAACTGCGCTGCCATCTCCGCACCAGTACGCAGGTGAGCAGTGGGAGCCGCGGGCAGCCAACCGTCGAGCTCGTCCAGGCTGCGCCGCGCGCGTACGGCGGCCAGGGCGGTGGCCAACGGTCGCCGGGCCGGTGTCGCGTAGTGGACGTTGTTGGTGGCAAGGATCGGAAGGCCAGCTGTGGCTGCAAGTTCGGCGAAAGCGTCGTTGCGCTCGCTGTCGAGCGGGTCACCGTGATCCCAGAGTTCGACCGCGACATTCTCCTGGCCGAACAGCGCAACCAGCCGGTCGAGCTCATGGGCTGCCGCGACGGGGCCGTCTGCCGCGAGAGCAGCAGGGACGAGACCCTTGCGGCACCCGGTGAGGATCAGCCAATGACCGTCGGCTTGCTCGGCCAGCCGGTCGATGTCATAGACCGGTTTGCCCTTCTCCTTTCCGGCGAGCTGTGCCTCCGTCAACGCTCCGGCCAGCCGGTGATAGCCCTCCTCGCGCCGGGCGAGCACAAGCAAGTGCCGCCCTTGTGGGTCCGCCTCTCCGTTTTGCGGTTTGGTGAGTTCGAGGGAGAGTTCCGCGCCGTACACCGTCTTGATGTTGTAGGCCGCGGCTGCTTCGGCCAGCCGTACGATCCCGTACAGCCCGTCATGGTCGGCGAGGCTGATCGCATGCAGCCCCAGCCTGACCGCTTCCTCGACGAGTTCCTCCGGGTGGCTGGCGCCGTCGAGGAAACTGAAGTTGGAGTGGCAGTGCAGTTCGGCATAAGGGACCGTCGGTTCTGACGGCGGCTGTGGGCGCTCGTCTGGCTGCGGGTCGTATGCGCCCCTTTTACGTGACCATGCCGGCGAATCCCCGCCATCGCCCGGCTCCCCCGCGCCTGTCGGAGCCCCCGGTGGCCGGCGTCGCCCCGAGAGCCGGCGTTCCAGCTCCCCCCACGGCATGTTCGGGTTGTTCCAGCCCATCGCGATCAATTCCAACGAGCCTGATCGCCGGCTTGCGGCACACAGGTAACAGGGTGTCGATAGCCGCGCCGACGTTCGTGTTCGATAGCAAGCACACTGACCGCATAGTGGAGATCGAGCCGATCGCCGTACCAATCGGGAGCGAGTCCGGCGGGGGCTACGCCGGCGCTGGTATGGCGTTCCTCGAGGGTGCCGTTTGGTCGAGGGAGCGTCGGTACCGGTGGAATCAGCTGTCCATCCGGGCGGAGAAAGATGAACTTGCCCGGCTGCGGATTAGCAATGACGAACTGTTCGTCGTGGAGCATGCGATGGTGGCGGCGGCACAGCAAGATGAGGTTCTCGAGCTTCGTTTCGCCACCTTGGACCCAGTGGCGCCAATGATGAGCGTCTGCTCGACGGTTGCCGCAGCTGGGAAAGCGGCAACCCCCATCGCGTTCTTTCAGCGCTCGACGCAGGGCGTTGTTGATGCGGCGGGTCTTGCGGCCGAGGTTGAGGATGTCGCCCTTGGTGTCGTGCAGCATGACGATCGTGGATGTATCGCAGAGGATGCATCGCAATGTGCTGGGGTCCAGGGCTGGCCCATCGTCGAGGTGTCGCCGCCCGTGTACGGCGAGTCTCGCTCGATGTTCTTCCGCGGGGGAAGACTCGGCATCTTCAGCTGTGAGGGGAGGGGCTGACCCGCTGGCAGTGCCGGTCGTCGAGCTGTGGGGTTCGAGCATGTCAGCAGAGATGTGGACGAGGACGGTATGAAGGTCGGCGCCGCTCGCGGTGCCCTGACCGTATTGAAGGAAGGCTTCGGCCATTGCCACCAGGGCGTCCGCGTAGCTTGGTCGATCAGTTCCCGGGTTCAATCCCTCCGCAGACGCGTCGATGGGAGCAGCAGGCAGGCGATCTTCACTCGTGGGGTCGGTTGTGCTCGTGTCGGATGTGATCGAGTTGGAGCTCACATGCGTCGGAGGGGAGTCCTCCGCGGAAGTCTCTTTAAGAGGCAAAGCATCTTGACCGGATTGTGGTGAGCGCTCAAGCGTCCTCTCCGGATCGCCACCCTCCCCTCGTTCAACGGCGGCCCGGAGAGCCGCCAGCACAACGGCGCCTTCCTCGGGGGCGAGCCGGGCATGAATGCGCAACATGCCATCGGCTTCCCAGTGCCAGCTGACGCGGGTCTTTGCTCGGCGGTCGGCGGCATCCGCAGCGCCGACTTTGATGTACCCGCTGACAAGTCGATCAAGGTGCGCGGCAGGAGCGTGAGTCGCCAAGTCAACCCAGTCGGCTTCGGTGTCCGTTGCGGCGACTCTGGTGATCGCCCGGGCCTTCGAGTAGCTGATCCGCCCTGCCCCGAATGCGGCTCGAGTCCGGGGCAGCTCCTCCAACGCCTTAGCGACCCGCACCTGCTCGCGTGCGGTCTTCAGGCTGATCCCGCACTTCCAGCTCAGCCAGTGGGCGCAGGACAGCAAACCCCAACCGGCCCACCCGCGGCGCCGGTCAAACTCGCCGACCAGTAGCAGCCATTGGCAGGTGGCGGCTGCGAGGTGTGCGGCAAGATCGCAGATCTCGGCCTCTATCCGCTCGAGCGGACGCTCCGGATCCACTGCCTGAACCGGAGCCGCCGCTGTCGCTGTGTCGAACATATCTTCGAATATAAGGCACCCCACCGACATCTTTGCCTGGCGTACCAAGATCTGTGGAAAACCGTGGGACGACTTCGCTGGGACGTCCCGGGACGTGGCCAGCGGAGGTCGGGACGTGCTTGACCGGGCCGGAGGGGCTTCCGCGGAAGACTCGGCGGCGGACAGGGCCCTCCGCGTCGGCCTCGAGAGCGCCGTCGGCGGTGCGGAGTGCCGGTGGCGCGCACGGTGGTGTGGGCCCAGGTGCCGGTTAACTGCCGGTGAATCTGCCTGGCCTCACGCCGTGCGGCGTGGCCAATATCGTGCCGTTGCGGAGGGCCGTGGACTAGGAGGTCGACATGAGGGATCTGACCGGGAAGACGGCGCTGGTGACCGGCGCCTCGCGGGGGATGGGCCGGGCCATCGCCCACCGGCTGGGCGCCGACGGTGCCCTGGTCGCCGTGCACTACGCCCGCAACGACGCGGCCGCCAAGCAGACCGTGGCCGCCATCGAGCAGGCCGGCGGGCAGGCGTTTCTGATCCGCAGCGAGCTCGGCGTCGACGGCGACCTCGACAGCTTGTTCGCTGGGCTGGAGGCCGGGCTGGGCGGCGCGCCGCTGGACATTCTGGTCAGCAACGTGGGCATCCTGGACCCCACCCCGTTCGAGCAGGTCACCCCCGAAGCGTTCGACCGCAGTTACGCGGTCAACATGCGGGCACCGTTTTTCCTCATCCAGCGGGCCCTGCCGCTACTCCGCGACGGCGGTCGCATCATCAACGTCTCCTCCGCCACCACCCGGATCGCCTCACCGTTCACCCACTACGCGATGGGCAAGGGCGCCATCGACGTCCTCAGCCACACCCTCGCCCAGGCCCTGGGTCCACGGGGCATCACCGTGAACACGGTCAGCCCCGGCGTCATCGACACCGACCAGGGCGCCTGGATGCACAGCAGCGCGCAGATCGAGGCGGCGATCGTGGCGGCCACCACGCTGGGACGGGTCGGGCAACCCGCCGACGTCGCCGACGTCGTCGCGTTCCTCGCCTCACACGACGCCCGCTGGATCACCGGCGTCACCATCGAAACCAGCGGCGGCTACCTGCTCGGACCCCCCACGAACTAAGCCAC
>JBKPTD010000189.1:0-15917 GCA_046735375.1 Actinomycetota bacterium | reverse complement strand
GAAGTTAGTGACTACTCACTATGTTAGGGAGTTTGAGATGAGCATCGAGATCGCACGCACACCAGCGGGGACGCCGAGGGCGGCGCGGTCGGGTGGTTTCTGGGCGTTCCTGGTGACCGGGGTGGCCATCTTCATGGTCTCGCTGGACAACCTGGTCGTGACCACGGCGCTGCCCGCGATCCGCGCGGGGCTGGGCGCGGGGCTGGAGGGTTTGGAGTGGACGGTCAACGCCTACACCCTGACCTTCGCGGTCTTCCTGCTGACCGGCGCTGCCCTCGGTGATCGGTTCGGCCGCCGGCGGATGCTCCTGATCGGCCTGAGCCTGTTCACCGTGTCCAGCGCGGCCGCGGCGGTCGTTCCCGACATCGGGACGCTGATCGCGGCCCGCGCGGTCCAGGGGGTGGGCGCCGCGATCGTTGCACCGCTGACCCTGACCCTGCTCTCGGCCGCGGTACCCGCGGCCAGGCGCGGGCTCGCGCTGGGCGCCTGGGGTGCCATGAGCGGTCTGGCGGTCGCGCTGGGACCGGTCATCGGCGGCGCCATCGTCGACTATGCCTCCTGGCAGTGGATCTTCTGGGTGAACGTGCCGATCGGGGTGGCGCTCATCCCGGTGGCCCGCCGCCGCCTGGCCGAAAGCCACGGCCCGACCGGTCGCCTCGACCTGGCCGGCACCGTCCTGGCCAGCGCGGGGCTGCTCGGCGTGGTCCTCGGCCTGGTCCGCGGCAACCGGCTCGGCTGGACCAACCCGCAGATCCTGATCTCCTTCGCGGCCGGCGCCATCCTGCTGGCCGGGTTCGTGGCCTGGGAGCTGCGCAGCCCCGCCCCCATGCTGCCCATGCGGTTCTTCCGGAGCAGATCATTCAGCGCCGCCAACGTCGCCTCGCTGTTGATGTACTTCGGGATGTTCGGGTCGATCTTCCTGCTCGCCCAGTTCCTCCAGACCGTGCAGGGCTACTCCCCGTTCGCCGCCGGCGTGCGCACCCTGCCCTGGACCGGCATGCCACTGATCGCCGCACCCCTGGCCGGAGCACTGTCCGACCGAATCGGGAGCCGGCCCATCGTCGCCGTAGGTCTCGCGCTGCAGGCCATCGGGCTGGGCTGGCTCGCCGCGATCTCCGCGCCCGACGTCGCCTACTCCACCCTGGTCCCGGCCTTCGTGGTCAGCGGACTCGGGATGGGCCTGTTCTTCGCCCCCATCGCCAACCTCGTCCTCGGCGCCGTGAACTCGGCTGAGGAAGGCATGGCCTCCGGCGCCAACAACGCGATACGCGAGGTCGGCGGTGTACTCGGCGTCGCCGTCCTCGCCGCAGTGTTCGCCAACACCGGTGGATACACCAGCGGCCAAGCCTTCGTCGACGGGCTGACCCCCGCCGTCTGGGTCGGCGCCGCCGCCGTCGCCGGCGCGGTCGTGGCCGCCATCCTCGTCCCCCGCCGCAACCGCGTCCACACCGACATCACCGTCCTGCCCGCACAGGCCACCCAGGAACCAATCGCCGCCTGAACCACCAACATTGAGGACCTGGCCAGACGTCTTTCGGCCAGGTCCTCAAACGCATCCGACAGAAGCGTCGCAACACATGCTTGCCGTGCGCTACCGGCGTGGCGGTTCCGGCCGGGCCCGGCGGCCTCGTGACCCCTTCCGCAGCCCGCGTCTCGCTCACCGGGTTCGAAGCTTCGAGATGTCGATGGTCTGCGATGCCGGCGGGGCCTTGAGGGTGAACGGCTCGTCATAGTCGAGGAACTCAACCCTCCCGTGCTCCTTCGCGCCTGGCAGCGACTGGATGCGCAGCGGGTAGGGCTTGCCGTCCAGCGCGACGTAGAGGATGCCGCCGTCCGGGCCTGTGAAGGTTACGGTGATGGCCCGGCGGCCGCTGGTCTGCGCCTGATGGCCCTTATGAGTGAGCTCGAGCTCACGGTGCGTGGGCTTGAGGATCTCGGTCATCAGGACGTCGAGGTCGGTGAAGAAGCTCAGCCCAGCCAGGTGCGGCTCCGACCTTGATCCCTTTAGCCACTTGCCCACGAGGAGCTTGGCCGCGTCAGGGCCCGCGGTCCCCGTCCAGAAGGCGCTGTCGCCCTTCATGTACACGCGTGTCCCGATCCGGGTGATCCGGACACTTCCACGCGGAAGCGTCAGCGTGCCGGTGCCACCCCGATGGGCGAGCAGCCGAACGTCGAACCGGGTGTGCTGTCCGTCCACGGTGATGTCACCCTTGACGCGCACCGCGGACGCCTGCCCCGCCGCCTTGCGCGCCTTGGCGACGATACCGGCCGCCGACAGCTTCTCCACGCCGTTGGGCGCCGGAGCCCGCGATGGTGTGGGCGCGACCTCGGGCTGGTCCGCGGCCGAACCGCAGCCCGCGACCAGGATCACCGCCGCAGCAAGCGATATCAGTCGACTTGTTCGCACGCGAACCCCAAGGTGGGCAGCGGTTAGGACAAGACCAGCGGGCGCTACCACCAGACAAGGAACACCAGCCTCCACCGGCCCCGCCAGCACGACAAGGCAGATCACCGGCAGATCACCGGCAGTTCCCGCGGCGAACGTCGCATAAAGGAGGCACGTCGACCAGCGTTAGTGATCCTGCACATCCACGCGATGGAAAATGTCACCGCGATGCCGGCCTGCTGTCGGCGACTTGCCTCACCGATCGGCTGTTCCCTGTCCTGGCGACGCCGACCTTTCGATCATCCAGATCCCCGTCCACTCTGCGCTCAGGGGCGATCGTGGCGCGGCTCCACCGTGGGGGGTGGCCTGCATGCTGTTCCTAAAGCGTGCGCCGAGAATGCGCGGACGATGTCAACGGGGTTGCGGCCTACGGTCCCGTCCGAAGTACCGCACGTGCGAGAGCCACGCGCTGTAGTGGTCTTGGTTCACGAACTTGCGCCCGGCGATCCCGTGCAGGGCGGAGTGCTCGAAGGAGAGAGCGTTATTCGGGCGGATCGCCTGTTATGCCTGTCGGGGCAGGCCGAAGCGAGCCGGCGCGGCGGGGTCGGTGAAGTTCGTGATCTCGTCGATCTTGTCGCCGCGCAGGCCCAGCACGGCGACTCCGTAGGGCAGGTAGGCACCGGATGGGTCGCGTGCATAGGCACCCATTGCCAGCTGGCCGTTGGCCGAGGTCGGCAGCAGCCGCCAGCTGAGCGTGCCGTCGAATGCGGTGGCGCGCAGGAATATGGCAATCGCCTCTAGGCCGCGGAACCAACTGGAGGTCGGCGGCATTGCGAGCGTCGCGGTGTCGGTAAGCATGTCGACGATGGCGTCAACATTGCCCTGGGACCAGGCTTCGACGTAGCGGTTGACGACCGCGCTGAGCTGCTCGTCGCCGAGCGTGCGGAGCGTGGCCTGCTGGCTGCGGTCCGGGAGCCGTTCATCGAGTGTCGCGTGCGCACGCTGGAGCAGGCTGTACACAGATGCCGCGGTGGTGTCCAACGCCTCGGCGACTTCGGCGCCGGAGTAGCCGAGCACGTCGCGCAGGATCAGTACGGCGCGCTGCCGTGCCGGCAGGTGCTGCAGCGCCGCGATAAAGGCGAGCTCGACGGCTTCCCGCTGCTCGTAGCGTGCTTCCGGCCCGGCGAGCCCGTCGGCGACGCCGAACTGTGCGTCGGGGTACGGCTCGATCCAGGTCGACTCGACCAGCGGGCGGCCGAGCCCCGCGCGCGGATCCCCGGGCGGGCCGTAGTCGATCGGCAGCACGCGAGCAGATCGCTGCTCGATCATGCGCAGGCAGACGTTGGTCGCGATCGAGTACAGCCACGAACGCAACGGGCTGCGCCCTTCGAACTGGGCAAGCCCGCGCCATGCCTTGATCAGCGTCTCTTGGACAGCGTCCTCGGCATCGTGAACGGAGCCGAGCATCCGGTAGCAGTGCGCATGCAACAGCCGTCGGTGCGGCTCGATCAGCTCGGCGTAGGCGCCCTCGTCTCCCAGCCGCGCCGACTCCAGCAGGACGCGTTGGCCCGCCTCATCGATTGGTTCGGCATGGCTCACTGGCAGCTGCCGCTTGTCGGCCCCCGATCTGGCCGATGATCACCAGCTGCCTCGACGAAGACTCGCGACGCGAGCTTGTACAGCCACATTCGGGCGTCTGTCTCGGGCCCGATGAAGCCGCGTTCACGCCATGCGGTCAGGACCGCATCCGCCAGCGCGCGTCTCGCGAAAGCCACATCGCCGCCCACCATCAGGTAGCAGTAGAGTTCCAGCCCGAAGCGGTGGTGGTCAAGCAGACATCGAAACGCGCGCGCATCCCCCGCCCGGGCAGCAGCAAGCAGCGCGCGTTCATCTAAACCCCGCGCGTCAATGCGTTTCATTAGGCTTCCCTGCAGGGAGGTCGTGTCGCTCCCCGGGCCGCGCGAGCTGGCCGATGCGGATCGGCCTCGTCGTGCCGGGCGGTACCATGTCCGTCTCGTTGCGACCGCGCGGCGATCCAGTCCCCGGTACATGCCTCACAGGGCATCGATGTTGCGCTCATAGGCCGAGTACGTGTGGTACACGACTCAGTCGTTGAGGACGAACGCGCTCACGCCAGCTGTCCCAACCCGCGAGCCACTCTTCACGCGTTCCGATTCTGCGATCGGCCAATTCCTCGTCTCCTTGGCGCTGCGACGCTCCGCTGGGTGCGCCACCGACACGAACCACATCGGTGGCGCACCTTCGACCGCGACGCCGCGACCGTGCGGCCGGGTCTCATTCGGCGGCGGGCTCGGCCGGAATCAGAGCCGCCATCTCGTGCTCGAACTGCTTGGCGACACCAGCACGCCAGCCCTCGGCCATCGCTTGCGAAAGCGGGTCGGGGAAGATGTCGTCTTCCCCGTTCTCGACACCGTCGAAGATCGCTTGCGCCACTGACTCCGGTGAGGCCTTCGGGATGTCGAGCCCCCGGGTCATCTCGGTGTCGACGGGTCCGCCGAGCACAGCGTGCACACTCACGCCGTGCCGTGCCAGATGAGCGCGCAGCGACTGCGTCAGCGAGAGAAGCGCAGCCTTCGAGATCGAGTACGCCGGCGCGAACGGCACCGGTGCAAGGGCCGCCAGCGACACGGCGTTGACGATCGTCCCTTGCGCGCGTGTGACCGACGGCAAGAACGCTTGGGCTACGCGGTACGGGCCGTACAGGTTAGCCGCGAGGCTCTGCTCGATCGCACCTGGATCGCTGAGATCGTCGAGCGGCTGGATGCCGGCATTGTTGATCAGCACATCGAGAGACTCGACGCTCGCGCCGGCCGCCCGCACCTGCTCGGGGTTCGTCACGTCCAAGGTCAGGGGGGTCACGTGCTCATCGGGGTGAGGGACAGGCTCTCGCGCTGCGGCGTAGACGCGCGTCGCGCCTCTCCGCAATGCCTCCTCGACCAGCGCTCGGCCGATGCCGCGAGATGCCCCGGTCACCAGGACCGACTTGCCCGCAATGGTGGTTGCCATGGGTGGCTCCTTTCTCCGTTTACAGAGAGGTAGATACGAGCCGACGGGCAAATCCATCGCTTGCTCCGATGAATCCGCAACTCAGGCATGCAGCGACTCGCCCTCCTCGTCGAGCCCACACGGCCGCCGGCACGGCCTAATCGCGGAATCGCGACGGCGCCGGGCATGTTGATCAGGACATGGCATCGACTGGCGAGTACGAACCGAGCGCATGGGGGTGGGTCCGCGAGCATGTCGAGCGGATCGTGCGCACCGGCACGACCGACGGCGTCATGAGCGATGGCCTGCCCATCGTGCTGATGACCTACCGAGGCGCCAAGACTGGCAAGGTTCGCAAGACGCCGGTGAGACGTGTCGAGCACGAGGGGCACTACGCGGCTGTCGCGTCCAACGGTGGCGAGCCGACCAACCCGCAGTGGTACGCCAGCCTGGTCATCGAGCCGGTCATCGAGCTTCAGGACGGCGCGGTCACCCGAGAGTACCGGGCGCGCGAGGTGTTCGGGGCGGAGAAGGCACTCTGGTGGCGCCGGGCGGTGGACGCGTACCCGAACTATGCCGACTACCAGCGCATGACCGACCGCCAGATCCCGATCTTCGTGCTCGAACCGGTGTCCGCCCCCTGATCTTGAGGTAATTCTCAGAGATCAGTCGCCGGTCCGGGCCTCGAGGAGCTCGAGGGCGGCGCGAGCCGAGACGGCCGCCGGCCGCGTGTTGCCGCCATTCGGCGCACGCCGGCCGCGCTAATGCCGGGGTGTGGACGTGGCGCGTGCTTAGGCTTCTCGCGTGAGTGAGCGCGACCTGTCAGAGCTGCTTCGTGAGCACGCTTCGAGGAACTCAGTGCCGGGGGCGGCGATAGGGGTCCTTCGGGAAGGGACGGCCACAGCCGCGTATTACGGAGTCACCGACGTGAGGACCGGCAGGCCGGTCACATCGCAGACGCGCTTCAGCGTCGGGTCTTTGACCAAGTCGATGGTCGCGACGGTCATCTTTCGCCTCGTGGAAGCAGGCCGGCTATCGCTCGGCGATCCAGTGGCGGCGCACGTGCGGGAACTGCGCGGAACCGGCTGGGCCGAGCGGGCGACGCTCAGGGACCTTCTTGCGAATCGCTCCGGACTCCCATTGCGCGCCGACCTGGAGTTCGGCTTTGACAGCAGGAAGGACACGGACGACGGCGCGCTCTCTCGACTAGCGGCGGATACCGCCGCGGGTACGCCCATGGCCGGCATTTGGTCGTACACAAACGTCGGCTGGTGCTTGCTCGGGCGGGTGATCGAAACGGCGGCGGAGGCCACGTGGGAGGACGCAATGCGGCACCACCTGTTCGAAAGGGCCGGTATGCACGAGACGACTTTCGCTAGCGATGCCGAGGTGACGCGGCGTGTATCGGGGCACGAGGTCACCGCGGACGGCCCAGTGGCGGTCGAGCCGTTGGTTTCGCGTGCGTACGGACCCGCCGGTGCGAGCGTCGTCTCGACGGTCACGGACCTGCTCCGATTCGCCGCACTGCACCTTGAGGCCCCTTCCCTAGTGGCCATGCGCGCTGTGCAGGTGGACACCGCGATCTATGCCTGGCTCGATTCCTGGTGTCTCGGCTGGGCCTGGTTCAACTGGCGGGGCGGTCAGGTCTGGGGGTGGGACAGCGTCGTGAACGGGGAGCGGTCAGTTCTCCGGATCGTGCCGGAGCGCAAGGCCGCCATCGTCTTAATGACGAACAGCAGCACCGGGCGTGCAATGTATCGATCGCTCTTCGCCGATCTCATGGAGTCGTTGTTCGGGATCAGCGTGCCGCCACTGCGCCTGGATGCATCATCAGCAACAGCCGGAGACCTCGCCCGCTTCGCCGGCATCTACGCGTGGCCGGACCGGCATGTGGAAGTCACAGCCTCCGGGGGCGGGCTCTTCATCAAGGACGAGGGGGAGGAATCCGAGCTGCGCCCGCTCGATGAGCGAACTTTCCTGGTCGACCCCACGGATCCAGATAACCCGACAGTGACGGTCGGGACTTTCGATGCGAGCGGCCGGCCACGAGTGCTGTACAGCATGCTCTGGGGACTTCCCCGTCTCGACACATGATCGTCCCGTCGGCGACGGGCGAAGGGATCAAGGCGATGCAGGTCGATGTGAATGGGACGCGACTGTGGTTCGACGCGGATGGGCCAGCGCTCGTGCCCCACGGGAGCGAGATGCTGCAACGGCCGACGATGGTGTTGGTTCACGGCGGCCCGGGGGTCTATGACCACTCGTACTTCAAGCCCGACTTCGGTTTACTCACCGAGCATGCGCAGGTTATCTACCTCGATCTGCGCGGGCACGGACGGTCGACCTGGGGCAACGCTGCGGATTGGAGCTACGAAACCTGTGCGGACGACATCCGCGCCTTCTGCGACACGGTCGGGATAGGCAACCCGATCGTCCTCGGACACTCGATGGGCGGACCGATCGTCCTGTTGTACGGCGCGCGCCACCCGGGGCATGCCGGCGGGCTCATTGTCCAATCGGGCTTCGCGCGGTGGGACGGGCCGCGGTTGGTCGAAGGCTTCCGTCGCGTCGCAGGCGACGAGGTCGCTGAGCTGGCGGAGCGCAGCTACGGTGGCGATGAGGTGAGCGAAGAAGAGTGGGCTCGCGTTTATGCCGCCTTCGGCCTGAAGGTTCCGGACGAGGAGCGAAGAGCTGGGACGCCAAAGAACCTTGAGCTCAACTCGTACGGGATGCAGCTCACGCTCCGACTCGACATCGTCGATCAGCTGAGCCGCGTCGACTCTCCTACTCTCGTATCGGTTGGCGAGCTCGACCCCGTGACACCCGTCGGCGCCGCCGAAGAGATCGTCGGTGCTCTCCCTGAAGGCATCGCACAGCTCGAGATCACTGCCCAGGCCGGCCATTTCACCTGGTTGGACGCTCCGGACCGCTTCTGGCCGATGATCATCGACTTCATCCGCGGTGGGATCGAACGCGAACCTGACCACTCAACGTCGTCTGAGAACGGAGAACCGATCGGCTCCGGCGCCATGGCCGGGGGCCTTCCCTAGCGTCCGCGTCGGTCCAGTTCAGGGATGTCAGACGCTTGGCTTGACCAGCCGAACGGCTAAGGGATCCGGGCGGCCGTGCGACCATCTCCTGGTGGCGGACACGATGAGATTCACCGCGACGGTCGTCGCGGACGCGAAACGGCGCGTCCTGGTGCCGATTCCGTTCGATCCGGACGAGGTTTGGGGCCACAAGCTCGCTCATCGCGTCGCGGGCACGATCGACGGTATGCAGGTGCGCGCCATTGTCGAGCCCCTCGGAACGGGCGATGCAATCTTTCTCGGTGCGGCGTGGCGTCGCGATTGCAGGGTTAGTCCAGGCGATGAAGTCGCCGTCGTCCTGGCACCCGAGGGGCCGCAGCGTGCTGACCTGGCGCCGGACGTCGCCGCGGCCCTCGACGCTGAGCCGGCAGCCGGGGCGTTCTTCGATTCGCTTGCACAGTTCTACCGGCGCGGGTACCTCACTTGGATCGACGCCACGAAACGCAGGCCGGACGAGCGAGCCGCCCGCATCGCCGAGATGGTTCGTCTGCTGAAGGCCGGCCATAAAGAGCGTCAGCGCTGAGTCCAGAGCGCTCCCGTTCAAGGGTGCCAGCATGCCGATGTGGCGCGATCTCTCACCTCCGACCGTCGCAAGCAACGGGCTTGCACAGGCGTTGAATGCCGACTGAGCCCGCGGGGTCCACAATGCGAGCACGGACTATCGCGACGCAGGGTGGTACACCGGAAGGCGCATCCAGCGTGGTCGCTCGGCGGGAGGGCGCGATGCCAGGCGAGATTATCGGCAGGCGCGAGGAACTGCTGGCGCTCGACGCGTTTTTGGAGGCTGTCCCTCCCGCTGGTCAGGCACTGCTCCTGGAGGGCGATGCCGGGATCGGCAAGTCCACGCTCTGGGCCGAGGGGGTACGCCTCGCGCGCGAGCGCAGCTTCCGCGTCCTTGCGGCGCGCGCGACCCGTTCCGAGACGCAGGTCGCGTTCGCGACCCTCGGCGACCTGCTCACACCGGCGTTGGAAGCGACGTTGCTACGTCTGGTTCCGGTTCAACGACATGCGCTCGAGGTCGCATTGCTCCTCCGCGAGTCCGATGGACGGCCTCCGGACACGCGCCTGCTCGGGCTTGCGCTCCTCTCCGTCGTTCGTGCGCTCGCTCAGGACGGACCGGTTCTCGTGGCGCTCGACGACGTGCAGTGGATCGACGCGAGCTCCGCCGAGGTGCTGAGGTTCATGCTGCGGCGGCTGGTGGGCGAAGAGGTCTGCGTACTGGCCACCGTGCGGGAACGGCCCGTCGAGGCGCCTCTTGAGCTCGATCGGGCCTTCGCCGCGTTCCAGCGGCTCGCGATCGAGCCGCTTTCCGTCGGCGCGGTCCATCGGCTCCTTTGGGGTCGGCTTGCGCTCAACGTGCCGCGACCGCATCTCGTGCGCGTGCACGAGATCGTGGGTGGAAACCCGTTCTTCGCGCTTGAGCTCGGGCGCGCGATCGGCAGGGGCGCGGTCCGCGTGGATAGCACAAATGTCACGCTGCCCGAGAGCTTGAGCGCCCTTGTGACGGACCGGTTGCGTGCGCTGCCGGCGCGTGTCCGCACGACGCTCGTTGCTGTCGCCGCCGTTGCAGCTCCCTCGGTCACGTTGCTCGAGCCGCTGGCAGCTGGCGTTGTCGACGATATCGAGCTCGCCGAGCAGCAAGGCGTGGTCGAGCTCGACGGCGACCGGATCCACTTCACACATCCACTACTTGCCCCCGCCTGCTATGCGGCGATGCCGCTGCACAAACGGCGTCAGCTCCACCGCCGCCTCGCCGACCTCGATGTCGATCTTGAGGAGCGCGCCCGACATCTCGCGATCGCCGCCATGGGGGCCGATGACGAGATCGCAGCAGCGCTCGACGCGGCGGCGACTCACGCGCGAGCGCGCGGCGCTGCGCAGGCAGCGGCAGAGCTGGCCGAGCGCGCGGTCGCGCTCACTCCGGTGCATGCACTCGAAAACATCAACCGACGCCGCATCACCGCCGCCGAGCGATGCCGGTACGCGGGCGACCGGGAAAAGGCGGCCCTCCTGCTCGAGGAGGTAGTCCGGTCATCTCCGCCCGGTCGAGTCCGAGCCGAGGCCCTCACCCAGCTCGCTGGCGTACGCGGGATGGCGGAGGGCTTTCCCGTGGCCATGAGTCTTTTGAGCACCGCCCTTGCCGAACCCGGCCTCGAGGCCAGCCAAGAGGTGAACATCCTCTGCGAGCTCGCATGGATGGCGCATCTCGCAGGAGACGACCAAGCCAGCGCTGGTTATGCCGACGCAGGGCTTGCGCTCGCCGAGGAGCTCGCGGACCCGGCGACCCTCGTGATCGCCCTTGCAGCGGTGGCGCAAAACAGGTTCGCGCGCACGGGTGTTATCCGGCACGACCTCCTCGACCGTGCGCTGGAGCTCGAGCAGATCCTGGATGGCGAAGGCTACGCGTCCGCGCGCTGGTCGTCCTGGCATGCCGGTTTGCCCATGCGTCTGTCACCGTCGCGCGTCACGCGGGCGCTCCTGCTCGGCCGATCCGACCGCCACGAGGAGTCGCGCATCCTGTGGAGTGCGCTGACCGCCGAGGCTACAGAGCGCGCCGACCCCGACGCTGTCAGGTGCCTGTTTCATCACGCCCAGATGGAGATGACGTCTGGCGCCTGGGACACGGCCGCGCGACTGTGCGACGAGGCGATACCGCTCGCCCGTCAGATCGGCCTGGAGGTGTTCGAGCCGCTTTGCCTGTCGATTCTTGCCGAGGTCGATGCCTACCGAGGCGAGACCGAGAAGGCGCGCAGAGAGATCGCCGAACTGCTTCCAGTCGTCAAGACGGCGAGGTTTCGAATGGCCGCCTTTCGCCTGCGGATCGCGCTCGCCGTTCTCGAGCTTTCCCACGACGATGGCGACGCGAGCTGGCGGCAGGTGGCACAGCTCTTCCACAACGTCGAGGAGCTGGACGGGTACCTCGCCCAGCTCGCGGGCTCAGCCGCGATCGAGGCTCTGCTGACGATCGGCGACATTCGCCAGGCGAAGCGGCTGCTCGCGGCGATCGATCGACGTGCGGCGAACGGCGACGCGGCTCTCCGCCCGCTCGTCCTCCGCTGCCGCGGACTTCTCCTCGCCGCACAGGGCAAATACGAGCGGGCGACTGCTGCACTCGAGGCGGCGGCTCTCGCGCCAGAGCCACCCCAAGGAGTGAACCCCTTCGAGCTCGCCCGCACGCTCCTCGCGCTCGGGACGGTGCACCGCCGGGCGCAGCGCAAGCGCATCGCTCGCGAGACCCTCGAACAGGCCGTCAGGATCTTCGACCGGCTCGGCGCGCGACTCTGGTCGGCGAAGGCGCGCTCGGAGCTCCGGCGCATCGGCGGGCGCAGCGCCTCGGAAGACCTGCTCTCGGAAACTGAGCGCCGGATCGTCGAACTGGTCGTCGCCGGCCGCAGGAACAGCGATGTGGCCGCCGAGCTCAGCCTGAGCCCTCACACGGTCGCGTGGAACCTCTCGAAGGTGTACCGGAAGCTCGGCGTCAGCTCGCGGACGGAGCTTGCGGCGCGGGTGGGCGCAACACGGGAGTAAATCCACAAGTTCGTGCGGTTGATCGCTCCGCGTTGCGGCGGGATCGTCGACGCGATGCCGATCTACCTCGTGGAGCGCTACCTCCCAGGACGCAACCGCGCGTGGCTCGAGACCGCGCTCGCGCGGCTTCGCAGGCAACGAGCCCGGGCGGTACATCTGGGCTCGACATACGTCCCTGCGGACGACTCGTGCTTCTGCCGATTCGAGGCGGAGACCGCAGACGATGTCAGGGACGCGAACGAGATCGCCGGTGTGCCGTTCGCACGAATCGTTGCAGCCGAGGAGATCGACATCGGGCAGCCAGGACAAATCGAGAAAGGAAACCAGTGATGAAGCGCACTTTGGTGCTCGTATTCGCTCTCGTCGCAGCCGGGATCGTGGCGACTGCGGGCCCCGCCACGGCGACTCCCCGGAGTGGAGCTCTGCACGTCACGAAGGAGTGCTCGCAGTACACATTCACGGCCGGGTCCTTCTGCACGATCACGTCCTCGAACATCAATGCAATCAAGCCCGGAATGAGGGCGGTCTATCGCGCGGCTCCTGCCAACGGCGTACTGGACAGCGACCTCGTCCTCTCGTTCGGACATGGGAGCGCCGCGTTCGGCCACGTCGTGCTCGACTTCACGAAGCTTCAGGGTCGGGTGACGTTCTCTGGCGGGACCGGCAAGTTCACCGGCTTCCACGCAGAGGCCGACGTTTCCCTCGACTCGACCGGCGTGTGGCACTGGGACGGCACCTACCGCTTCACCGAATCCGACGACGAGTGAGCGCGGCCTGCGAGGCCTGAACGCCGACACGAGGACTCACGAAGCAGACCTATCCGCTGTGCTTCCGGTCCGCGCGAGCTCGGTCAGGAGCGCGTGGCGGTCCGGCGGCCGGCCGAGTACATCACCGACGACGTCGCCGGACGGCCGCTCCAGTCCCCAGCGATAGATCCGCTCCGACACCCACTCGTACCAGCCCGGATCGCCGTGGATCCAGTCTCCGCGCTCGGCACGGATCGTGGCACGCAGGTCGGCCGCCAGGATCGGACCGATCGCATAGTTGACCATGTAACCCGGCTCTTGGACGAGCTGGCCGCGCATCGCCCACCACGCCCATTCGGGGTGCGGCGCGATGCCAAGATACGTGGACGTCAGGTCGGTCCAGACGTCGTTGGGCTCTCGTTCGGGATCGGCGTGTAGGCGGATCTCAAAGAGGGCCCAGCAGATGTCGAGGACGACCTCGGCGTACCGGCCGTGCAAGGACACTGCGTCCGGCGCAGAGACGCCAAGCCACTGCTGTTGCCAGGTGGGCTCCGCCGTATCGAGAGCGGTCAGCTCGGCTAGGGCCTCGGTGAAGGCGTCGCTGTCCGGCCAATCAGCGAATGCCGGGCGAGTACGGATCGCGGCGAGGTGGATTGCGTGCCCTGTCTCGTGTACGAGCTCCGTCAACTCGCCCAGACCACCGCGTGTGTAGGTGCCGATAACCCACGGCTCGGCACGGAGCCATCGACCGCCGGTCGTTTCCCGCGGCCTCCTGCCGAAGGTCGTGTACGCCACCGGGACCGGCGGACGGCCCGCTCGCAGATCGATGTCAAAGCGGATGCCCAGGTGTGCTGGAGCCGCGCCGAGCGATGCGTGGTACGCGTCGGACAGCGACCGGAGCCGCTCGACAGGGAGCGCGTGCGCCAGCAGCCGTTCCGCCGCACCAGCGGCGTACCACCAATCCCATGGCGCTACCGGTTCGGCCGGTCGGGCATGGGTCCGCCAGGTATCGAGGATCTCGACAAGCAGCGGCTCGATCGCGCTGGGGTCGAACCCCAGCGCGTCGCCGTTGGCATTCACGGGCGATTTGCCCCTTGCCCAACGTTCAGCGCTATACCGCAGCAATCTCTGGTACGGACCGCCGCTCCCTGCCTCGCCGGCAATCGAATGCCAGACCGGCTGAAGCGCAAGGAAAAGCTCACGCCGCCGTACCGAACTCGGCTCCACGGCAAGCGCCCCGAGGACAGCGAGCCGCGTGAGCGAGGTTCCGCCAACATCGACCTCGGACTGAGCCCTTGAATAGCGATCCATGATCTGCCGCGATATTTGTTTAAGATCGTCGGTCGGATCGCTGCCCGTTGGCGCATCATCCGCAGCGTGCTGCGTAGCTCGGGTTTCCAGCGCCCCGTTGACCGATCGCTGCATCGCTACGAGCGCGCGTGCGTCCTCATCACCTAGCTCGTCGGCGTCAACATGCTTGAGGGCGTCCTCCAGCTCGGCGAGGGTCGCGGCGGCCTGATGCCGCGATCCACCATCGGCCAGCCCTCGAGCGTCGGCCAGATCAGCCGCGTCGAGGGCGTCGCGTACGTCGAGGAAGCGCGCCTCAGCGTGCGTCAGGCTCGTCGCAGGCATGGCGGGGAGAATAGACGGCCGATCGCGGAGTGCCGTGCCCTCTTCTGGGAGGTAGGTGTGGTCTGGTCGGATGTGACACGGCGTGGATGTGGTCCGAGGCGGCGCGCGAGCCGAGCATCGTCCCCGCCGCAGACCTTCATCTTTGTGTCAGCGAGCCTGGCGAGTTCCGCCGCCATCCGCGTGACTAGCCGTTCGAGCGCCCTCGGCGAGACCAGTGGACGCGGCACTAGCCTTCAGGTGACCTCCGCCCGCAAGGTGCCCAATCGACGCGTCCGGGCCTGAATCGGCCCGCGATGGCGGATGAAGGGATCGACTGAGTCAGCATGAGATTCGACCATCACACGCTCGTGCTCCTGGTGCGTCCACCGGACGCTCCTGAACTTTCCGATGAAGAGGCGGACGCACTTCAGGACGCTCATCTGGCTTTCCGGGCCGATCTATATGAGAAGGGCTACATCATCGCCGGTGGACCGCTGGTCGATCAGGATGACTGGCGTTTGCGTGGAATATCCGTGATGTCGGTGGACCAAGAGACCGCGCGGCAGCTTTGCAGCGAGGATCCAGCAGTCAAGGCCGGTCGACTCGCGGTTGAGGTTATGACGTGGATGATGCCTGCGGGCAACATCCGCTTCGAGCCAGCGCAACCGCCGCGCTCCATGGCCGAGGCGGAAGAAGACTGACTTCCACGTCGCAGCAAGAGAGCCGCCGCGTTCGGTGTCGGCCACCGTGCCGAACGTCGACGGACTTGGGCCTGGATCGAGATGGCGCGGCGCACTGTTACGGAGACGCCCGCCCACGGCTACCCGGCTGCATCCAGCGCGGAATGCGTCCATCACGATCGCGGGGTCGGAGTTCTCCGGGTGCGAGGGGGGTTGACGCCGCGGACAGGGTTCGCCGCCGTGATCTCACCGACCAGCACCGCGAGCACCGCCGCCGACCTCAACCGGCGACGTTGAGTTGCCCCTCACTACGACTCAAGGCCGCCGCCCCGGAGGTTGTCCACAGCTTGGCATGTCAGAAGGATTGACGCACCAGAGTCCAGTACAATCGAATGTATGTTCGAGTCTGTGGGGAGCGACGATACGCCGGGGCCGGTTCCGGACCCCGACCGTGACCGGCCCGGTGCGGGCCTGAACGCGGGCGAGTCCCCGGGCGGTGACGGCCCCGACCTCGACCGCGCCGGCTGGGACCGCCCCGACGGCGATGCCCCCGAGTTCGATCGCGTCGGCGGCGACGGCCCGGACCTCGACCGCGCCGGCTGGGATGGCCCCGACGTCGATGGCGTCGGCTGGGATGGGCCGCCGCCGTGGCTGACCGGTTTGGACCTTTCCGGTGCCGATGACCCGCCGGTCGAGCGTGAGCCGTGGCCCGACCACAACGACTCGCTCCGGCCGGACCTGGACGGCCCGTGGCCGGACGCTTCGGGGCAGTGGCCGGATGAGGGTGCGGACCCGGGGTGGGATCTGCCGCCGTGGCCGGGTGGGGATGCCCGGTTGGGGTGGCCGGTCTTCGGGGAGGTGCCGCCCTCAC
>JBKPTD010000188.1:0-20209 GCA_046735375.1 Actinomycetota bacterium | reverse complement strand
TTGATGCGACCTTTCCGTGCCCTCTTCGCGGGCGGGCGAGAGGCCGCAAGGCGCAGTACTTGGGGGTGCGGCTGGCCATCCCGGCCGGCGAGGAGCGCCCACAACAACTCCACCGCATGGCCGTCGCCTTCGGTGAGTCGGCGGGTGAGAACGCTGCTGACCTCGTCGGGATCCCACCGCGACGTATCAGAAAGCAGGGTCGCAAGCTTTGGCTCGTTGCGCAGGAGGCTCTCAAGCTCGAGACGCACAGCAAGGTCGACGTCGGGTTCGACACGGTCGACGGGCTCTTCGCGACGCGATGGCGTCGAGCGGGTAGTCGGACCGCCATTGCTGGTCGCCCCCCGAAGCATCGGGGTCAGGAACTTTGCGAGATCCCTGGCTTGATCATCCTTGGTCATGGCGCACCTCTGCGGTCGATCGTTCCCTCGTATTGAGGAAGAGCCGCGACGCGCGACGCAGATACAGCGGCTTGCCCAGGCGCGGGACCGGGTTTCAGCTCAGCCCCGACCGCGCCTGTATCTGGGCCACGCCACCGTGCTCTTTGCAGGCAACCGTCCGGATCAATTCACCTGTGCGAGGAGGAAATCATGATCGACCAGGGCGTGGAGCCTGATCTGACCGAGCAGGAGATCGACCCAGTCGAGACGGCCGAGGAAGGCGCCTACGTCGAACCGGACGAAGGCGAGCCGGAGGACGGAACGTGCCAGGACACCGACGTCACCGAGCCGGTCGAGGCCGTGACCGAGGCCGACGACGACGTCGAAGGCAAAGAGGACTGACCAGCCCGGAGGGGCGGTTCGACAAGGGAAAGGTGGTGATCAAAATGGCACTAAATCCCAAGGCAGCCGCTCAGCGGTACCTGCGTCAGGCGCGCAACTCCCCTGGGATGTGCCTTTTATGCTGCGCGAGGTGAGAACGGCTTTTGGGATCAAACCCAAATACCCTTCCGCAGCCGTTGCTTGGAAATACGCGATAGGCAAACACCCCAAGGACCGCACCCCGCCATTCGGCGCCCCGGTCTTTTGGGGCGGTGGCCGCATGGGCTTCGGGCACATCGCGATCATGACCTCGAAGGGACTGGTGAGGTCGTCCGACGCCGGTGGTCGCGGCCTCATGGGCACCAAGCCCCTCTCGTGGTTCGAGGCCCACTGGGGCCAGCGGTATCTCGGCTGGGCCGAGGGCTTCAACGGCATGCGGATCCCGGGTCTCGGCGATGGAAAGCCTGCCCTGGCGAGCAAGCCTGCGACCGGCGGCACAGGCGGCGGGTCGACCGTGAGTCTGTCCAACCTCCGCTGGGGCATCCAACACAACGACGTGAAGGTGTACCAGAAAGCCCTGCGCGCCAAGGGATTCGCGAAGTTCAACCCGTCGGGCGTAACCGGCTTCTACGGGGCGGAGACCAAGGCAATGACTGTCGCATTTCAGCGTGCACAAGGCTGGAGCGGCGACGACGCCGATGGGTTCCCTGGGCCACGGACCTTGAAGTTGCTTGGACTCACGGCCAGATAGTCCTTGCCACCCGAGTGAAGTGGCGACTCAACGCGGCGAGTCGTGACGACGTAAGGGCCCGGGCTCCCAGAGCCCGGGCCCTTACGAGTCTCATCACTCACTCATGGGCTGGCGGCGAGCGCCGACGGAGAATCTGCGATAGGTACGCGCGCTGGTCTGGCTACGGGCGCAAAGGCCGACCGCTTCAGCAAGTGCGGGATTACGCGACGTACTCGAACCGGTCCGCGGAGTTCGAGGCCACCAGATCTCAGTGCTTGAGCCCAGCTGAGATCACCACGCCAGACCAGGGTGAGAGTCCGCAAATCGGCCTCCACAGTCGCCGCGAGCGGCTGTCCGGGGTCGAAATCGCACAGGTCAACGTCATCGGCCGTGATGACGAGCCACCAATCCCGAGCCGCGGCGGGCACATCGCGGAATCTGAACTGAAGGACCGTTCTGCCAGGGGAGACAACGCCGAGGTCGACATTACGTTGGATATCCCACATCAGCAGGTGCGGATCGAGGTCCTCGTCCCCCAGGTCGGGCATCCAGCGGATGCCCCACTGTCCGAGGGACTCGACGATCGGTCGCAGCTCCTTCCCGGCGGGCGTCAACGAGTAGCTGATCCGGTGGCCGTCCTCGCATCGTTCAATGACCCCTGCGCGAACCAGCGTCCGCAGCCGCGTGGACAACAGCGCCGGCGACATGCGCGGAACCCCCCGCCGCAGCTCGTTGAAGTGCCGGCTGCCCTCCAAGAGCTCGCGGATCACCAACATCGTCCAGCGTTCGTCCAGTAGCTCCATCGCTTTGGCCACTGGGCAGAACTGGCCGTACGTACTCATGGCCCCCCTTAGGTAGCACCGATGCCCTCGGTCACATGGCGCAGGCTATGACGCCACCGCATCCTCGCCTAGTACAGAAGTTGTAGTAGGCAGGTACAGATTAGGTACTGGCCGTGACTGCGCGGGGACCTCGATGCTCGAGGTAGCGATCCACCCCGATCGACCCGAGCGGGGGGCAGCGAGGGAGAAGTGATGACGACTATTGAGACTGCTACGCCAGATCTGGAAGCGGTCAAACGGCGCCAGCAGCAGGCATGGGTGAGCGGGGACTACGCGGCGGTGGCATCGCGCATCGTCCTGATTGCCGAACGCCTCGTCGATGCCGCTGACCTGCGGGCGGGCACGACCGTGCTCGACGTGGCGACAGGCAGCGGCAACTCGGCCTTGGCCGCGGCCCGGTGCGGCTGTGAGGTGACCGGCATCGACTACGTGCCTGAGCTGCTCGAGCGGGGTCGGGTCCGGGCGGCGGCAGAGGGACTCCCGGTTGAGTTCGTGGAGGGAGACGCGGAGAACTTGCCGTACGCTGACGCCTCCTTCGACGCGGTGCTGTCCTGCCTCGGCGTGATGTTCACGCCGAACCAAGAGCGGGCGGCGGCCGAGCTGCTGCGGGTGTGCCGGCCTGGCGGCACGATCGCCCTGGCCAACTGGACACCCAGCGGCTTCGTCGGCGAAATGTTCCGCACCGTGGGCAGGCACGTTCCGCCGCCACCCGCTGTCAAGCCGCAGGGCTTGTGGGGGACCGAGGAACGACTGGCTGAGCTCTTCGGCAACGGCGTATCACAGCTGACCACGAACCGGCGGGAGTTCGTCTTCCGCTTCCGTTCATCGGCGGAGTTCGCGGACTTCTTCCGTCAAAATTACGGCCCGGTCCGCAAGGCCTTCGAGGCACTAGACGACTCCGGGCAGCAGCAACTCCAAGCCGACCTCACCGCGCTGGCGGCCACGCACGACCGCGCACCCGGATCATCGGTTGCGATGGCATCCGAATATCTGGAGGCGATCGCCATTCGCCGCTAGCTCGGCCCTACTCCCCCGCGTGGAGCCGCCTGCCGAGAGCGGAACTGCACGCGGGGGTCGCGCCGTCGGGTAACGCGAAACGCAACTTGTAGCTAAGGCCGGAAGTAACCAGGCGACCGCCCGTGACCTTGCCTAACACCTGACGCCGCGAAGAAGTTCGGTCAATGGCGGCGCAACGCGCTGCGGCGTCGATTAGCTTTGCGGCGAATCGATGATTGACCGGCTGTGCGGCTTGGCCGCTGGATAGGGGCGTCGTGTCCGACTCCGTGCCAGAAGCGATGGTTGCCCCGGGGGTCCCCGATGACGTGGTCATCACCCTGACACCACGGGAACCGGTGTCAGATCCCACCCTGGGCATTCCGGTCCAAGCGAGCACTGACGGACAGCCTCCGCATCGGCTTGTGACGATCGGCGACTCGCTGTTCCACGGCTTTCAAAGCGGGGCCGTGTTCCATACTGATCTGTCCGTTCCGGCGATCATCGCGTACGAGCTCGGGTGGTTGGATCAGTTCCGGTTCCCGGTGTACGGCGGCCCGGGTGGGCTGCCGGTGAACATCGAGTTGCTGCTGCGGGAGCTTGAGCAGCGGTTCGGTACCCGCCTGGACTGGTGGGAAGCGCCGATGGCGCTCTTCCGCGGCAGGCAGTGGATGGACCAGGTCGAGGACTACTGGGAACGCGGGCCGGGGTCGGTGATCCCGCAGCTGACGGCGATCAAGCACAACCTGGCCGTCTACGGCTGGGACCTGCGCGACGCCCTGGCTGTCACCGCGAAGGTTTGCCAGGACCAGCTACATAGCCCGAAGGACGACCTGATCAACCAGATCGTCGAGAACAACGGTCAGCGTGCGGCGCTTCGGGTCTATCCAACGGCCCCGAAGGCGGCGCAGTTGCTGACGGTGTTCGACGCAGCGGCGAAATTGGGGGCAGAAGGCGGTAGCGGCGCAGACGACCATGGGATCGAGACGCTGATCGTGTTCCTGGGCTCGAACAATGCGCTGCCGACGGTGACCCAGCTGAAGGTGGTCTGGAGCGACGTGGGCTACGACAACCCGAACCGAAAGGGGGCGTTCACGGTCTGGCGGCCGACTCACTTCGCCGCCGAGCTGGGCAAGGTCGCCGAGCAGGTGCGACCCATCAGCGCGCGACATGTCATCTGGTGCACTGTCCCCCACGTGACCATTCCGCCGATCAGCCGCGGCGTGGGCCCGAAGATCGAGCCCGGATCCCGTTACTTCCCCTATTACACCCGGCCGTGGATCAGCGAGCGGGCCTTCGACCCGCGCCGGGATCCGCACATCACCTCACAGGAGGCCCGGGCGGTCGACAGCGCCATCGACCAGTACAACGACGCCATCGTCGAGGTCGTGCGGGCCGCGCGCACCGACGGCCGTGACTGGTATGCGTACGACGTCGGCGGCCTGCTGGATCGCCTCGCCCAGCGCCGTTACATCGACGATCCGCTGGCCCGCCCGCCGTGGTGGCAGCCGTACCCGCTGCCGCAGGAACTACGGGCACTCACCCCAGTACCCGACTCCAGATTCCTGACTGGCGACGGCAAGGGAGGGCGAGCCACGGGTGGCCTTTTCTCCCTCGACGGCGTTCACCCCACCACCGTTGGCTACGGCATCCTTGCTCAGGAGCTGATTCGGGTGATGCGCCGCGCGGGCGTCGAGTTCCGCCACCCGGACGGCTCGGTGCGACCCGATCCGGTGGCCGTCGACTTCAACCGGCTCATCCAGCGAGACACCTTGATCACCAGACCGCCGCAGAACCTCACGTCCGGGCTCGCCATCGTCGGTTGGGCCGACGAAGCCCTCGACATCATCAAGCGCGCCTTGCCCTTCCGACGGTGACTCCTTTGAGAGGTAGACCGTCCCGCGACGCGTGAAGGGCACCTTCATGCCGCAGATCGGGGTGAGGTGCCTTGGGTGGGACAGAAACTCGTACAGATCGCTGGCGGTTCGTTACCACTCTCGCCCTTTGTCGCTTTTGCGCCCGGCCTTCGGTACGAGTTTCTGCACGCACACCGCGGTCGGTGGCATCTTCATCGGACGAGGAGCAGGGCTTGCCGCCGAGCGATAACGTCGGGCCACGACCAGCGACGGATCGATGCCCCGAAGCCGCCACCCGGTTGCGACTGGAAAGCGCGGTGTGGGACGTACATCCCTGCCCTAGCCTCTGCGGTATGCGACTGGCGCACCTCGGACTCACCGTCACCGATCAGGAGCGGTCTCGACGCTTCTACGAGACCCACTTCGGCTTCAATGCCGGCCCCGCGCGGACCTACCCGGACGGGACGCTGATCATCCACGATGCCGACGGCTTCGCACTCGCCCTACATCCCGGCGCGGCGGCGCCGGACGACGACTTCCTGCACTTCGGCTACGTTTGCGCCGACCCGGCGGAGGTCCGCGCAGCACGCGCTCGACTGCTTGCCGCGGGAGTGGCCCTGGCCGAGGACGAAGACACCAATACCTATGTGGGCATCAAGGCGCTGGACCCGGATGGGTACCGCGTCGAGATCTCCTGGGATGCCTGAATCCGGCCCGGACGGCTTACCCGAGCTGATCAGCCAGCATCCGTGTCAGGAGCCGGGCGTTGTGAATCGCGTACCCGCCGCCGATGTTGTTCATCAGCAGGTGGACCGGCCGGCCGCCCTCGTGCAACGACATGATCCGTGGAACCCAGTCGGCCAGTTCCGCGGGTTGGTAGTCGTACTCGTGCCGCTGCGCCGGGGCTCACCCGGTGGTAGAACGTGGAGTCGACCTCCGTGATGGCGAACTGCGTGGCATAGTGCCGCAGCCGCTGCTCGGGCGTCTTGGCGGTCCGGGGATAGAGCTCCACCAGCGACGGCTCGCCCCACGCGGCCACCCCGATATAGAGACCGCGCTCGGCCAGGGCCCGGATGACCGGATCGTCAACCGCAACTCCCTGCTGCGCCTCGGCGCCTGGCGTCACACCCTCCACCATCCGCCACCGCGGCCCACGCTCCAAGCGTTAAGGCGAGGCATGCCCACGTCGGTCACGTTTCATCGTCGCGGCGGGTCAAGACAGGGAAGACGAAATCGCATCATGAAGACAAGGAGACTCCAGTGAACGTGATGCTGCTACGCGCCGACGTCAAGCCAGAAAGCGTTGCCGATGTCGAGGCCGCGGTGACCAAGATGTTCGCCGCCATTGAGCAGGGCCGGCCGGAAGGAGTGCGCTACGCGTCGTGTCGGCTCGCCGGCACTTCCAGCTTCGTGATCTTGCTCCAGCTGGTGGATGGAACCGAGAACCCCCTGTCGGCTGTGCCGGAGTTCAAGGAATTCCAAGCGAACCTGCCGAACTGGCTGGCCAAGCCGCCGGTTCCGGAACAACTGACTGTCGTCGGCTCGTACAACCTTTTCTGAACGGGCGGCCAACGGCGCCGGAGCCTGGTCTGAAAGCCCGCGCGTGAGCTGCTGATTGCGCTCGGCGTCCAGCCCATCAGTGATCTTGGGGGCAATGCGTCGGCCGACGGTCGATGGTGCTACTTCCTGGACGCCGAGGGCAATGTGTGTGAACTCAAGGAACAGCGCCGGGAGGGACCTTGATTCGAGCGAGGCGGATGCGCAGCTAGGCGAGCTGCCAGCGGATCTCGTCCCCATCCATCCCTGTGCGTGCGAAGCCGAGCCGTTCGAGCGTCCGGATCGAGGCCACGTTCTCCCGGTCGCAGGCCGCGATCACCGTCTCGACGTGCTCCTGATCGCGCGCCCAGCCGAGTAGCGCGGCCGCAGCCTCGCTCGCGTACCCTCGACGCCGCCGGTCCGGGATCACGCTGTACCCGATCTCGACAACCCCGTCTGCCGGAAGACCCTTGAAACCGGCATCGCCGACAACCGTCTGGGTCGCCCGCTCGATGAGGACCCAGACGCCGAAATCCGCTGCCCGACCACTGCTGCGCGCTTGAAGGGGCAACACGTCGAGCAGATCGCCTTGCGGCCAGTCGGCTGGCAGTGTCGCACCGAGCAGCGCCTGCGCAGCCGCCCGATCGCCGGGGAGCACCGCTGCGACGGCGGGCGGCAGAGGCCGCAGCTCAAGCCGCTCGGTTCGCAGGCAGACGGTCACCGCAACAGGCTAGGCCACGTCGCTGACCGCCCTCCGCCTCTCCGGATTTCAGGCGAGGCGCGTCCGGCATCCTGCCGCCGATTCCGCACGCCCATGGACGGAGGTCCACTTGCTCCGCCGGAGTACCTCTGTTCTGCGAAGAGGTACTCCGGCGTGGGGGTTCCTTGTGTCAAGGCTTGTCGGCGATCATCGCGTTGTACATGATCGTGAGCAGTTCCGTCGTGCTGTGTGGACTCGCGCCGTGACCCCCGTTGTGGATGAAGACGAACTCCGCGTTCGCGGGCGGGTTGGTGAGGTCGGCCATGGCCGCTTCCAGAAGCTCGGACGAGTTGTTGAGGAAGAACGCGTCGTCATCGCCGCCGTAGTCGTGGACTCGGCCGGTGAGCTTGGGTCCGAGAGTGGCCCAGTTGTTCACGATCTTCAGCCGCAGATCCATCGGCTTCCATGCATCGGCGACGGTGTGGTCGATCACGCCGGTGTGCTGATCCCAGATGTTCGCGGG
Source organism: Actinomycetota bacterium (assembly GCA_046735375.1). Lineage (GTDB taxonomy): Bacteria > Actinomycetota > Actinomycetes > JAKEEW01 > JAKEEW01 > DASYTV01. Next base: position 12,271 of record JBKPTD010000188.1, on the reverse strand, counting down.
ATACCCGTCCGCACCCTGCGGCCCGTACACGGCGGCCCACACGGCCCATTGCATACCCGATCGCCAGTGCGTGCCGAGTGCCAGCTCCCAGTGGTTCTCCTCGACCATCGTGAACCGCGTGTCGCCGGGGACACTGCGGGACGACGGTCTCGGCGTGTCCACCCAGTCGCGGTCGGTGAAGTACGCGTTGGGATCCGAGTAGATATTCACGATCTGGTGGAACCGGAAGTCCACCGAGTCGGGAGAGATGGCCCAGGTGCCGCCATAGACGTCCGGGTAGAAGGCCATCTGGGCCAGGGCCTCCCAGCCGCCGGTCGAGCCGCCCGTGAGCGTTCTCGCCCACCGCTCTGGATGGGTACGGAAGTGCTCGTCGATGTATGGGATCAGCTCCTGGGTGATGGCATCCCCGTATGGCCCAAGGTTGGCCGAGTTCACTGCGTACGAGTCGTCGTAGTAGGGGTTCTCGTGACGAATCGTGACCACGATGAACTGCGGTGTCTTTGAGTCCTTCCAGTACCCGGAGAAGCCGCTGTTGCTGGTCTCGCTGAAGCGGAGCACACCGCCGCCGGGCCAGTGCCCCTGGCTGTACACGACGGGGTACCGCTCGTTCTCATGTCCCGGCTGGTCGTAGCTCATCGGGAGCAGGACGTTCGCGCCGATATACATCGGCTTGCCCCAGAACTTGCTCAGCAGATCGCTCTGGATCTTGATGTGCTTGAGGTGCTGGGAGTCGGTGTAGTTACCCTGCTGGCAGGTCTCCGCCGGGGCGTTCTCGGCGAACAGGGAGGTTCCCTCTGGGTAGGGGATCATCTGGTCCAGCGTCAGCTGCTTCAGACCGTCATGCTGACCATCCAAGTGCATCGGCACAACGGCGCTGTATAGGTTGCCCGGGGAACTGATGGCATCCTGCCCGTCACCACAGGGCATGTGGAGCCACACCGCCGAGCCGTCGGAGCGGGTGAACCGCGTGTACACGTTCAGGAACGCCTGGACGTTGTAGTCGCCCGCGGGCAGGTCGCTCAGGTGCTCGAGGGGGAAGCCGTACGCGTCGTCACCACGAAGCGTCCGGGTGGTTCCGGAGCTCCAGGTCGAGACGTCCATCCCGAAGAATGGCTGCACATCCGGGAAGTCGACAATGCTGGAAAGCTGGTCGTCTCCGCTCTCGGTGGAGGCGACCACGATGAGCCGGCCCGTCAGATCGCCGGTCTGTAACTCCGGCGCCAACGTGACGCGGAACTGCAGGCCGACCTTCGGGTTGTCGCTGGCGGCGAGGCCCGGCGTGAGCAGGCCAGCCGCGAGCATGGTTACCGAGGCGAAGATCGTCCCGAATCGTGCCGATGGGAACCTCTCATCAGGGGTCTCCTTTCCGCCGGCCCGCACGAGTCCGCCGGGGCATGGCGACGTGCCAGTTGCCGGTATCTGTCTTTATGCATAGGCATCCGTCCAGAAGGTGTCCACTACGACACGCCAACGAAGATCATCCGGCGCAGGGACGGATAAGGTACGGCGTCGGGCCGTACCCGCTCTTCGCCAGTGCTGGCCCCTCGCACTCGCCCAGCGCCAGCGGCAGTACGAGCGCCCAGCCGCCCTGTCGGTGGAGTCAAGGTCAATGGAGGTGACCATGGCCGGGATCTTCGGCTTGGACGAACTGCCACACGAACCGCACTCCCATGAGTTCGTCGGCGCGGACCACGGCGATGTCCCGTTTTCGATCATCCTGGTCCACTCGCAGCCGGGCGTCGGGCCGAAGCTCCACCGGCATCCGTACACCGAGGTCTTTCTGGTCGAGTCGGGCGAGGCGACATTTCAGATCGGCGAGGAGCGCATGGTCGTTGGCGCCGGCCACATTGTGGTCAGTCCCCCGGGCGAGGCCCACGGCTTCGTCAACAGCGGCCCGGGTGAACTCCGCCTGGTCGCAATCCACGGGGCCGGTCGGTTTAACACGGAGTGGCTGGCCGGTCCGGATCCGGTCTGGTCCTCGAAGCCGAAGGACTAGCCCGCCCTGCACGGCTGCGGGCTCTCTCTACAGGCGATCAAGGTCACTTGCGCTTGCGGAGCGTACAGCTAACCGTTAGCCTATAGCTAACCGTTATCTGGGGTGGCTCGTGAAGCGCTTTGTCTCCCGTCATCTGCTACAGGCCGGGCGCCACCTGAGCCTGGCGCTCGCGGTCGTGACCCTGGCCGCGCTGATCAGCGCATGCGGCGGCGGCGGCGGCGGTGACCCCGCCAGCGGGACTTCCAACCGAGACACGCGGGCGGGTGCCGATGCTGGGAGCCGGTGGCAGCGAATCGTGCCGGGCGGAGAGTGCCAGTGCGCCGATGGCAGCGAGTTCGCCTTCTGGGAGCGTCAGGCCGACCCGACCAAGGTCGTCTTCTTCCTCGATGGCGGCGGCGCCTGCTTTGATGCCACAACCTGCGCCTTCAAGCAGCCGGGATACGACTGGAACGTCCATGGCGACAACCCGGCGGAGGAAGGCGGGATCTTCGACTTCGCGCGAGTCGACAATCCGTTCCTCCACTACAGCTTCATCTACGTGCCATCGTGTACCGGTGACGCGCACCTCGGCGACGCAACCCACAGGTACTCGCCCAAGCTGACCGTCCAGCACAGCGGCTTCGTCAATGGCACGGCGGCGCTCCACCACCTCGCCGCGACCCATCCCGGCGCCACCCAGGTCGTCGTCGTCGGGAAGAGCGTCGGGTCGGTCGCCGCGCCCGTCTACGGCGGCCTGGTCGCCGATCTGCTCCCCGCCGCGCACGTCACCGTCTTCGGCGCCCAGTCGGGCCACGTTCCCAACGACCCCCACCTCAACGCCGAAGTCCTCGGCAAACTGTGGGGCGCGTACGCCAACATGCCTGCGTGGAAGGTCAACGAAGCGCTCACTGCCCGCGACTGGGGCCCCCCGCGGTTCTGGATCCAGACCGGCCTCCACGACCCCAAGATCGTGTTGGCCCGCTTCGACTACGCCTACGACCGCGTAGCCGCGCAAGAGGCACCGTCGCTAGGAATTCGCCCGTCGAACCTCCTCACGGTCATCGACGCCAACGAGGCGGCGATCGAGACGTCCGGCGTAGTCCTCCATAGCTACACGGCTCCCGGGAGGGGGCACGGGATCCTCGAGTGGCCCAGGTTCTACGAGATGCACGTCAATGGCGTCAGGCTCGTCGACTGGGTTCACGCACTGATCGCCGGCCAACCTCCAGCTGACGTCCATTGCGACGAGTGCGAAGCCTCCTCTGAAACCCAGGACTGACGCGAGGGAACCCGCCTGGTTGAGCCAGGTCGATAGACTCCTCCGACGTGCAGGTCCGCGAATTTGAGGCCGTGGTAGGGGGCGGGGAAGGTCGACTCCCGCTCGTCGAGGTGCCGTTCGACGTCAAAGACGCATATGGAACGGCTCGGCCCAAGGTCAAGGCGACGGTCAATGACGTGACCCTCCGAACCACCATTTCGGTGTACGGCGGTCGGTCCTACGTGGGATTCCGCAAGGAGATCCAGGACGCCGCCGGCATCCGGATCGGGGACCGCATCCGGGTTCGGATTGAGCCCGACCTAGAGCCCCGCGAGATCGAGGTGCCGGAGGACCTGGCTCAAGCTCTCGGGGAGGACTCAGCGGCTAGCCAAGAGTTCGAAAGGCTCTCGTACACCCATCGCAAGGAATACGTCCAGTGGGTCGTGGAAGCCAAGAAGCCCGCCACCCGTCACCGCCGGGTGGAGAGGACGATCGACATGCTCCGCGCCGGCACGAAGCACCCCTAGCCCGCTTCCAAAGCGAGGAAGGGAACCCATGGCTGACACGACGCCGTTTACGATCGGGGCCGACGCGAGATGTACCGATGGGGTCTGTGGCGAGGTCAGCCGCGTCGTGGTGGACCCGGTCGCTCGTGCCGTAACCCATCTCGTGGTGGAGCCGAAGGGCCGCCAAGGGCTCGGTCGCCTCGTCCCCCTTGACCTGGTCGAGGTCAGCCAAGGCGAGCTGCGGCTCAGCTGCACGATGGCGGAATTTGAGAAGCTCGACTCCGCCGAGGAGACGCAGTTCGTGCCCGGAACCTGGGCTTACGGTGCCTACGGACCGGAACAGGTTCTTGCCTGGCCCTATGCCAGCCTCGGTGGTCGCCCGAGTGTGGAGGGTGATGAGGTCGACGGGACCGCTGAGACCATCACCTACGACGCCATCCCGTCGGGCGAGGTAGCCGTCCGCCGCGGCCAACATGTCCACGCCACCGACGGGGACATCGGGTTGGTCGAAGGCCTGGTCATCGACCCTCGCAATCACCACGTCACTCATGTCCTTCTACAAGAAGGCCACTTGTGGGGCCGCAAGGAAGTTGCGATCCCGATCAGCGCTGTCATTGACTTCGAGGACGGCATCCGGCTCGACATCACCAAGCAGGAGGTCCAGAACTTGCCGCCGGTGGCCATCGATCGTCGGGACCCATAGAGATCCGCCGATCGTCATTGATAGCAGGGCCAAGAAGAACAAGTTCGCTACGTCTCGGAGGCTGCCATGTCAAGACGCACTCGATGGATCATCGGCGGTGTTGTTGCGGTTGTTGTGTTCCTGCTGCTGCCCGGATGGCTCAAGGTCCTTGCCCTCGTTGTCCTCGTTGGCATTCCAGCCCTCGGATATCTCATGCTGGACCCATCCCAACGCCGCAGGCTCCGGGAACGCAGGCGCCGTCAGATCGGCCCTTGAGCAGCGCTTACCCGGCTCCAGGCAAGGGCGCGTCGAGAAATGGCGGAATGATCGCGAGCAGCAGGTCGGCGCGCTCCATGAGCGTCACGTGCGAGGTGCCGGGGAGGACAGCAAGCTGCGAGGCTGGCAGGCCGGCCGGAAGATCGCCGAAGACGCCACCGCCAAGGAGGCGGAACATCTCGACCGCGTGCTCCGGGCGGACGAGATCTGAATCTCCGATGATGAGCAAGGTCGGAGCCGTGATAGCGCTGATCGCCTGCGCGGGAAAGTCCTGCAGCTCGCGGTCCATTTGGGTCTTCTTCTCGAACAGGACCGTAAAGTCTTCCGGTCGCGGAGCTATCCGCAGGTACTCCTCGTGCCAGGGTGACCCAAACATCATCTCGGGCCTCATCTCGGCCATGCCGTCCATGAGGCCCGGGTGGATGCCGCTCAACGTATACGTGGCCGAAGCGAGCACCAGCTTGCGCACCGCGTCGGGGTGCCGAACGGCGACGTGCAGGGCTACCTCGGAGCCGAGGCTGTAGCCGAAGAAGTCCGCCTTATCGATGCCGAGGAACTCGAGGGCTGCAACGGTGTCATCAGCCATCTGCTCGGGTGACAAGGGACGATCAATGTCGGCTGTGCGACCGTGCGCCTGCATCTCTAGGCCGATCACCTGCCGGGTCTTGGACAGCCCGGGAAGGACGTGCTGAAAGGATGTGCCGATCGCGGAGAAGGCCCCGTGCAGCAGGACGAGCGGTTGTCCCTCGCCGTGAATTTCGTAGTACAGCTTGAGGCCGTTGACTGGCGCATATCCCGTGCGCACAGGTGCCGTGTCGGTCGGCTCGGTCATGGTCCTCCCGTCTCACGTGTCAGCAACGGGGCGTATCTCCACCACGCCACTTAACACGGTTCGTCGACGCCGCTTCAAGGCTCGACGCAGCGGCGTTGGACGATCTCGTCCGACGGGTCCTCAGTGTTCCTGTGGGCGCCCGAAGCGCTGCTTGGTCTCCTCGACGTCCATGCCGTGCAGGCGGAGCAGGTTCTCGCCGAGAATCTTCCGTTTCGCCTGCTCGGTCAGCTGCGGGTAGCCGTAACCGTCGATGAGATCCTGCGGAATCTCGAACTCCCAGAACGCCTTGAGGGCCCACTCTGGCTGCCAGATCGGGGCCTCGCTGCCGTACACGATCTTGTCCTCGCCGCACCAGAAGAGCAGCTTGCCGATCGTCTCGGCGAACATCCTCGGCGCGCGGACGACGAAGTTGATGGTGGCCGCGAGCGAGGCATAGAGGTTCGGATGCCGGATGAGCTGCCAGCACACCTCGTCGAGGAAGGGCAGGCCGACGTGGAAGATGACGAAGTTGAGGTCGGGGAAGTTGGCGGCTGCTCCGTCCATGTCCCAGGTTTGGGTGTGCTCGATCGGCTGCGGACCTAGCGGCACGCCCTTGTGAACGCCGATGAGATTGACGCCCAGCTGCTGCGCCTTCTCGAAGACCGGAAAGGCGACCCGCGGATCATCCATCCGCCAGGGGAAAGGCGCGCCGTAGTCGTAGCGGACGTTGTAGAACTTGAAAGCTCTGGCACCGAACTCGCCAACCTGGCGCTCCATCAGATCTAGCGCCTTTCGCCCTTCGAGCGGATTGACCGAGCCCCAGAAGACCGTGCGATCGGGGTCGCGAGCCGCCAGCTCCGCGCACTCCTCCCAGGGCGAGAGACCGTCCTTGTAAAGGTCGGTGAGCGGGAGCGGCATCGCGCACAGCATGTCTGTGTCGGACTGGTCGTACACCATGTGCCGGATGTCGTCGACCGTCCACTGCCGGAGGAACTCCTCGGGTGGCAGCACCGGCTCGCCGGGTGGCGTGAGCGCCTGGTGAAAGGCGTAAATGTGCTGCGAGAACATCTCGCCCGGCCTGCCGAGCGGGTTCTTGGCGTCGAAGTTGAACACGTGCGCAACGCCGTCGAAGACGAACGCGTCACCGATCACGGTGGGCCTCCTTCGTGTGTGCCATGACGTAGGCATCGCGATCCGGAACAAGCGCCGGGGTGGGCAGGAAGTTCAGCTTGCGTGAAGCGGACGCGGACAGGCGATCTGTCGTCCACGCCTCATCCCAGACGACGTCGACCTCGGCCTCGCCAACCTCGGGCAGCGCGGCGAGCCGGTCTCGGACATCGCTGACGACGCGCGCCGCAAATGGGCACCACCCCGACGTGAGCAGCAACTCGACCCGCGCGTGCCCGTCCTGGACACTCAGTGACCGGACCAGCCCCATGTCGACTACCGAGATGCCCTTCTCTCGACAACATGGGTCGTAGACATCGCGCAGAGCGTCGAGATAGCGGTCGGATGTGTCTGCCATTCCCGCCTCCCAGACTCCCGATTCTTACGAGACATTGGCACCAACATCTCCCGCTCGATAGCCCGAGATTCCACAAATGTCCAGCGGGTGGCACGTCGAACTCTCACCGCAAACCATCCGCTTGGCAGGCCACGTCGAAAGGATCACGTATGAGCATCACTCGTACCACTGTCGCAACGGGCGTGCCGGTGGGGTTCCCATTCAGCCTCGCTGCTGATGCCAACGGCATCTGCTTCATCAGCGGCATGCCGGCGCTGGACCCGGATGGCAGGGTCGCGGCCGGCACGTTCCAGGAGGAGACGGACCGGGCGTGGCGCAACACTGCGGCGATCGCCGAGGCCGCGGGCTACTCCGTCGAAGAGATCGTCTTCGTGCAGTGCGTGCTCGCCGATATCGCGTCTTACCAGGAGCTGAACGATTGGTGGCGCCGCCAGTTCCCCGACGCCGCCATTGCCCCTGCGCGTTTCACGTATCAGGCAGCGGCGCTGCCGTTCGGCGCGAAAATCGAGCTCCAGGCGGTCGCCGCACGCGACCACTGACGTCCCCGCGCCCCGGCGACACTTCAGACGGTGAATGGCCGCTCATCCACGATGCGCTTCATCACGATCGTCGAGGTGAGTTGCCGAACGCCGGGAAGGGTGCCGAGCTCCTCGTCGCGGATGCGCTGGTAGGTGGCCAGGTCGGCGGTAACGACGCGAACGAGATAGTCAGGGTCGCCGAACAGCCGCTCAGCATGCCGTACGGATGGGACCTTCGCTAGACCATTCTCGAATTCGGCGATTGTCCCGGTGTCCTCTCGATCCATGGTGACGAGCACCAGGGCCTCGAAGCCGAGGCCGAGCGATCCCGGGTCGACGACGGCCCGGTAGCCGCGGATTGCTCCGCTGCGCTGCAGTTCGCGCAATCGTCGATGGCATGGCGAAACGCTGAGCTTGACGCGCTGCGCCAGCTCGGTGATGGAGAGCCGCCCCTCGGCCTCAAGCTCGGCAATAATCTGTCGATCGATCGCGTCCATGGCAGAAGAATATTGCTCCATCGAGGTCGATTGCACTTATCTTTGCAAGATAATCCCAGCCGGATTGGTGTACTTTTCTTTCCACCGCCCTCCGAGTGAAGGCAAGGCGTTGACGAATCCGGCTGCCGTCCTTGACTACGCGCCGATCGGCGCGGCAGCATTCGCGATTCCCCAGTTTCTGCCCCAGATCAGGAAGGTGCTGGCCACGGCCGACACGGCCGGCGTTTCCGGGTCGTGGGCCACTCTCACCAGCGTGAACAACGCCGCGTGGTTCACGTACTTCACGCTTTCTGGCTACTGGTTTGCGCTTCTGCCGTCCTCGTCGGCAACGCTTCTCGCCGGAACGCTTGCTGTCCTTCTCGCGCGGCGTGGTGCGACCAATCGGCGCGCCCGTATGTTGATCCTCGGATGGGCGGCACTTCTGACTGCCGGCTTGGCAGTCGGCGGCCTCGCGGCGCTCGGCACGCTCCTCACCGCCGCGTTCGTCCTCCAGGTGACGCCGCAGCTTTGGACCGCTTACCGCACCGCTCGCCCCACCGGAATCTCGCGGGGCACCTGGTCGCTGGTCCTCGGCGAGCTCAGCTGCTGGGCGGCCTTCGGCATCCATCGAGCCGACCCCACCCTCGTGGTCCTCGGCTTTACCGGAATGACCGTCAGCCTCCTCATGTTGCTCCGCATCCAACGCACCTCAAAGATCGCGCCGGACCTGGAGCCAAGGCTGGTCAGCTAGAGCCGGCCACGGGCCATCAGGTTCGCCGGGAAGCAGCCGCAAGGGCTGCATGGACTCGCTCGCCGAGCAATGCGAGCCTCTCGACCGGCTCGTTGCTGAACACGAAGCGGACGTGGCGGTCGGCAACCTCGCCGCCCCAGCCACGCATCGGAGTAGCGGCGACCTTTTGCTCGAGCAGACGATCGGAGACCTCGACACAGTCGAGGCCAAGCGCGGCGACATCGAGGAGGAGCGACCAGCCTCCCGCTGGGCGGACGGCCGGGAGACCGTCGAGCTGGCGCAGAGTCTCGTCGCGCCGTCGCTCCAATTCTGCGTTGGCGGCGAGCCGGTCTTCCTCGGGCGCGCTGAGGGCAGCAAGCGCCCCGATCTGGGCGAAGCCGCTGGCCACGAGCCCGTTGTAGATATGCACGCGGGACAGATCGTTCACCAGGCCCCCTGGGGCGACGATCCAGGCGACCCGCCAGGCAATCATCCGTCTCTCCAACAAATCGCCGATGGTGACGGTCCGGTCGCGCATGCCGGGCAGAGCAGCCGGATGGATCACGCTCCTGCCGTCGAACAGCACGCTCTCGTAGTCGGCCCAGTACAGAAGACGCAGGTCACGGTCGGTGACCAGATCAGCGATCACTTCCCACTCGTGACGGGACGCGGCCCAGCCCGACGGGAAGGAGGCGTTGTTGATGAAGATCACCCGGGTCTGCTCGCTCACCGCCGCCCGGAGGGCATCCAGATCGAGCCGCCACCAGCCATCGACCACATGCAGCGGAACGAGGCGTGGAACCGCCCCGGCGAGCCGGACACGATTGATCATGCCTGCGTACGTCGGGTCCGTCAGGAGAACCTCGTCACCCGGATCGGTGAGGCAGAGGAGGGCATCGAGCATTGCCTCGCCCTCACCGCTGGTGATGACGATCTCACGGCGACCGTCGTAACGCGGTCCGCCGCGGCGCTCGATCTGAACCGCCGCCGCATCCTTGAGATCATCGCGGCCCGTGAAGGGCAGCCAGCTGTTGGCCTCGTCTGCGCCGATCGCCGCTCGGGTCGCTTCGATCGCGACTGCCGGCGGCGGAATATCCGTGTCGAGGTTCTCCAGACGAAGCACATCGGGGTCGTCGCCGGCCGCCGCGGCGACGCGATCGATATTGAAGCCCGGGATGCCCTCGAGGCGCCGTACACTCATCGGCCTCTCCGATCTCGCTCCGGTCTAGATCAGGCCGGCATCGTGGACGCGAATGGCGATCTGAACACGGTTGGACACCTCGAGCTTGTCCAGGACCCGGGTGATGTGCGCCTTCACCGTCGCAACGCTCATGTAGAGCTCGGCGGCGATATCGGCATTGGATTTGCCCTCGCCAACCGCAACGGCAACCTCCCGCTCTCGATCACTCAGGCGGTTCAGCAACATCGCCGCCCGCTCTGACCGCTGCGGGGGCCCAAGGCCAGAACCATCGGCGAGCTTGCGGATCAGTTGGGCCGTCACGCTGGGCGACAGGATCGGCTCGCCCCGCGCAACCCGGCGCACGCCGTCGACGAGGTCCTCGGGCTTGGTCTCCTTGAGCAGGAAACCCGCCGCGCCGTCGGCAAGGGCGCGCGCGACGTACTCGTCAGCGTCGAACGTCGTCAGCACGATCACTCTTGGTGGATCGGCCATGGCGACGAGCCGGCGAGTGGCCTCCAGCCCGTCTAGCCGCGGCATCCGGATGTCCATCAGGACGACGTCCGCTCCGAGCTCGCGAGCGAAGTTGATCGCGGCGCTTCCATCGCCTGCCTCGCCGACGATCTCGATGTCGCGGGCACCCTTGAGGATCATGGAAAGAGCCGCTCGCACCAGCGGATCGTCATCGACGAGCAGGACGCGAATCACGGTGAGCTCACCCCTGGCCACGGTAGGCGCGAGCGGACCACGAACTGCCCGCCGGTAATCCGATGATCGAGGCGACCGCCGCTGAGCTCCGCACGTTCGGCGAGCCCGATGAGTCCCAGTCCCGCTCCCGGCGTGACTGTGTTGGCGCCGACGGGGAGCGGGTTGCGCACCAGCAAGATCAAGGTCTTCCCCGGCCGTCCGGCCACGAGAATCTCGACGGCCGTGTTGGGAGCATGCTTGCGTGCATTGGTCAGGCTCTCTTGGAGAATCCGATAGGCAGTACGGCCGATCGCCTCCGGTATCTCATCAATTTGCTTGGCCCGGTTGCACACGTGAATCCGCGCGCCAGCCTGCCGCTCGTCGGCGATCAGTCCGTCCAGATCGCCCAGAGTCGGCTGCGGCCGCTCCGGCTGCATGCGCTGCTCGTCGCTCCTCAGCACGCCGAGGACCGCCCGCAGGTCGGCCAGGGCCTGATGAGCTGTGTCCTGGATGACTTCGGCAACCCTGGCCATCTCCTGCGGCGTGAGGTTGGTGCGGTACCCCAGCGCGCCAGCGTGCATGGCGACGAGCGAGATTCGGTGGGCAAGCACGTCATGCATTTCGCGAGCGATCCGGGCGCGCTCGTTAGCCCGAGCCTGCGCGATTCTCAGCGCCTGCTCGGCCTCAGCCTGCTCGGCGCGGGCACGCCGGGTGACAACCAGTTCGCGCCGCGCGCCGATGTACATGCCGATGGCGATAAGGACACCGGTGATCAGCACATTGATGACGAATCCGGCGAGCCATGGCAAATTCTTGTCCGGGTAGACCAGGGGATAGACGCTGCCGGCCGCCAAACTGAGCACCGCGAGCAGCAGCAGCTCCCGCGGCCGCCGCCGCGTTGCAAGGGAAACAAGTCCGAGGCTGGCCGGTCCCGCGGCAAGGCCGGAGAAACTGGTCAGCACAGTAAGTCCGGCAACGACCGGCACCGGATAGCGGCGACGGTAGCCGTAGGCGATGAACGCGACCAGCCCGGCAAACAGGTCGAGCCACCACAGGTATGGCCGGTCGCGCGCCTGTCCCCCCATGATGTCGAGCCATGTCAGGAGGCTGATCAACCCCGCGACGAGGTAGCGCCAGGTCGACTGCCGCCGACTGAGCGGCGGCGGGGGCACCGGCTGGGACGACGGCGCGCGGGCGATCACAAAGCCAGGCTAGGCGGGCTGGCGACGAGCCGGTATAGACCTTGGTCGACGACAACGATCGACCTTCGTCTAGGACATCGCAGACCATCGCCGGATGTTCCGCGGGGGCTATCCAAGGACGATGGACCCATGATCGAGATCGATGGACTCACGAAGCGCTACGGCGCACAGACCGCGGTGGACGCTGTCACATTCACCGTGAAGCCAGGCATCGTCACCGGCTTCGTCGGGCCGAACGGGGCCGGCAAGTCGACCACCATGCGGATGGTGTGTGGACTAACGCGGCCGACCGCAGGCAACGCCACCGTCCTCGGTGTTCCGTACGCCGAGATTCCCAACCCTGGCACTCGGGTGGGTGTCCTGCTCGACGCGTCCGCGCAGCACCAGGGCCGGTCCGGGCAGGAAGTTCTCACCCTCAGCGCGATGCTCATGGGTCTGGACTTGAACC
>JBKPTD010000187.1:0-10539 GCA_046735375.1 Actinomycetota bacterium | reverse complement strand
GCTCCGGTACGGTGCTTCGGTTGCCCGGCCGAGTCCTCCTGCACCCTTTAGCGATGATTCCCTGGTCCGTGACCCAGTTGGGCACCAACCCCGGCGCCGCGAGACCCAGGAGAATGCCGCAATGACCCAACGCGGGCTGGACGCCGCCGTCTTTGCGTTGACGGCGCGCGCGTGGAACTTGAGATGACGTTCTTTGCGAGATGGCATGAACCCGTCGAGCCGGGTTTTCATGTCGTCGCCGGTCCTGCCGGCGGACTCGCCCGATTGCTGGTCATCAGCGGCGGGCTGCCCGCCGACGATTACGGACACGTGCACTTGCACGCGGCGATGAGGTTCTCGTGGTCCGGCAGGGTGAGCTGACCGTCCGGGTAGGCGCTGAGCGGAAGGCCTGCAGTGTGGGCGATGTGATCGTGGTCCCACCGCACACGCCGCACCCATGCTCCGACCATCCTCGGGGTGATCACCGAGCAAGGGATTGGAACGTTTTACCCGACTCGCGGACCGGACGGTGTTCGCCGATACGTCGCCGCCTACCGACCGAACCTGCCATGGACCCCAATGCCGGCGGACGGCGCGTGGACCAGCGACGAGGACTACACGCGAATCCTGAGCGCGATCGACGAGCAGGTGCGAGCCTCCGCTGGACGGCGGCGAGGAGTCGAAGTACAAGCCGCGTGGCCATATCCGGGGTCCCCGCCAGCTAGGGCGGCGGGGTCGCCAGCTAAACGCCGTGCTCGAGCACCCGCTTCAGTTGTCGCTCGTTGATCGGGAGCTGTCGGCGGGCCTGGCGGCGAACGACCAACGGGACCAGGAGCCTTCCGATCCCGCGCCCCTTGAACTCGAGCGCGATCGTCACCCGCGACCGCTCGCCACCGGCGATGGGCTCGATCGTCCCCCTGGCGGTTGCTCGAACCGGACCGCCGACGGCTCGTACCGTCCAGCTTCTCGGCGGACTCAGCTCGGTGATCGCCTCCGCACCGGACAACCGCCGAGGCCCGACCCGCCGGTTCACCAGCGCCTTCGAGCCCACCGCGGGCGGGCCGTCATCATCGACGCGTACCCACTCGACACCCCCTTGCCACTCGGGATATCGGGAGAAGTCGGTCGCGTAGGAGAAGACATCCATGGGACGTCGAGCAATCTCGACGCTCTCCACGATGGCGGCCATCGCTGCTCCTTTTGTCGGGTCTGTCGGTGACACCGATCAGGCCTCCATCTCCACCAGCTCGAGCCGGCGGTCATAGCAATGACACGCAGAAGCCGGCCGATGTGACGAGAGAGACGAGTCCGGTTGAAAGCGATCCGATGGGAAGGTTGGTGGCCGCTGTGCAGATCGCGTCGGTCGGGGGAAGATCGTCGGCGACGAGGCCAGAGAGTAGGCGGACGACCGGGCCGTCCTTGACCCATCCGCGCGGCTGGGTGGACCGTGAGGCGCCCGCCCGCCATGAGCCACCACGGGTGATCGAGGAAGGAGCAGGCAAGCGTGTTCGATGGGTTTGAAGAATTCGATATCGAGACGACGACCGCGACGATTTCATGGTTGCTGCGGCGGTAACGGCCCACCGGTCCTATTGCTCCACGGCATCCCCGAGTCACATCTCATGTGGCACCGCGTGGCGCCGGCACTGGCCGAGCGATTCACCGTCGTGGCTACCGACCTACGGGGATTCGGACAGAGCGGCACGCCACCCAGCGCTCCCGACCACGCTCCGTACCGCATGCGGCAGATTGCGAGGGATCAGGTCGAAGTCATGGCCGCACTCGGCCACGAGCACTTCGCTGTCGTCGGACATGACAGAGGAGCACGATGCGCATACCGGATGGCGCTGGATCACCCACGCCTAATCAGCCGGTTGGCCGTACTCGACATCATCCCGACCGGTGACACGTTCCGCCGAGCTGACATGGCCTTCAGCCTTGGGTACTGGGTCTGGTCTTTTCTTGCCGCGCCGGAGCCAGTGCCCGAGCGCCTCATCGCTGGTGCACCCGATGTCTTCGTCAACCACATGCTGGACACGTGGTCCGCCGTGCCCGAGGTCTTCCCTCCGGAACTCCGCGCCGAATACATCGATCCGTTCCGCAGGACTGACACCGTTCACGCGATCTGTGAGCAGTACCGGGCTGCTGCCAGCCTCGACTTCGAGCACGACGAGGCTGACCGCGGAGCCCGCCGTATCTCCTGTCCGACACTCGTGCTTTGGAGCGCCATGGGTCCAGTCGGCGCCTGGTACGAGCCCCTCAAAGTGTGGCGGGACTGGGCTGACGACGTCGACGGTGGTCCGATCGCGTGCGGGCACTTCATCGCCGAAGAAGCACCGGAGGAGACGACCCGCCGTCTCGTCGAGTTCCTCACGTAGATCCACGGAAACCACACCACCATCGGCGGCAGCGTGGTCAACCAACCTCTACGAGGAAGCGAGCGAGGCGGACCTCCAGAGTGGCGCGCGGCGCGGCCTTGAGCATCGGATCGTGTCCCTGGACGGCGTGACGGAGATCCCGGCGGGTCAGGAGCGTTCGAGCACCGCGGGTGGACGATCCCGTACTGAACGACGAGCTGGCGAAGTACCAGTCCGAGCACCTGTTCGCCAGTGACGCACTTCTGCAGCGGCGGGCTCGTAGCGACGATTCGCAGCGCAACCTCATAGATGCCTTTCGGATCATGCTCTATCCGCTCGTCCTGGAGTCTGAAACGAATCGGTGCATGCGTGGCTCCCCAGCGGACGTGATCTCCGCGGGCTCGGCATCAGCCTCCGTGTGCGGGCGTAGAGCCGCGCCGACGGCGCCCACAGTGTCAGGCTGGTGGCCAAGCGAGACAGGCCGCCCAAGACCCCAGCACGGAGGATCGACCCGATGTACTTCCAGCACTCGCCTGAGATCTGGGCAGATCATCCGGACCTGATCGCTGGTGTCGTCTTTGCCGCGGGAATCACTGCGGATGCGCAAGTGAGGCAACCGGTTGCGAGGTTCACCGCCACCGCCGAAGGGCGTCTGGCTGCAAGCTCCGTTGCCGAACTTCCCGAGATACAGGCGTGGCGGCGCACCTTTTCCAGGATGGGGCTCAAACCCACCCAGTACCGCAGTGCCTCCGAGTCGCTGCTGCGTCGGTTTGCGAAAGAGGGGGCCTTGCCGCAGATCCATCCTCTGATCGACCTCGCAAACGCGATATCGCTTGCGTACGGGATCCCGATTGCCGCCTTCGATGTTGCCAAGATCTCGCACAGCCTCGAGGTCCGCTACGCGAGCGGCGACGAAAGCTATCTAACCTTCGCCGGCGAAACGGAGACCCCAAACCCACGCGAAGTGATCTTTGCCGATGCAGCGGGACGAGCGCACGCGCGGCGATGGACGAACCGGCAGAGCGGCTACTCCGCCGTACGGGACACCACGACCGATGTTCTGCTGGTCGCAGAGGCGATGCACGGCTCGGCGCGGGCCGACATCTCGGAACTAACGGCAACGCTCGCCGACGAGGTGACGGACATTTGGTCGAGCCCGCAGAGGATCGCGGTGCTGACCCAAGACTCGCCGCGGTTCCAGTTCGGGGGCCCGTAGCCGCGCGCGCTGGGGTTGACGGCCACGCGGCCGAGTCAGCGCAGTTCACCGTCGTAAAGGAAGCGGACTGGCCGGTGTACGAGGAGACAGCGCGGCGCGTCATGGGCCAGACGCTTCCCGAGCTGCGCGCGCGCGGCCCGCCCGAAGCCGTCCGCGCCTCGTACGAGTCGCTTGCCTTCGCACTCATGGAGCGGTTTGCCAAAGGTGGGGAGGCGCCCTTCACACCACGCCCGGCGTCATGGATCCGTCACCCTTGCCGGTCTCCTGCCAGACCATCCGACCGATGTCCGAAGGCTCCTGCACAGCCGTACGCTGCTTGAGCGGTCACTGGCCGCGGGGATCAGCGGTCCGTGGGCGGAAGGTGCGGCGGTAGGTGTCCGGGGCACGCCGACCGTGCGGTTGAAGTGCCGGCGCAGCGTCGTGGCGGTGCCCATGCCGGTGGCCGCTGATCGTGTCAACACTGTCATCGGTTTTCTCCAGCAGTTCCTGGGCGTGGCGGATCCGCTGGGTCAGCAGCCATGGCAGTGGAGTGGTACCGGTCGCTGCTCTGAAATGGTGGCCCAGGTGTGACAGCAGGCACTCCACCAGCGCGGGTCACTCGCCGTCGGCGTGTTGCGCTCGGTCGGAGAGGCCGCCCCTTATAGTCTCGAACAGATGTTCGCCTCGGCGGTGGAGGCCTCGCTGGCTGCGCTCAATCAGGAGCAGCGGCAGGCGGTGACTCATGCCGGCGGGCCGCTGTTGGTGCTCGCGGGGGCGGGGACCGGGAAGACGACGACGCTCTGCACTCGAGTTGCCTGGCTTGTCGATCAAGGTGTCTCGCCGGAGCGTATCCTGCTGATGACCTTCACCCGGCGTGCGGCACGCGAGATGCTCTCCCGGGCGCGCGCGTTGGTTGGGGCGAGGACGACATCGCGTTTTGTCGTCGGCGGCACGTTCCACTCCGTCGCTTACCGCACGATCCTCGGTGAGGCACCGGCGCTTGGGCTGGAGGGCGTCAGCCTCTTAGACGCCTCCGATGCGGCCGACCTGCTCGACCTGCTCCGCGAGGAGGCCGGCCTTGCCTCGGTGGAGCGCCGCTTTCCGCGCAAGGCGACGCTGTTTGACATTTACTCGCGAACGGTCAACGCCCAGCGCGAGCTCACCGACGTCCTCACCAGATCGTTTCCGTGGTGCGCCGAGTATGGCGACGAGATCGCCGGACTGTTTCGTGCCTATACAGCCCGCAAGCGCGAACTCAACGTTGTTGACCTCGACGACCTCCTCCTGTATTGGCACGCGGCCGTGACCGCCGACCGTCTCGGCGGTCGGCTGGCCGGTCAGTACGAGCATGTACTTGTGGACGAGTACCAGGACGTCAACGCGCTTCAGGTCGAGATCGTGCGTGCGCTTTGCCGCCACCACGAGAACGTCACCGTCGTCGGCGACGACATGCAGGCGATCTACGGCTTCCGCGCCGCTGACCCGGCGCACATTCTGGACTTTCCCTCGCTCTATCCCAACGCGGCGGTGGTCAGGCTCCAGCGCAACTACCGTTCTCCGCAGGCGCTGCTCGATGCGGGCAACGAGGTCGCGGTCCATGCGGCGCGGTCGTTCGTTCCCCACTTGACCGCCGAACGCGATGGACACGCACGGCCTGAGTTGGTCTTCTGCCTCGACGAGCAGCGCCAGGCGATCGAAGTCTGCGAGCGGGTTCTCGCCCGCCGTGAGCAGGGCGCGCTTCTCCGCGAGCAGGCGGTCTTGATGCGCGCCGCGCACCACTCCGACCTGCTCGAGCTGGAGCTTTCGCGGCGCAAGATCCCGTTCGTCAAGTATGGCGGGATCCGCTACCTCGAAGCCGCACACGTCAAGGACTTCCTCGCACTCCTGCGCATCGCCGCGAACCCAAACAATCAGCTCGCCTGGTTTCGCCTCCTGCAACTGTTGGATGGGGTCGGGCCGGTGACGGCAAAGCAGCTCGTCGGCGTGCTCCTCGCCGATCAACCGGTTCTTTCCACCCTGCCCGGCCGCTGGAGCCGCGCCGACGTGCCCGCCGCGGCACGCCGACCCGGCCAGATCCTGCTAGACGCGCTCGCGGCCTCATCGACCGCGACGGTCGCAGGGCAAGCCGAACGGCTAAAGGAGGCAATCGCCCCGCTGATCCGCACCGCCTATCGCGATGGAGAAGCGCGTCTGGTCGACCTCGAGCAACTGGTCCGTGTCGGCGCAACCACGTCGAGCCTCGAACACTTCGTCGCTGAGCTTCTCCTCGACCCGCCACGGTCCATCGCGGAAGTCGGGCCACCTGGCCTCGACGAGGACTACCTCGTCCTGTCCACGATCCATTCGGCGAAGGGCCTCGAATGGGATCACGTGCAGCTCATCCACGTCAGCGACGGGAACATCCCAGCCGACATGGCACTGTCGGCCGAAGACGGTCTGGAGGAGGAACGGCGCCTGTTCTACGTCGCGCTCACCAGGCCACGCCGCTCGCTTGCGGTGTACGTACCCCTGCGCTACTACCACCGCCCGCATGCCCGCGACGACTCGCACGGGTACGGCAAGCCGTCACGTTTCCTCACCGAACGGTTGCAGGCCCTGTGCGACATCGTGCGAGCCGGACAAGACGACGGCGAACCGCTGGCCGTCGCGGGCGGTGCCGGCCGCCGGATCGAAGTCAGCCTCGACCATCTCTTCAGATAGCCACTCCTCGTCCTTCGAAGAGGCTGCAACGGCCGCTCTCCGGCGCCGAGGTAACAGCACCGCCGCCTCGTTCCGTGGCTCGGCCGGGGCGGTCCGGTGTTGGCCAATCCTCACAACCTCGGCGCGGTCGACAGGACTTCAACCGTTGCGTCGGGTGGCCGCCGCAGCTCCGCCACGGCCGTGTCCCGCGCGACCTCCGCTTCCTCGGTTGCCAGTGAGAGTAGTTGCGGATGGGACTTCAAGCTCGGCGAGTGGATCGTCGACGATCCCGTCGCAGGTGCGAAACAGTCCGTCGGTCAGCTTGATCTGGTGCGGCGGTGTCCACCTGCCGTCAAGGCGTAGCCATATGTGCTTCCTCGCCAATCGGTGCTTGTAGCCGACGAACTCCGAGCGCCGCCGGAGATCTTGTTATTCGCTATGTTGATCACCTCGGTCCAGAAGACGTACAGCCGGCTGAGCTGGGTCACCGGCGCGACCTTGCGAACCGGGATCTGCACTCGATCCGCCGCCACGCGCCGTAGGCGAGGCTGCGGTCTGGTTCGGTCTCGCCGTATTGCGCATTGCTGACAGTGCGGTAGTAATACTCGGCGGTTCGCCCGGCGTAGCACCGAACAGCGCAGCACATCCGTGCGACTCGCCGGGTCCTTGTCGTGAACCGCGCCGCGGCGACCCTCTGGCGAGGCACTTCCTCACGGCGTCGACACCTCGAACTGCCGACGCCGCGACGGAATGCCGACCTGGCGGATCCACCGCCGACGACGACACGGCCACCTGGCGCGGGTCGGCTTCAGTCGTTGCGCCCGGTACCGCGATCGGGTGCGCTCATGTCCCCGGTCCCGGGCGTGCCATCGGCGAGCCCGTAGCGCAGATACACGGTGCCCCTCGGACTGGCTACCGGCGGTTCGAGGAGTGTGACGTTCGTGGGCACCGCGCCACCGTCGAACACCTTCTTCCCGACGCCCAGCACGACCGGGTGCACCCACAGGTCGAGACGGTCGAAGAGCTTCTCGCGCAGAAGGGTCTGCACCAGATTCAGGCTCCCGACGACCTTCACGTGCTCGTGCCGGTCACGGATCTCGCGCACCGCGCCGGCCAGATCCGGGCCGAGCTGCGTGGACCCGGCCCACGAGAGGTCGGGCCTGCCGCGGGAGGCCACGTACTTCGGGACGCTGTTGAACAGGGTGGCGATCTCGTTGTCCTCGCTGCCCTCCTGGTGCGGCCAGTAGGCGGCGAAGATGTCATACGTCCGCCGGCCGAGCAGGAGGGCGTCCGTGCCCTCGTATGCGGCACCGACCTGCGCCCCGGCGACCTCGTCGAACAGGGGCGCCTGCCAGCCGCCGAACGGGAACCCCACCGGGTCCTCGTCGGGGCCGCCGGGCGCCTGCCCGACGAGGTCGAGGGTTGCGAACATCTCGATGTGGATCAGACCCATGCCTTCCTCCAGATGAGTTGGTTGTCTCGGTCGAGAGGCAGACCTGTGGGGGCCGGCAGACTCATCGCTGCGACGGCACCCAGCTTCGTACTCGTCGACCGCCTCGCCCGGCGCATCGGTCACGACCCCGTCCCGCGGTCAGCGTCCTTGCGACGCCCGGCAGCAGGGCTCGGCAGGTATGCCGAGCGCCTTGATCCAGGCCTGCACGTCCGATTCCTCGAACAGCACATGCCGACCGATCTTGAAGCGCGCGCACTGTCTCCCCGTAGTTCGCGCGGCAGTGCACATCCCATAGTCAGGTCGAGCAGCGCCAGTCGCTTGTCCAGTCCGGCGCCCACAGGACAGGGCCGAGCACTCCCTGTTGCTCACGCTCGCTCGATTGCTCGGTGCAGACGAGACGCGTCGCCTCCTTGTGATGGTCCGGCGAGCCGTGGGTGCCGCCCGCGACCACGAGGGCGGTGCGGATGAGCACGCTGACGGAAGAAGCCCGGATGCTCGATCGCCACCCCTGTCGAGGGGAACTTGGAAAGTGTCTGGGACACCTTCCTCGGTGCTCTACTTTCCGCAGAACGTCGCGAGGAAGGCCTGGAGCGTCGCGCCCCGACCCGCCGCAGAATGTGCCTGCCCATTCGTCGGATCGCGGTCTGCGTTGCCCCGACCGCCGATCGCTGTGCCCTGCACGCCACGGTCGCCGCTGAGCACCTTGGCCTGCGTGGTGTAGAAGCCGTGACATCCGTGGTCCGGCGAGGCCGGATCCGCGGCCGCGGGGACCGCGCCGATAGCGATCAGCGCGAGCGACGCTAAGCAGATGCCGATCGTTCGCTTATTACGAGACATAAGGGGAAACCCTCCTTGTTCGCCGCGGCCGCCAACGGCCCCGCTCGGGAACCCAAAGTGACGACCAGGCAGATGAACAATCGCTCGATGTCGCGCCTGGGCCCCGGTGCCCAGACGGCGGAAACCGTAGCAGGGAGTGGCTGGTCAGTCGCGACATGTGCTCAATTTCGGATGCCGTGTTAACGGAATTCGTCGCGTTCGCTGCACGCTCGGCCTCGCGTCCTGATCGCGTAGCCGCTGACCAGAGGCATGGATAGAAATGGTCTAGTAAATGGTCTAGTTGGCTTTGCCAAGAACGAGCAATCAACCGGGCCGCTTTCAGTCGAGTAGTGGATCGACGGTGAGGTGTTTGGGCGATGTGGGCCCGCTCGGATCGCGAGTAACCTCGCGAGCGTGGTGGTCACGTACTTACCGAGCATGGGGGCACATACCACGAGTCGGGCGTGGACGGCAGCAGCCGCCCGTCGCCGTCACTCCTCCGCGTCTCTTGTGTTCCGGCGTATCTGTCGAGTCTCGCAGTGTCTCGTTAGCAGATCCGTTAGCAGCCCGAGCTAGCGAGGCCGTGCACGGGGCCAGCCGAGCCGCGCATGGCCGCACGGCGCGTGCTGACGCGCGAGGGCCCCGCCGGCCAAGTACAGCTTCAGCGCACGCGTAATTTCCACGAGCCGGCTGGTCAGCACTTCCCTTGGTCGGAGCCCGCCTTATCCGCGTCAGGTGCTGCTTCGAGGCGAGCTCAGGGCCATTCGGATATCTCGACGACGCAGCGCTACGGCCCGCGCGTAAGTCTGGTGGTTGCCACCTATAACCGGCCACCAGCCCCGGCCAAGATAGGTAGCTCTCCCGATACGCCCCGGTCGCTAGACACGTACGGTCGAAGCCCACCCTTCGACCGCATCGCGGAGGTCTCGGTCCTCAACCCGTAGGTCTACCGCTCGCAGGCGAGGAGCCGCATGCGTTGCAGGATCCTGCGTGCTCCAGCCCTGGACGGATGGGCCTGCGCCGCAGCGTCATGCCAACCAACACGTAAAGGGGTTGATCGAACATGCGTCGTCTAGTGATGATCGTGGCCGTAGTGATCGCGGCTGTCGCCGCCACGGCTGCCCAGGCCCAGGGCTCGAGCAAGGCCCAGGGCTCGAGCCCGGCTCAGCTCACACGGGCGGGCTGGAGCTGTTTCCTCCCGCCACCCTTCAACCCCAACGTTCACTGCGCACCCCCGAACCAGCTACAGGGTGTCATTTCCGGTAAGGCCGCAGCGGCGACGTTCCTCGTCTTCGGCACGGATGATGTGAACTCCGAGAGCGCGCCATTCGTCGGCACGGAAAGGCTCATCCGCGGAGATCTCTTCCACGGTCAGCCGTGTCCGACCGACCCGCCGAGCTACCAGTACAGCTGGCTCTTCCCGCGGTTCGGCTGGGACTACTACATCTGTCACACCTTCGACAGCCCCTGGTGACGCACTCCAGGCGCTAGTGGACTGTAATTGCGCCTCCTTTAGTTCCCGCGCAGGCGCTCGTCGGATGTGCCGACTACCGGTCCTAACCTGCGCCTGTTTGTCCCCTTGCCCTCGTAGCTGCGGGACCCGCGCCAGGGCGCAGCTCGTCAAGGGTCTTCAGAGACTCATCGTGGGCCGGCCGAAGGCCGCAAGGGTTCCGCGATTAGCCGGCCCTTGACGAGCTGCGAGCTGGCTGGACACTTCTGTGGCGAGGGGAATGGCTTCAGTTGCTGGAGGCGTGATGCGCACGTGTCAGCGGCCGGCCGCCGCTCGAGTCGGCGCCCCAAGCGCCGCACGCTCGAGGCGCGGCCAGGACCGGCGCCGGCACGCGCCAGCGACGCGTGCCCTTGAAGTAGAAAGGAAGGTCCTAGCGCACCGACGCTAGTAGATCTTGTCCGACACCGACTGATGGAAACGCCCCGGCTTCACATCATGGGTAGCACCGTGGTCGGCTGGCGGTGCGTTGCCTGTTACCTACGCAACCTCTCCGGCCGCACCAGTCGCGCGAGAACCGGGACATCGGATCTGGCCGATGTGTGGTCGCGTC
>JBKPTD010000186.1:0-11208 GCA_046735375.1 Actinomycetota bacterium | reverse complement strand
CGGGTTCATCGGCTCGCCGCCGATGAACTTCATTCCCGGCCGAGTGCGTGACGGCGCCATCGAGACGCCTTTCGGCGACATCTCCGTGACCACCGACCGGCTGAGAGGCTCGGCCGGTCACGAGCTGGTCATTGTCGGCATCCGCCCCCAGCATTTCGAGGATGCCTCGATCCTCGACGCTGGTACCCGTGCCCGCGGACAGACCTTCACCGCCCATGTTGACGTGACCGAATGGCTCGGGGACCAGTTGTACGCCTACGTGCCCTACGACGCACCGCATGACGTCACCCAGCAGCTGAAGGAGCTGCAGCGCGAGTTGGACAGCGAACAGATGCGCACCCAGCTGATCATCGCGCTGAGTGCCGAGAGCAGGATCACCGACGGCACCGTCACGGACCTATGGTTCAGCAGCGAGCAGGTGCACCTCTTCGACCCCGCCAGCGGGGAGAACCTGACCCAGTACGCCGCACGACCCGAGCCCGTCGGGCAAGGCTCGACGTCGAGCGACCAGCTCGTCAGCTCCGACGGGCATGCATCAACCGAGCAGCCGGAGAGCTGACCTGGAGAGGACGTCCACGTTTGGCGCCGCACGGGGGAACGATCCGTGCGCAGGTCGGGACGAGCCCAACGGTGAGGGCCCGTCGATCGTCACCGTTCCGGAGTGGTCGCCGACCAGTCTCACCTTGCCGCGCGGGTTCGGGCGGCTCTGTGCTGCGGTTCGACGGACGCTAGCCCTTTCTCTTCTTAGGCAGCGAACGCGCATAGCTGACGCCCCGATCCACCCACTGCTGGAGCTGGTCGGCGCCAGCCACGGCCGCGGTTTCGACACGAAGCCAGCCGCGCATCTCCCGCCCACGCATGACCATGGGCGTGACCCGCTCACCATCGACAAACGAGTCGCTGTCCTCGGGGTTCACCCGGACCAGCAACCCGCCCTGCCCGCTGGCAGCAACCGACATGTTCCCGTTGATCAGAAATGCGAGGCCGCCGAACATCCGCTGCTCGGCAACGCCCTCCGTACCGGCGACCAATTCGCGGATACGATCGGCCAACTCAGGGTCGTAGGTCATAACTGGATTATCCGCACTGCACCGACAGTCTCCCGCTGACCTTCCCCAGCTAGGCAGTCGAGGTACCGGGAGTACTCCATGCCGGATAGTTCAGCACACGCGCCGATGGCCGAAGCCTGCGAGCCGCGACCGTGGACGGCTCGATGGGAAGGACCACCAGCTGAACAGGCCGGTCAGGCCCAGCCCTCTACTGGCGTTGGGCGGTGATGATCCATGCGCGTGAGTCGAACCAGATGCCGCCTGTGGTGTGGTAGGTCGCGAGGATGTCGCGCAGCCGCTGGAGCGCGTGTTCGGTGTGGGTTGAGCCGAGGTCTTGGAGTACGTCTCTCGTGGACTGCAGGCTAAGGATGGCGTTGCAGGCAGCTTCGGCGTCCGGGCCGTAGTACACGGGTTCGCGGACGTCGGTTACCTGGATGTGGACGAAGCCGGCGTCGGCCAGAAGGCGGTCCGCGGCTTCCGGGTCGGCCAGCGAGAAGGGATCGGTGGCGGCGGCGAGCGTTGGTGGTGTGCGTCCGTCGGCGCGGGCGTTGCGGATGACGGTCGCCCATTCCTCGATCACGGCGGCCCATTCCTGGTGGCGCTGGTCCTGCCACACCATCTGTACGAACCGCGCGCCGGAACGCAACGCGTGCGCAATGTTGGTGAACGCAGCGCGGGGGTCACTGAAGAACATCGTGCCGAACCGGCTAATGCCTAGCGAGAAATGCTCTGCCGGAAAGGGATGCACCTGGGCATCACCCTGCTCGAAGTGGACGTTGTGCAGCCCCTGCTGTTGGCTGAGTTGACGGGCGACCGCCACCATCTGGGCGGAGATGTCGACGCCGACCGCGCTGCCGAAGACGGCGCCTTGGGCGGCTTCCCGGGTGGTGAGTCCGGCGCCACAGCCGATGTCGAGCACATGGTCGTCGGGTCCGACATTGATGGCCGTGCGGAGTCGCTGGTGGTAACGGCGCAGCTCGGCGTCATAGTCGAACGGCCTGCCGTGCTGGAGTGCGGTCATGGCCGTGTGTTGTGGTCGGGGACTTCCATCTGCTGTCACCTCCGAAGGGCTGGCGCGCTCCATTTGCACCGACGACGTTATGCAGCTCCATCGCATTGTGAAAAGCGATAGTTGTCGATTGAATCAATCGTGAACGCCGATCTACCTCGGTATCCTCGACGCATGTCCGAGGTTGAATTGCGGCACTTGGCCACCATGGCCGCCATCGCCGATGAGGGCTCGTTCAATCGCGCGGCGACCCGGCTCGGCTACACCCAATCGACAGTGAGCCAGCACATCGCCGTACTGGAAAGAGCCGTAGGTGGCACGGTCTTCGACCGGCCCGGCGGACCGAAGCCGGTACGGATCACCCCGCTCGGCTCGGTCGTGCTCTCCCACGGCCGTGAGCTGCTGGAGAAGACCCAGGCCATGACCGTCGCCCTCGACCGGTTCAGAGCCGGCGACGGACGTATCGAAATCGGCACCATCCAAAGCGTGTCCAACCTCCTCCTGCCACGTGTCGTCCGCCAGCTGCGCGAAGACCACCCCGACTGCGACATCAGGCTGCTCGAGGACGAATCCGACCCTCCACCCGTCGGCGAGGTTGACCTGATGTTCTACGACAGCCGCGTCGCCGGCGATATCGAACATCTCAGACTGCTCGACGACCCCTACCGACTGGTCGCCCCTCGCGGTGCCTTTCCAGCAGGCCCGGTCCAGCTCACCGAACTCCACCGCGCACCCATGGTGGCGTGGCCACCCACGTGTGACCAGCCCCGGGTCGAGCAGATGTTTGCTCACAACGACGTCCAACCGCACATCGTGTTCCGCGCCGCCAGCAATGAAGCCGTGCTGTCGATGGTTCGGTCAGGGATAGGTTCCGCGGTGCTCCCACAGCTCGCCCTTTACAGCGCGGCTCGCGATCCAGTGACCGATCAGGCACTTTCCGTCCATGAACTCCTGCCCTCGCCACCACGACGCGAGATTTACCTCCTATGGCAAGCCGGACGCACACATTCGCCACTCACTGCGCGAGCCATCGAAATCACCGTCGAGGTCGCCGCGGAAGTGCAGGCAAGCGGCGACCAACAACAGGAGGCCGCCAGGGTTACGTAACAGATCGCGTCCGTTGACCTGATCCCGCTGTCCATTACGCTCTATGAGCGGGGCACCACGGCTCGTGATGGGACCGTCGAGGCGGGGCGATGGGAATGGACGAAGTCCGCTCGGGTTGCCCAGATGTCCGGTGCCTCGTCCCGCGATGGTCCAGGCCTCCGTCGACTGTACGCGCCGATTTGCCGACCTCACCGAAGCGGATCACCGGTGCCAGGGGATGCCATGGGGTCAGTGGACTCTGTCCCTCCAGCCAGGGTTGAGCAGCGGGCTCGTCGTAGTCGCTCTCGCCGGCGGCTCCAGCGCCTGTGGTCACGCCTGAGCCAACCTGTGGCGACGATGCGGAACGTCGGGCGAGCCCGCCCCGGCCGCCGACCTCGGATCAACAAGAAGCTCGGCTGGAGCGGCAGCAGCCCACTGAAGAGAAGCATGAGACTGCTGGTGTACGGCGGCGGCCTCCTTCTGCTTGGAATGCTGGCCTGGGCGGTGCCAGCAGTCGTCACGGATCATTCCTTTGCGCTGGATGAAAGATGCGACAACAAGGCCCTCTCCTGTGGCGTCCTGGCCAGCTTCCTGGTGCCAGTCCTGACGCTCGCGCTCGCGTCCGCCTTCTTCCTGCTGGGCAGGCTCTGGTACCTACGGCGGAGGTACCTTGACGCGGCGCGGTCCAAGCCACAGGAGGTGGTACCGACCGCCGGCAAGATCATCGGTGATGTGGTGGGGCGTGATGAGCTGTGCCGGGTGATGATCGCAGACCTGCTCGACCCGGCAACCCGCCATCCGCACGTGGTGGTCGGGGGGATCGGCGCGGGCAAAACGGCCCTCCTGGTCAGGCTTACCCAGCTGCTGGCCGACCAACGTGCGGTGCCGGTGGCTATCCGGCTGCGTGACGCCGAGACGAGGCTGGACTTCCGCAAACTGGCGCGTGAACGTTTCATCGCGGACCTCGAGTCCCGGATGGTATCCAACGAGGAGGGCGAGAGGGTCTGGCGACAACTACTCAGGGAGGGCCGGATCGTTGTGCTGGCCGACGGGTTGGAAGAGGCTCTGATACACGACAGCGTCCAAACCGAACGTGACAGTCTCATTCGCCTCGCGATTCGTCAGGCCAACACGGCCAGATTGCCCCTAATCATCGCCTCCCGGCCGCACGATCCACTCCGGGGCACAGAGGCCACGATCATGGAGCTAGAACCGCTGAGCGAGGAAGCCGCGCTTGACTACATCATGCGAGGCGATCAGAACGAGGACGAGCATCGCCTCGACTGGATCGTGGAGACGGCGGAGGTCACCGAGGCACCGTTCTATCTGCAAATCGCCTACCAGCTCCACCGTGCCGGCTTGCTGGAGGACACCGCGGCCAACGGGGACGACAGGCAGCATGATACCCGCGGCGCGGACCGGTCCAACCTGCGGCTGCACCTGCTCAAGACCTGGGAGGACGCGCTCCTAGCGGGTCATTTCCCACCCGGGGTGGCCCTGAGCCACGAGGACCGGATGGCGACGATCGACCAATTGTCCGCGCTGGCGTGTATCGGCCTGGGACAGGATCAGCTCGAGGTGAAGCTGGAGGACTTCGAGGCTCTTCGGGAGCCGAGCAGCGATTCCGAACCCCCTTCGCCGATCATCCAGGAGGTGATCCGACGACTCGCCGAGGCGGGGGATCGGTCCTTCGACATACGGCTTGCCGCCACCTGGGGCACCCATCTTGGCCTCGTGGAGGCCCATGGAGCCACCGTCAGTTTCCCGAACAGCATCCTGCAGGCCTACCTCGGCTCGCGGCTCATTGCGGAGGCGATGGCCCAGCGCGAATTC
This sequence comes from Actinomycetota bacterium, assembly GCA_046735375.1. Classification (GTDB taxonomy): domain Bacteria; phylum Actinomycetota; class Actinomycetes; order JAKEEW01; family JAKEEW01; genus DASYTV01. The sequence goes on along the minus strand of JBKPTD010000186.1, from coordinate 6,231 downwards.
CGTGAGAAGGCGCTGAAGAATCCCGGGCGGGAACTCCTGATCGCCCTGGTGATGCGCTCAAGGGCCGAGCCGAGCGATGCTGGCGGACGCACGCCCGCCGTGGACGACGCAAGCAACGGCTCGCCGCCTGAGCCGATCTCCCAGCGTCAGTACCTACGGACATCCGCACGGGGGCGCACCGACTCGAAAGCGCTCGATCTCTACGCCGCCCTGCTTGAGATCGACAGTGCGGACCTCGTTCCCGAGCATCGCGCGATCGGCGACGAAATTCTCCAGCGTTGGCAGAAGGTCGTGGAGCAGGATCCACGAACCTTGAACGACGCCAAACTCAACCTAATAAACCGCTTCGGCGCGGCCGCGCGCACGATCAGCGAGCGGCGCAGTCCAACCCAACCGGCCTACCGCGCACTGTTCGAAATCGGCTGCCGTGAATCGTTCTATCCGGTACAGCTTGCGGCCAGCCAGGAGATCGGGGCCGGCGGCGATGATGCACTGCTCGAACTTGCCGGGATCCTTGGGCCCCCGGTCGGCAGCGGCCAGGTACAAGACCAGCGGGACGGCGAGGCCGCGACTGCGACCGATCAGCCGAAGGAGAACAGCCGCACGAACGAAGAAAGGAAGCAAGAGGAGACGAGACACCGCAGCGACCTCATCCGAGCGCGGCTGGCGCCCCTACTGGTGGGATCTGCGAGCGACCCCCAACGCCGGGCGATCGCGTCCGAGCAGCTAGAACAGTGGCTGGAGTTCATCCACGCGCAAAACCGTCGGAGCCCGCGAGCGGGCTCGGGTCTCTCTCTTGAGGTCGCGCTGGCGCAGGGCTTCAAGTACGCCGCCAATCGCCGCCGCCGGCATCGGCACGCCAGCGAGGAGGCCCGCGCATATCTAGCGGAACGGGCTAAGGAGATGCTCGACGACTGCGACTTCTGGTTCACGCGGCTTACCCTCTTGCACGCGTTGACCCTGTGGCACCTACCGGATGACCCGACCCACCGCCCCGGTCGTGGACAGGTCCCTGACTACCATGCGCTGATCGCCCACTGGTGCGGGATTGAAGACGGCAAGCGGTTGGACCGGCGCCGAGAGCACCCATTCGTCGCCGAGGCGTGGCGGCTCGCCGTGCGGGCGCTGGAGACTGGGCAGCCGGAACGGTACATCTGGATCGACGAAAGCGGCATTGTCTCCAAAGTGGGATCCTCCCCGACCAGGTCAGGATCCCAACATCAACACAACTTGTGGATCCCACCCTCCGCCGGGTGGACCGCCCTCATCCCGCGTGCGCAGCAGCTTGTCGCGGATGTGCTCCTGCTTTTGAACCTCGCCGAGCGGGGGGAACCCCTCGACCGGGACCGCAGATTGCACCGCACCAGTGGAAAGTATCTCCCGCCGTGCCTTGCGGAGGACCGGTCCTTGCTCCAGCCGGGCCGACCGCTGGGCATGCCAGGGAATCTCGCGCCGGGATCGAACTGCAAGGAAGGGTGCCAGTTCGGCCTCTGCCCCTACCCATCAAAGGGCGAGCAGTCCTATCGGAACGAGCTCAGCGAGGCCTTTTGTCGTAGACAGCAGCGGCTTCTCAGCCGTGGACGGCTCTTTCGGCGCACGGCACCGTGGCAGGAAACGTCACCGGCACAGCTCAAGTGGTTCTGGAAGGAACTCGGGCAACCCGCCGGGAGTCGAGCTCGAACGTCATGATGAGGCTCGGCCCCAGATGCGGTAGGACTCCGGGCGTCCGGTCTGTGCGGTCGAGGTTATGGGCAGTTCGACCTGGGCGCGTTCGCATCGGTGATGAGGCGGGCCAGGACGTTCGGATTGCTGGGTAGCTCGAAGTGGTTGACCCCCGGATTGTCGGTCAGGCTGAAGTGCCAGCACGCCATCGCAGTCCAGGCATTGACCGCGTCATTGGTGATGTCCTCCTGGTTGATGTCGCCGTCGCGGGTGAAGAACTCGGTCGTGTCGGTCACCAACTGTCCCACGGTCAGGCCGGTCAGTCCGAGCCCAACAAGCGTGTCGATGCCGGAGCCCTTCTCGGCGTAGACGTCGACGTTGGGGAAGTGGGCCGGGTCGGCGAACGGGACGCCGCCGATGTAGTAGTTCGCGATCGGCTTCACCCAGGACAGGCCGGCATCGTCGAACAGCTGCGGATAGTCCTCGGGGGTGTAGAACCTATTGGTCGACTGGTCGTGAATGATGATCTCGTCGTCGCGGAAGATCCGGGGATCTGACGCGGTGATGAACGTCGACGGGTGGGACAGGAACATCCGGGCGCTGCTGACGGCGTTCTCGGGCGTCCCCGGAAAGCTCAGGTCGGGAATGTTGACGCCAACGAACATCAAGGCGTAGCCGAGTCCCTGGCCCGGGAAGTTGCCGGCCAGCGGGGTGAACCCGTGGATGTATTTGCTCTTCCAGGCTGGGCTCGTATGGGTGAGCAAGTACTGGATGTAGATCGGCCCGTTCGAATGCCCGACGAGGTGGACGGGACGCCGGCCGTTCTCGCGGTAAGTCTGCTCGATGAGGTGCTTGCTCCGCTGCAAGAAGCCGTCCATGTCCGGCGTAAGTCGTGCGTCATAGCCCGCGACACGGATGTCCTTGTCACGCGTGTAGCCAACGGCCTCGAGCGCCTCGTACATCGGCTCGTAGAACGGCGCACTGGCCGTCTTGCCGTAGTCCGGGATGGAGACAGTGACGCCGCGCTGCTCGTGGAACCGCAGGCGCATCGGCTTGGCGGAGTCGCGATCGTAGCGGAGCGTCATGAGTTCGTCTCGGCAGACCTGCGAGAAGGCCGGGCCCGGGTCCTCGAAGACCAGGTCCTCGAAGGCGCCCGAACCCGGGCAGTTCGGGTCCGTGGTCTGGTGCTTGACGGTGACGGTGAGCCGGGTGAAATGCCAGGCGGGGAACAGCACGATCGGCGTCACGCCCTGACCGGCAGGCTTCGCGGCCGCCGTCCCCGGCATCCATGTTGCGGGCATCAACAACACGAGAGCCGAAACCATCAGGGCAACCCGCACAGGGAACGCGCGCATCGATCCGCCCAAGCCGTGCGTCAGGGCCTCCCAAACCGTCCCGGCGGCCGCGTTAGGCGTTGACTCTAAGCCGGATCGGCAACGGTGCTCAAGAGTGAGTAGCAATCCCAACCTCGAGGTGGACATAGGAATGAGCCTTCGTTTCTCCAGCAATGTTGTTTCGATAGAGGCCGCTGAACGAACGATGCAGGCGTGATAGAACGATCACGATCGTGATCGTTCCATCAGGGGGAGGGTTGTCCGATGTCGGGTGAAGACGTCTCCCGGGATTCCTCGCTGTGGAAAGAGCCTTGGGCAAGGCAGGCGGCCATCCAGGCCGACAGCATTGAGGAAGCCATGCGTGTCGCTGTCGCAGCCGCGCGAGGTGCGCAACGCGACGGGGCCGGGGTCCGGGTCGGAGAACGGAGGTTATCGGCAGCCTCGCGCGAGGCAACTAAAGGCCGGAGAGGGTTACTGCGGCGGGGACTGATCGGCCGGCGGCCGCGCAGTGTCGAGGGGGCAGAAGCTGCAGCCGGATCATCGGTGTCGCAAGACGCACGGAACGACGGATCGACGGAAGCGACCGAGTCAGCGATTATGCGCTTGCTGACGTGCACACGGCAGGCAACAAGCCGGCGGGGACTGCTCCCGTGGCGGGGACCTATCGACCGATGGCGTGGAACGTCGATTGAGCAGGCATACCGGAGCCTCCATTCTGCCAACACCTTTCTGGTGGACGTGCTTCCACGGGAAGAGGTGGACGCGCTTATTCCCAGTGCGATCGCGCGGGTTTCGACGTTTTTGGAAGCCGGAGATATTCGACGCCTGAACATCGACAAACTCCTTGATGAATCCCGGTTAGACCGGAAGCGTGCGGTACTCAAGCAAGCGCTGGGGATTGGCTATGATGCCTCGGACCAGCAGCATGCGCGGGTGCGGGGATTTCGAAACATTCTGCTGGCTACGGGGGCGCTTATTGCCGTGTTCATGATCACATTAGTAAAGCGTCGTGGCATCCTCCCCGGCCTCGATGCCACTATGTTTCCAGCCCACTATCGCGACTGCACAGCCGGGACAGCCCGAGGCCAGCCACACCGTTTGCCCCAGTGGAGGAAGTAAACCCAGCTCCAATGACGTGAAGATAGTCGCGGGACTCGGGCTCATCGGGGGCGCATTGGCTGCTGCATTTTCTATCCGCAAGATCCGGGGCCCCTCCACGCCGTATGACGTACCGATCGCGCTGGCAGTCCTCAAGGTGCCGTTGGGTGCACTCACCGCTGTGTCGGGAATTCTCCTCCTCGGCGGTGGCTTCGTACCCGGCCTTTCCGAACTGGACTCCCAGCGGCAAATCTTGGCGTATGCGCTGGTATTTGGATATGCGCAGCAGCTCGCCACTCGATTCATCGATGATCGAGCCCAATCCATTCTTCAGAGCATTCCCAGCAAAGATCCCCAAGGGAAGCAGCCAACACCGCCAGCCCCACAAGTACCTTCCCCGCCGAGTCAACCGTCGGAGCCGCCCGCTAAGACGATGCGCAGCCGCCGAAGGCGTTGAACGCGGAGCCTGAGCTACTTCTCCGTGTCGACTCGGATGAATGGCGCGGGAACGGGAAGTTGGAGGCGCCGTCGACGAGCGTGTTGCCGTCGAAGATGACCGTCACCGCCGCGCTGGCCGAGCGCTCCTTGCGCATCGACCCAGGCGTGTTGACCGTGGTCATGGCGGTCCCGGTCCCGGTCCAGCCCTCCGGTTGAAGCCGAGCGTCAACCTTCGCGGTTCCGCCTCCCCTCGTTCCGCATCGCCCCGGTCGCATGCTCGACGTCGTGGCGGGTGAGCCGCTCACACCAGGTCGTCCATAGGGACCACCGAGAACAACTACATGCTCGTCTCGATCACGGGTGTCATCGCTCACCTTGCCTGAGGCGTTCCAACCGCGATGAACGGCTAGCGGCCGGCAGGTGCCCACCACTTGTCCGGCGACTTGATTCGGTTTGCACTTATGGCGATAGAGGCAGGGGCTGATCAGGTCGCGTGAGGCGGTGGTGATCGAGTGAGGATAGGTCGCTGGCGGGTCGAGTTGAGGCCAGCGTGCTCTCGCAAGCCGGCTCGGGCCCTGGTCGGGAGGGCGCCGGCTAATCCAAGCAGGGCGAGATGAGCCGCTCGCCCGCAGAACACGAGCGGCAGCAAAGCCCGGGTCACGTCGCGGAAGTCGCCACCAGCACGGGCGAGGCCGGTGGCAGGAGCCGTACGCAGAGGACACTGGTCAGGCTCATGAGCGTCGCCCGCGCGGTGGCGGATGCCGATCCAGTCGAGATCGAGTCGACGGCTCGCCGACTCGGCGAATCGAGGACGTACCTAGCGCCGGTGGCCTGGGCTGCAGGGGCGATCGTCCTGTTGATCCGCGGGATCAAGCTGCTCTTTCTCAACTGGCGGCTGTCCGTGATCGAATTGGTTCCGGCGGTGTGGCTGTGGCTGGTCCTGTGGGACCTGAAACAGCACACGCTTCGGGGGGAGGCGTTCCGGCACCTCACTCTGGGCGGGACGCTCCTGCTGTTCGTTATGTGCGCTGCGGTCAGCATTGCGTCCTTCTGGTGCAACACGGTATTTGCGTTTGCGATCAGTGATCCGCCGCCGCCACGGATCGCCCCTGCTGCCCGGAAGGCAAAACCCCACCTTGCCCGGATCGTGCGCGCGGGGATTTTCATGGGCGCCATCCTGGCAATCGGTGCTGCCGTGGTCCCCCGGATCGACGCCGCCTGGTTGTACTTGATCGCGGTCGGCGGCCTGTACGCGCTGATGCTCATCAGCTTCGTCGCCGTCCCTGCACGCATCCTCGGCGTCAAGAAAAACAAGCTCCCGCCCAGACAGGCCATCGGAAGCTGGACCGTTGGCAGTGCATTGAGCGCGGTAGCGATGACGCCCGGCTTCGTTCTGGACCGTCTCGGATTGATCATGCTCGGGATACCGCAACTGCGCATCCCCGGATTCGCACTGCTCTCCATCGGAACGGCGCTTTATGCGGCGGGCATGTCCTCGGTCAAGGCAGTCAAGCTGAGCATGAAGTTCGAGGCGACGTAACTAAGCCGGCGTATCGCCTCAGGTGTCGCCGTCAAGGACCTCACGAAGTCGTGCTGCGAACGCCTCTGGCTCACCTGCGTAGCCATACTCGCCTCCGACGAAGCCGCCGTGATGGCTGGGGAACTCGGTCAGGGGCAGATTGAGCGCCTGGGCCGTCGC
>JBKPTD010000185.1:0-19178 GCA_046735375.1 Actinomycetota bacterium | reverse complement strand
GTTGGGCACGTGCTCATCCGCGAGACCCAGGCCGGGGCCTCGATCCGGATCCCGATCACCGACGCCTTCGCGTCGCACACGGTGGACCTCACCTTCATCCCACGCGCGGGCGAGCTCTCGGACGTCATCATGTCCCTCGAGGCCGGTATCCAGTTCTTGACATTCCGTTCGATCTCCTTCGCGGCGCAGCGCCCGGTCGTCGCGTCGCCCTGACCCGACGACGAACGCCGCGCGCTTAACGGGCGCACTGCTGGACCTGCTGCAATTTGTTCGGCAGACCCCCACCCCACGAAAGCCGGAATTAAGGTGTGGGTCTTTCGTTACGTGCCGAGGACGCTGTACCGCCAGAGCCGCTCCACGTCGCGGACGGCGGCGAGCCGTCGGTCCGCGTCCGGTGAGGAGCCGATCACTGTGCAGACGCGTACTGTCCGAAGTGGATCATGAACGCGGACCGGCCGCGAGCTAGACACTCAGCGACCGGTCCTTGACCGGAGGGAGTCCCGGCGTCGGCTCCCTCTGACCAGGCGATCCCCTTGACATCTAATGACGTGATCTCCTCTTGGGTGCCCGAGGAGTCCACCGAGGTCACGTGCTCGGGTGGGGCGTAGCCGTTTCGTACTGCGGGCGGCCGGCAGGCCGGTAAATCTGGATCGATACCCCCTTCGGGGTGGACCGCGAATCGACCAGGTCGAGCGCTATGTCCGGGCCGGTGTCTGGGAATAGCCGCGTGCCCTGACCGATGACCACGGGACAGACGAGCAGGGTGATCTCGTCGACAAGCTGGTTGGCCAGTAGCCAGCGGATCAGGGCGCCGCTGCCGTGCACCTGCAGCTCACCCGTCGGCTTGGCTTTCAGCTCGCCGATGGCGGATGCGAGATCACCGGAGAGGACGGTCGTGTCCGCCCAGCGCGGGTCGGTGAGTGTGGTCGATGCGACGTACTTGGGCTTCGTGTTCAACGCCGTCCAGATCGGGCTGTCGCCTGGATCGTCCCACGTTCCCCAGGAGCCGGCGAAGAGCTCGTAGGTCTGTCGGCCGAACAGGAACGCGTCGGCACGTTGGTAAACCTGGTTGAGAAACGTCCCGCCCTCGTTGTCGAACAGCGGCGCGACCCATCCGCCGCGCTCGAATCCGCCCCGGCGGTCCTCGTCCGCCCCGCCGAGTCCTTGCATGACGCCGTCGACGGTGACCATCGTGGTGGTCGTCAGTCTCATGATCGCGGTTCCCTTCTCCTTGGGGCAGACCCTCGTGGACGGCCTCTACCGCTGCCACGAACACGTCTGCCCCGATCCGACACCGCCTCCTGAGATCATCGGTGATCTTGGCTGCGATGGCCGCACTGGCACAGCGTCGAGTAGGACACATCCGGGACCGACCGGACGACGACGATTGCTAGTCAAGGCCGGTCATGGTGATGCCTGCCAGGGGAACGTCGGGCTGGGTCGGCCCCGTCGGAGCGGCAAGATGGCTCCGCTGCGCGCTGAGATGGCCGTCGTGGGGTCGCCACGTTGTCTAACTCGGCTCAGGGTATGAGAGGCGACCGGCGCCCCGAGGCCTTCGCGGCTGGCGAGGTCGAGACGCAACTGAGGTTCCTCGACTACCTCCGCGAATCGGTGGCACGCAAGTTGGAGGGACTGTCTGAGGAGGAGGTTCGTGCAGATGGAAGAGATCCCTCCCGGCGGCCGTCCCGGACCCTGGATGCAGGGCGGCGGCTACTACTCGTCCCGTACACCCGCTAAGGCTGAGCGGGTCGAGTTCTCCGACGAGCAAAAGCGTGAGGTCGCCGACGCGTTGCACGAGGCGGAAGTGGCGCTGCTCCGCGCGATTACACGGTCGGCCGATCTCGCCGATACCTACTATATGCAGCGCGCAGCACGGTTCGCCTTACCCATGCTCTTGCAACCTTGCGTGTTGCTGCGGGCCAGGCCCTGCCACCGTCCCCCTTCTTCCCAGAGCCACCGCCGTGGTTCATTGGCCCGGAAGGCCCAGAGGACCTCGACGAGCCCTAGGACCTTCTGGCGCACCGAGTCCGCCCGGCCAGGCCACCACTGCTCGAGTGCGGTTAGCAGCAGCAACTCGTGCCCACTAGTCGTGCGTAGGTGTTCCCGTCTCGTGTGCCCCCGGTGCGCCGAGGACGATGGGTGAAACCGCGCCGCGCAGCACTGCCGCACCGCGAGATCGGCGGTCGTCCGTCTCGCAAGGATTTACCGGTCAGCCTGCGCGTCGGATGGCGACCCAGCATTCCCATTTTCATAGGAGAGGATCTGGACGAGGGTATTCAGTTGCCGCGCTTGCTCCACATATGCCGACGCCTCACCCGGTGTCGGGTCATGTTCGCCGTGGGCCACTGCATTCCGTAGTCGTTGCAACTGCTCTACGGCCGCGATGAGTTCTTTGGAGACATACCCCGCCTCTTGTAAGACCGGCAAAGCAGCTTGAACGTTGGATCCTGCTGATGGTTGGCCGGACAGCCCCTGAGCGAGCCCCAGGATCGTCGTCTCCAGCGTCCGCCAAGCCATCAGGACGGTGGATGAAGGGCTGGAGTCGGCCTCGAAGGCGAGGCGCTCCCAGAAGGACGACGGAGGGCGAGCGGCTCGGGCAGCGCGTTCTTCAGGGGGAGCGGGAGGCCTGGAGGACCCGATGTCCCCTGGGGGGTGGGCATCTGGCGGCAGGTCCACGTAATCCAGCTGACCACCGATGTCGGCATTCTCGAGTGCCTGGTCAATCTTCTGCTCCACCTCGGCCAGTTCCTTCCCAAATTTGATCTTCTGGCCGAAACCTTCCCACTCGCTGACGCGCTGTAGCAGCGAGGCAATAGGGCGACGGAAGAACAGCAGGAGCGCCGCAAGAATCACCGGCCACGACAGCAAGTTGTCGATCAAGTTAGAGATGAACTCCAGCACCGACATGATCGGAAGTGTCGCAGCCCTGGACGACAGGTACGAGCACTTTGCCGCATCACTGCACGCGTAACCCGGTACGCCAGCCGACAGTCGCGTACCGTCGCCGCATGGTCGTCGATACATGGAACGACAGGGACTTGCCGGTGCTGCGCGCGGTCGTGGAGCTGGACGAGCGGGAGGGGAGGCCCGTCACGCCGGAGGACGTTCGGTTTGTCACCGGGTTCGACCCGCACACCGTCGAGAGCGCGCTGCGAGCACTGGCGGGTGAGACGAACCCCAAGTATTTCGATCGGACGCACGGTGCGCTCGGCGATCCCACGCTCTGGGTGACCAACGTGACCGGTCATGCTCGCCGAACTGTCGGTGCATGGCCGACCCCTGAGACGCTGGCCGACCGGATCCTCGCCGCCCTCAACGATGCCGCGGACGCTGCGGAGGACGAGGAGACACGGGATCACCTGCACCAGTTCGCCGCCTGGTTGGGCAGCGCAGGACGCGACGTGCTGCTGCGGGCGGCTGGCTCTGCAGTGAAAGTCGGTGGAACGGGTTCTCAGTCTTAGCGATCAGACGACGCCCTGCGCGAGCGCGCTGGCCCCGGGTGGGGTTGAGGTCTGCGGGTGTCAGCCGTCGATGACCGCGACCGCGTCGACCTCGATGAGGTACTCGGGCTGGGACAGTGTCTGTACCCCCACAACTGTGTCGGCTGGTTTGTGTTCACCAAACAGGCTCACCCGCGCCTGCTCGATCACTGGCAGGTACTCCGGACGGTGATGAACGACGTAGATGGTGATCTTGGCGACCTGGCGGGGATCGGCACTGGCAGCCGCGAGTGCGCGGCCAAGGTTGGCGAACACCTGGTGAGCTTGGGCTGCCAGGTCACCCTGGCCGACGAGGTTGCCCTGGGCGTCCTCGGGTTCTTGGCCAGCGACGAATACCGTCTTGCTTCCGGTCGCGACGACGACATGGGTGTATGTGGCGGGAGTAGGCAGGCTTTCCGGGTTGATGAGCTGGAGTGTTATCGGACTTCCCGTTCTGATCGAGGGCGAACGCGGGCAGCGGTCCATGTGTGCCGTATCGCTCCGTGATCCGGGCATCGATCTTCGAGTTCCCAGAGAAGCGCCACCGCGCAAGCTGTGCGTGGTCACTAGGCTCGCGCGTGCGAGACTCCGCAGGCAGGAAGAAAGGGGTCCGAGGATGTCCAACGCTGACTCCGTGATCCCTCGACGACGTGAAGATCGGTGTCCGACTCAAGATTGCCGCCCTGTGGATAGCGATGCTCTTCCTCTTTGCCTATGGAGACATCTTCGGCTTCTTCAACACGGGACGAATCGAGGAAGTCATCGGGGGCGAGGTCTCTGGGATGAAGATCACACAGGGATTCCTGTTTGCCGTCTCGGTCTACATCGCGATCGCGAGCGTGATGATCTTCTTAACGCTCGTCCTTACACCGAAGGTCAGCAGATGGACCAATATCGTGCTGCCGGCTCTGTACATCGTCAGCATCGTGGCCTCGGTTATCGGCGAAACCTGGGCGTACTTCTACTTCCTGAGCGTGGTGGAGAGCGCGCTCTTACTGCTGATCATCTGGTACGCGTGGACTTGGCCTCGGCATGTCCGCGACGGACAAGTCGATGGAGGGCAGGTCAGCTAAGGCGGGTTCCGCGCCTAGTAGGGGTCGTATGTTGCCGAGCTTGGCGGCAGGTCGCCGCTGACGATAAATCCCTCTACACCCAATTCCTTGACGTCGAGATGCCGCATCGGCGGGACGGCCTTCTCATTCCCTGAGAACCCCGTCCGCCGTGTGGCGGAGGAGCGGAGGGCGACCCCAATCATCGCCCCAGCTTCCTGCATGCAACGAACGCCGCCTCGGCAACATGAATATGAGTGGAGGTGGCGTGGTGGCCGCTGGCGATGAAGTCCCCGACTTCGAGGCTTGGGCGCGGGCGCGCATCGACCGGCGACGCCGCAACCGCCGGATCGGGGCCGGCCTGCTGGCCGCCGTCACAGTCGCCGGCATCGTCGCCGTAGCCGCCTGGATGGCTGGCGGCTCCCCCACGAAGCGGTCCGAACCGGCGCAGCCGCCCCCCAGTGCCGCACCCGACGGTTGGCGGTGGACGTCCTCCCGAGGTGTCGAGGCCCTCGTGCCCGACACGTGGAGCGACGGTTGGACCTATGGCTTGCTTGGGAATTGCTATGCCTCTTACAGCGAGCCGATCCGGGGGCGAGCAGATCCCTACGTCGGTCGCACCGCCGAGCGCAGCCTGACGAGCCCTCGGCAGATATGTCCGCGCGTCGATGTCCGCACGCCCTTCCTGTGGTTTGACGACTATCGGGCCCCGCCAGGCGTCCGAGAGCACAACTACGGTTGGGTGGAGGAAACGAGGCTGGTGGCCGGGGTCAAAGTCACGGTGTTCACCGACGACGACGGCCAACGCCGTACGGTGATGGACTCTTTGCGGCCGGCCGGCGACACCGACGTCTACGGTTGCCCCGTCCAGCACCCCGTCGCCGAGCATCCCGACACCCGCCCGTCCGGCGGTGGTCTGGCCACTGTCGGCGACGTCGACACCATCAGCGTGTGCAGCTATACCTCCGAGCGGGCCCCCGGCGAAGACCTGCCGCCGTTGCTGGCCTCCAGCCGACTCACCGGCACCGATGCCCAGAAGATCGTCGACGCCATCCTCGCGGCGCCCGGAGGCAGCGGACCCAACGGCGACTGGGCGGACCCGACGGCGACACAACAGCCGGCCAGTCTGGAAGAGTGCCGCAAGTTCCGCGGCATGGATGCGCCCGGTGAGCCCGACTACCCCGACTATGGTTACGAGCGGATCCTGCTGGTCGTACATGGCAGCCAACGAGACCAGGAAGTGGTCCTCCGATTCAGCGGCTGCAACCACCACGGCACCGATGACGGTCAGGTTGAACGACAGCTCACCGTCGGCGTCGCAGGGCCGCTGCTCGCATTTGAATCACCGAATCACGATTACTACGGACTCACGACACCCATCGTTGACTTGATACCCCCGCCGTGACTCACTCAGGCGACAGTGGTACCCGCGAGGTTGGGCCCCTGGCCAATCCGATCAACCGCCGCCCAACGCATCCGGCAGGCTGCCTGCCCTCCATGACGCGGTTGCTGACGTGATCATGAAAAGCGACGACGATTCCCGCCTTCATCGCCCACAGCTTTCGCATGCAACGGACGCTGGCTCGGCAACATGAGTATGGGTGGAGGTGGCGCCGTGGGCGATGGCGACGAAGCCCCGGACTTCGAGGCTTGGGCGCGAGCTCGCGGTCCGGCGCTGCTTAAGTTCGCCTACCTGGTCACCGGTGACCGCGGCCGGGCTGAGGAAGCCGTTCAGGACGCTCTCGTCTCCGTGCGTCCTCGATGGCGTCGGATCGTCCGCGGTGGCAATCCGGAGGCGTACGTGCGTCGCAGCATCGTCAACGCCGACCGGGCCTTGTGGCGGCGGTTTCGGCGGCGGGAGACCCTGGTCGCCGGGGGGCCGTTGGTCGCTCTCGTCGACGTGGCTGACGAGGTTGCGACACGCGACGCGGCCTGGGGGCTGTGTTCGACACTGCCCAGGAGGCAGCGGGCGGCGGTAGTTCTTCGCTACTACGAGGGTCTGTCAGATTCCGAGATCGGCGCGGTCCTCGGCTGTTCCCCCGCAACCGTCCGCTCCCAGATCCATCGTGCACTCGCCACGCTGCGGCAGCGGCTGCGAAGCCAGGAGGAGGTCGGCCAGGGATGACTGGGCACTCTGACCCCGCCGCTGCCGCATTCGAGCAAGCACTGCTGCTGCATGCACACGATGCCCCAGCGGCCGATGGGTTGCTTGAACGGGTCCGGGTACGAATCGACCGGCGGCGTCGTAACCGCCGGATCGGGGCGGGACTGCTGGCCGCAGCCGCCGTCGCGGGCATCGTCGCCCTCGTCGCCTGGATGGCCGGCGGCTCACCGCTGAAGCGGTCCGAACCTGCGCAGCCACCTACCCCCGCCGGTTGGCGGTGGGAGTCCTCCCGCGGTGTCGAGGTCCTCGTGCCCCTACGCCACACGGTGATGGACTCTCTGCGGCCGGTCGGCGACACCGACGTCTATGGCTGCCCCGTCCGCCACCCCATCGCCGACTATCCCGACACCCGCCCGTTCGGCGGTGGTCTCGCCACGGTCGGCGACGTCAATGGCATCAGCGTGTGCAGCTATACCTCCGAGCTGTCCGGAGAGGACCTGCCGCCGTTGCTTGACTCCAGTCGACTTACCGGCACCAACGCTCAAAAGCGCGTTGACGCCATCCTCACCGCACCGGAAGGCATCGGACCCGAGGCCCCGGCCAAGAGTTGCCGCGGTTTCCCCGGAGGCCCCTACGGCTACCAGAAGATTCTGCTGATCGTGCACGGCAGCCAACGGGACCAGGAAGTCGTCCTCCGATTCGGCGGCTGCAAACTCCGTGGTACCGACGACGGCCAGGTTGAACGAAAGCTCACCGCCGACGTCCTACGGCCGCTGGTCGCCTTCGGTAGACCGAATATGCCGTACTACGGACTACCTGAACCTATCTGGCTCCTCGTTGACCGATAGGCGGCCACGTGCGTGTCCAGCCGAAGCTGCCACAGATTGTGGCAGCGCGCGCCGGACCCGTGCGTGCTGCTGCGGTGAGCTACCGGTAGTGAGAGACCCGTTGCCAGGTGCATCCTCCGGTCATAGCTTGACGGCGAGGCCGTCAGCTGCGATCGGGAGGGATCGTATGCACGCCGCCACTTCGTCGAGGTCATCAATGTCGTCTTCGCGGTCTATTCCAAGACCGGGACCAAGCTGCTCGGCCCGGTAGACACCGGCAGCCTGTGGGCCGGCTTCCCGATCGACGAGCGCACCGATCCGTCCGGCGACCCGGTCGTGCTCTACGACCAGTTCGCGGATCGGTGGATCATCACCCAGCTCACCGCCCGAGGCATCAACTACCCGAACGAGCCGCTCAACTTGTTCTACAACTGCGTCGCCGTCTCGACGACGGGCGACCCGACAGGCAGCTACTACCGCTATGCCTTCACTACCGGATACAACTTCCCCGACTATCCGAAGATCGGAATCTGGAAGGACTCGTACGTCATCACCACGCGCGAGTTCGGCACTCTGGATCCGAGCATCTACGGGATCGGGGTGTACGGGCTCGAGCGCAACAAGATGATCGACGGCGACCCGGGTGCCCGAGCTGTCGGCTTCCTGGCGAAAGATAGCGAGGTGCCGCTCAACCTGATCGGTGACGGACTGCTGCCGCCGGACGTCGACGGCAATACCAAGCCGAAGAACGACGCGCCGGCACCGATCGTCGGTACTCAGGACGACAACGCACCGTACGGCGCGACGTCCGACGCGCTCAACATCTGGGAGTTCGACGTCAAGTGGCGCTCGACGCCGATCGCGTCGCTTGTGTTCAAGGCCCAGCTGCCGGTTGCGTCATTCGACTCGGTCTTCCCGTGCGTCGGTGGCTTCGGCTCCCGGGACTGCCTGCCGCAGCCCGGCGTCACGGATACCACCCGATGGCTGGACATCCTGTCCTACCGGCAGCGGCCAACCTTCCGGCTGGCGTACCGCAACCTCGGCACCTCCGAGTCGCTGCTCACCAACCAGTCCGTGGAGGCACTGCCGGGTGTCGCCGGCGCAAGGTGGTACGAGATCCGGCGCACGAACGGCGTGTACAGCCTGCGCCAGCAGGGCACATACGCGCCTGGCGACGGCATCCACCGCTGGATGGGCAGTATCGCCGCGGACAAGAACGGGAATTTCGCACTCGGATACAGCGTGGTCAATGCCACCGACGTGTTCCCCGGCATTCGATACACCGGCCGGATGGCGGGCGACCCGCTTGGCCAGATGACACTCGGCGAGGGCACGATCGTCAACGGCACGGCCGCCCAGACCCACGTGAACTCGAGGTGGGGCGACTACACCGACATGACGGTCGATCCGGTCGACGACTGCACGTTCTGGTACGTCAACGAGTACTACACGGTCGAGGGCGCGGCGTCCGCGCCGCTAGGAAACGGTTGGCAGACGAGAATCGCCAGCTTCAAGCTGCCCGGCTGCTGACCCGTGTGACGGTATTGGGGCCGGCGTCCAAGACGCCGGCCCCCAGCCGATCGCTCCAATCACGAGCAGGCGGGAACCTGGTTCATTCGCAGTTCCCCGTCGTACCGATCGTGCAGTGACGCGGTGACGCGCCGAACTCCTCGACTCCGACCACCGGCCGCAGCCGCTGTATGAAGTCCGACGTCACGAACAGCTTCCTGAGGAAGTCGCTGCTCAGCGCGTTGCCGATTGCCGCCATGATCATGCCCTGGTCGAGCGAGAGGTACGACTGTGACACGGCCCCGCTGTCCACGTTGACCGAGTCGAGGAACCCGCGGTCCGGCGAGTAGATGTCGAAGTTCCGGGCCAGCGCTGCGAGGTTGTCCAGTGCCTGCTGTGGTGCCCATCGCAGAGCGAGGAACGCCGCGTGCGGGGCAACCACGCCGTTCGTGTAGGCGGACGGAGGCGGGTCGGGCTGCGGGTCACGGCCCGGGCAGCCGGCGAAACCGTGGTCCACGCCGGTGTTGTCCTCGTTGGAGTAGTAGCCGCCGGGGTTCATCCCGATCGCGTCGACACCGAACGCGTTGTAGCCGCCCTCGGGAATGTTCGATGGCGAGAAGCCCCAGTAGCCGTACCCCGCGTCGACGAGACCGTGGTGGATCTGCGCGGCGACGGTGACCGGATCGTTGATCCCCCAGCTCCGCGGGCCCCACGTCTCCTCGGGCACGAAGAGCGTCGGCATGAGCGCCTCGAACATGCTCCCGCCCCAGGACGGCACCACCATGGTGTTGTTGTACGGGTACGCGCCCTCGAAGACGTTCACCCCGAAGTAGGTGCGGTTCTCGCCGAGTGGCTTCGTCTCCTGCCAGCTCCAGTCACAGCTGTTCGGGAAGCTGCGCCAGGCGCCGAAATACTCCTTCTGCGGCAGCTCGCCCTTTGCGATGCCGATATAGCTCGCGATGCGGCTCTCGCTGACGATCGTGTCGTAGCAGCAGGGCGACTCACCGGTGTCCGGCGCGTAGAAGAAAGCGATCCGGTTCACCGCGGGCCGGTAGTAGAAGCCGAAGTCCATGCTGTCAAAGAGCGCGCTGGCTCGGCCCGCAAGCTCCGGCACGCCCTGGCTGACTAGCCGCAGCCCGGTTGCGAGCCAGCCGTTGTCGACCGACGACAGGATCGGGGTAAGTGGCTGCCCGGTGGGTGGCCAGACGGTCAGCTTCGCGCCCGTCCGGTGGTCGTACCAGTTGTAGTACTGACCGCTGGGCTCGTGGCGCTCCATGGTCTCGAGCGTGCTGATGGTCCGGCTCAATCGGGCGACGCCTTCGGCATGTCCGATGATGTTGAGCCGTTCGGCGACGAGAGTGCTCCACATGTAGGCACCGATGTTCGTCGTCGAAGTCTCGACGCTGCGAGTCCCGTCGACCCCGAGCTTGTCGGCGGGCAGGCCGCTGTCGGGGTCGACCATGGCCACGAACGACTGCCATGTCGCCGCGGCGTAGTTGTGCAGTGTTTGCTTGGCCGCAGCCGACAGGCCGTCCTGGGTTTGTGGGGACGTGTCAGTGGCACGAGTGGCACTGGACGCTGCAGGTACGGATGCCGCCATTAAGCCGACAACGGCGGCAATGACGCCTGCGGACAGGGCAACTCTTCTCCTCATCGAAGTCCTCCTCCGATTGCCAGTCATTGAGGCCAGTCACCGCGATGCGTTGGACGAGGTATCGCTGAAAGAACCGCGAGAATCGCCAAGATCGGGATGATGATGACGACCGCCCTGGCCGTGAGCAGGCGCTACCACACTTGTCCCTTGTCCTCGGTCTGTGCGACCACCGATGAGGGGAGCAACGGCAGGATGAGCCGGCCCACGTGTGGGCCAGGCCGAAGCTGCGCCCATGACGAAAAGGGGCACGAACGTCGCGACGGCCGCGATCAAAAGCATGGCGAGGCACCAAGGGAAGCGCACCCGACGGCCGGGGAAATGCAACTTCGTGAGAGTGTGCCACCGCATCGCGCCGTTGTGAAGCACGACCGTCACTCTGTGTCACCGCGGGAACCGCGTCGAGGTACCTACGGCGGCCGGTCGCGTTCGGCATACCGAACCGGCCGTTGGTGTCCAGCCGCAACTGCCCCAACCGTGGCCACCGCACTGCACCCACGCGGTCGACCCTCGAACTCGCCGTGCTCCCGCGAGGCCGCGGTTCGAGCTATGCGCCTACCCGAAGCACGATCTTCCCACCGGGGTGATGGCGCTCGAGGATTCGGTGAGCCTCGCTCGCGTCCGCGAGAGGGAGAACGCAGCTGATCGCTGGCTGCAGCGTTCCGTCGGCGAGCATCGCGGCCAGTCTCCGGGTGCGCTCGCCGTCGTCGTTGATCAGCACACCGTGCAGCGTGATGTTGTTGTCCAGGACCGGATCCAGATCGAGGACGGGAGTTGCGATGGTTGCCACCGAACCGTAGGGGCGGAGCACGGGCAGCACCGACTGGAGCAGCATTCCTCCCACCAGGTCCGCAACGGCGTCGACCGGACTGTTGGCGAGTTCAACCGTCCTCTCGGCGACGTCTTCCGAGGTGTAATCGATGCACGCGCCGGCGCCGAGGTCATACATCCGATCATGCATCTCTCGCCGCCCGATCGCGACGGTGGTAAGCCCGTTCGCGGCAGCGAGCTGAAGCAGGAACAGGCCCACGCCGCCGCTTGCTCCAATCACGAGCAGCCGGGCACCGGGAGGGAGACCGAGGCGAGCGAGCACGGTGAGCGCAGTCCCACCGGCTAGCGGAGTCACCGCCGCTTCCACAAAGGTGGTTCTCGGATGAAGGCGGGCCGCATTGTCCGCACTCACAACGGCGAGCTCCGCGTAGCCACCCCCGCCGCTGGGAAAGTGGGTCATCGTCATCACCCGATCGCCGACTGTGAACGACGTGACCCCGAGACCCACCTGGTCGACGACGCCGGCGAGGTCGTAGCCCGGGATGTACGGCGTAGTCAGTCCGGCCCAACTGCCGTCCGCGCGATTGCCGGCGTCAACGGGATTCGTTCCCGCAGCGTGCACGGCGATCCGTATCTGCCCCGGCCCGGGAGTCGGGTCGGCAACCTCATCGAGGACCAACTGATCCGGTCCGCCGAAGTCGCGCACCACGACTGCCTTCATGGGACGAGCCTCCCGAACCGGCTCGGCCACCGCGGCCGGTGGCTGTGCTCGCCAACCCTACGGGTGTGTCGGACGTTGCTTCCGGTGGCGGGAGGAAGCCGTGGTCCCTTGAGCTGTTCTTGCCTAGCGCTCGGTGGCGCACCCTGCCGATCAACTGCGGCCGATCGCTACTGGCGACGTACGAGATCTCCTGCGGCCGCCGTTGCGGAGACCAGTGGCAGCGAGCCTGGCCAATCCACGAATGCCGAGGACACGGGCGAGATTTCGCGCCGACCGGTAATCCGCCGGTGAGATCACGCCGGCGAAGACAGCGATAAAGCGGTCGACCTCCGCCTGTCGGCCTTGCAGCGACGCGAGCAGCTGCCGGTCCGCCGGCCGCGGCGGCCTCATGGCCGCGACGCCGATGGTGAAGTCGAACATCGGCCCTACCGCCGCGTCTCGGCGATGCTGATAGTCCGAAAGGCGCGTACCCAGCGACCCTGCGTGATCTAGTCCGGCGCCAATCGCGGCGGCGAGCAGGTCGGCGTCGCGCAGCGCGTTGCCGATTCCCTGCGCGGTGATCGGGTCCAAGACGACGCCAGCATCGCCAACCAAGGCCCAGCCCGGCCCAGATGCGATGCGAAAGGTGTTGGGGAGGTCTGGCGTGGTACGGAAGCGCTCGGCGCGCTCGCCAGCGCGGACGCGGTCTCCGAGGTCACCGCATTGATCCAAGGTCTTGAGGTAGTGGCCCTCGATATCGGTGCGGAACGTCGCGAGATCGGTGCGCGGCGCTGCCACATAAACCATCGTCAGCCCGTCGTTGGTGGGAAACGCTGCGACCGCGCGGCCCGGCCGCTGATAGAGCTCACCGCGAGTCAGCGGGACACCGCTCCAGTAGGTGTAGCAGGCCAGCGTGGACGCCGGTCGCTCCCGATATCGGTCTGCCTCGACGGCATCGGCGACCAGCGAATGCTTACCGTCGGCGCCGACGACAAGTCGAGCCGTCTCGGTCGTCGGGGCCTCGCGTCGTTCATGACCACGGATCCCGACGACGCGGCTCCCCTCCCATACGAGCTCCTTAACCAGGTAGTTCTCCCGGACCTCTGCGCCAGCCGCACGCGCGGCCTCGACGAGGATCTCGTCCAGCAGCGTCCGGCGCGGGCTGTAGAGAGCGTCAACACCGTCGTAGAACGGAAACTGGCCGTCCAGGACGACGCCTCCCGCATCGAATCTGACTCCGCGGGTCGCAGGCGTCCCTGCTGCGACGAGCCGCTCGAGCAGTCCCCACCGGTTGAGCAGAGCCACGCCTGGCACCTGCAGCTGGTGGGTGGACAGCGTGTCGCTCGGAAACCGTGCCCGGTCGACCGCGAGTACCCGCAGACCTCGGCGGGCGAGCAGCATCGCGGTTGCTGCGCCCGCTACCCGAGCACCTACCACGATCACGTCGTAGCGTCGCGTCACCACCCAGCCTCAGCTCCGCACAGGTCCGGACTCAGAGTCGTCAATGCCGTCACCTAGTACGTGAGGGGCAAGCACGCCAGGCCAACGGACGTAGGCCAACATCTGTTGGCAACATACTCGGCTGGTTACTTGCTAGTCAACAATTGTTGGCCTACGGTCGTTGGCATGGCCAGGTCGGACTTACCGCGCCGCTCAGATGCCACCCGCGCCGAGATTCTGCGCGCGGCGCAGGCCCGCTTCGCCGCCGACGGCTATCAAAAGGCGACGATCCGGGCGATCGCATCCGACGCAACGATCGATCCGTCCATGGTCATGCGCTATTACGGCAGCAAGGCCCAGCTCTTTGCGGCCGCCGTGGATATCGACCTCAGGCTTCCGGACCTGACGTCGATCCCCAGGCGACGCCTCGGCACGACATTGGTGGCGCATTTCTTGCAGCGCTGGGAGGGCGACCCCACCGACGACGCCCTGCTGATCCTGCTGCGCTCTGCCGCCACCGACGACGTCGCGGCCGACCGGATGCGCGCCATCTTTCGCGACCAGCTCACACCCACCGTGGCCGCCCTCACGGGTGACGTCGCCGAAGCCGCGGAACGGGCCGGACTGATCTCCACTCAGATGCTCGGCCTCGCCCTCTGCCGCAACATCCTGCGGCTCCCCCCGGTCGCCGCGCTCGCCCCCGAAACGATCGTGGCGAGGATCGGCCCGACCATTCAGCGCTATCTCACTGGCCCGCGACCACCAAGGTGACCCTGCGGCGTGCGGCGCCTCGCCCCGCGGGTCAGTGCCACCGAGGCGGCCGCGATGAGCACAGTGGCGCAGTAAACGACCACCCAGTTCCCGTACCGCAGGAAAGGCGTGGTGCGGGTCGCCAGGGGGAACGCCACTGCGACGGACCCGCGGTGGCGGGTGTCGAACCACGCGAGGCGTTGACCCCGCGCGTCGAAGACCGCCGACGTGCCTGTGAGAGTCGCGTGTACGACCGGCCGGCCGGTCTCGACAGCCCGTACGGCTGCGAGGCTCGCATGCTGCGCTGGAGCCCAGCTGCCCTGGAAGCTTGATGTCGACGACTGAAAGACGATGAGGTCCGCGCCATCCAGCGCCACCTGCCGGCTCATGTCGGGGAACGCCGACTCGAAGCAGATCAGCGGCGAGAACGCAGTGCCGTCCGCATGCATGACGACCAGGCTGTGACCGCGACGGCGATCCTCGGGAGCGGCGCGAGTGATCCTGGCGAGCGGGCCCAAGATTCGGCGGAATGGTATGTACTCCCCGAAGGGCACCAGGCGCATCTTCTCGTAGCGGCTAAGGATGCCTTGCGGCCCCACGAGAACGGAGGTCTTGCGGATCGCCCCGCTGGTATCGCGGGCGTCAACGTTGACGAGCAGGTCACTTCCCAGGCGCTGAGACAGTGCCTGGAGGCGAGCTGTCAGGTCTGGCCGCCTCTCGAGGTCGAAGCCCACGCTGCTCTCGCCCCACACCACCAGATCGAACCGACCGGCCGGCAGCCGGCTGGTCATCTGCTCTTCCTGATCGAACCGCTGAGCCGGCCCGTGAATGACTCCGGGCTGGACGATGGCTACCCGAAGGTTTCGGTCACCGGTCGGCGGCTGCTCAGCGGCGTACCACAATGGCCCGGTCACGAGGATGATCGCCGCGGTCGCCGCAGCCGTGAGACGTGTCCAGGCCGGTGTCGAGAGAAGCGCCACGGCAACGGCCGTATTTGCAGCGACGACGAGATAGCTGACCAGCCACACCCCACCGAGCGAAGCGGGTGCCAGCATCGCGGGCATTCGCCACTGGCTGGCACCGATAAGCCCCCACGGACCACCTAGGGATGACCACGACCGTGCCACCTCGATCATCACCCAGCCGGCCGGTACCAGGAGCACCGCGGCAGCACTACGACGGCCGGTGAGTGGCCCGGCGAGCAGCCACCAAACGCAGGCGCCCCACGGGATCCACAGCGCGCCCAGCGCGGTCACCACCAGCACCAGGAAAGGGCCGAGGTTAGGCAACAGCCAGTAGTGCATGGCGAACAGGAAGCCGCCCCCGCCGAACCAGGCGCGAACTGCCGCCTCCCGTGCAGACGGCGCGCGCACCAGGAGCATCAGCCAGGGCACAAGGCCGAACCACGCAAGCCACCACAACGCCGGTGCCGGGAACGCCAGCACCGGGAGCGCACCAGCCGCCACCGTCGCGGCCCGCGGCCCCCACCGGCCTACCCGCTCGACCAAGTCCCCACCGCGCGGCGAGGCGCCGGCGGCGCGCCGAAGGCGGGCTGGAATCGCGACCACGTCTGGCTGCTCCTCGACATCGCGACGAGGATCTCCTTCTTCGCTCACCGTAGCCGCGGCACATGAGAATGCGCGGCGTCGCGCACGACCGGATGGCGCGGGTTCGATGGATCGGCCATACGCGGTGGCCGGCCCCTGCCCTGCCGACTGCCTCCTGTGCGGCGCTACCCGTACGTGGCTCGGGTCCCGAGGGGTACCGCGGCCACCGGACCAAACTCGTGAAGGCGATCCCACCGGTCGCGAAGCTTGGCCTTGACCCCGGCGAGGTTGCGGTGCGCTGTCACTTTCGCGTACTTGGCCAACTCCGCGGCCGAAGGGCGGCCGACGCCGGTTAGTTCGTACCCATAGTCGCGCAACCTCGAGCCCAAGACCGTCTCAGCGAGGCGGATCTCCGCCGGGTCCAGCCGGGCTTGCCACGATCCCACCCGTCCCGAGGTAACGAACTCCTTGGTCCGCGCATGATGGTGCATCCTCTTCGGTACGGCCTGCGGCGCGATCTTCCCTGGCTCCGTCATCGCGGCGTGGAAGTCCTCATCGAGGAAGGCGCAGAGCCTGCCTAGCTCGTACACAGGATCGGCGACGAGCCGTTCGTACTGCAGCTCGTAATAGCCAGTGGGACCAAGCCGGTCGGCGCACCGGCGTCCAACGTCGATGGCCTCCCGCCAGGTGGAGATGGCGTGGTGGACGTCGAGCTTGTACCAGGTCATCTCTTTGAGGGAGGCGACGCAGTCGCGCCCGTCGCGGATGAGGTGGACGAATTGGGCATCGGGCCACAGGCGCGAGAGTGTGTCGACGTGCTTGATGTAGCCCGGTCGCTTGTCGCCCCATCGCGGCTTACCGAAGCGGCGCGCGTACGCGCGAAAGATGACCTCAAGCGCTGAGCCCAGGGTCCCTGGTGCGGCGACGATGTCCTCGACAACCGCCGCCCGCTCCAGGCCGAGATCGCGGAACCTGGTGACCTTGCGGCCGACGATCCACTCAGCGAGAGCACGGCGGTTCGCTGCCTCGCGCAGGTCGCCGAAGTCGCGCCGCGCGTTATAGGCCGCCAGCACGAACCGCGTCTCGGTTGGCACAGCAATCCGAGGATGCGAATGCAGCATGAGCTGCAACAGCGTCGTTCCCGAGCGCGGACACCCGATGACGAAGATGGGCCGATCGTTTCGCGAGGTCATCCCCGGCATGTTGCGTAGCTTCCTCGAACCTGTGGTGAGATCGTCCGACACCTTCGCTAAGGCGTTATTGATCGTAAGGGACAGACGCACGGTGCTGCCTGGACGCTCGCGTACCGGGCCCGTCGGGTGGACAAGCCATTGAGCATGCCTTCGCCGTCAGTCCGAATCCCGGGAAGATCGCCGCAATAGTTCTTAGGCTGCTGCCGAGCGGTCCGCGGACTTAAGAGAGCGCTCCCCGGACGTGAGGACGTCCGGGCCGACGGACAGGAGGTACTCGTGGACTTCAAGATCGAGCTCATCCCACTGGCCGTGCAGGACGTCGATCGGTCGGTCGAGTTCTACGGGAAGGCTCTTGGCTGGAACGTCGACCACGACCAAACGGTCACCCCTGAACTACGGTTCGTGCAGGTGACCCCGCCCGGCTCGGCGTGCTCGATCTGCTTCGGGATCGGCCTCGACATGATGCCGGAGGGTTCCGCGCAGTTCGTACAGGTCGTGGTCGCGGACGCAGACCAGGCCCACTCCTACCTGCGCGAGCGAGGGGTGGAATGCAGCGACGTCGACGAGCAGCCCTGGGGCAGGTTCGTGCGGTTTGACGACCCGGATGGCAATCGCTGGGCGCTGCAACAGATCGTCAGGCCATCCGACCAGCGCTGATGCGGGATGGGGAGTGCTTGAGGTCCGTCCTGCGGCCGGCCGGCGGCTAGTGCCAAACAGGCGCAATGTCGCGTCGATACTTGCGGCCGAAGACGCCGTTGATGATCGCTAGTACTGGCCCGGGGATGTTCTGCTTGATTGCTGCGATCTCCTCCGGCGTGGCGCCATCGGTGACCCAGGCAAAGAAGGTCCCGGCGACCGGTGGGCTGACCCGCGCGAATTGTCGGCCCATCGCCTTGATGGCGGGATCATCTCGTTTGGCGAGGTACACCGGTTCGATCTCGGCCTCTTCGTGGTCGAGGTGCTCCGCGGCGACTGTCTGCACCCTCGCGACGGCCTCGCGAGCTGCGGCGGCGTCGGCCGCAGACGCGGAACTTCTCAGCGCCGCGATTGCCCCTCTTGCCGATGCGAGCGCTTCCGCGAGTCGATCATGCTCCTGATCCATCTGGGCGATCAACTCCCGGCTGACCCCTACCGCCTCGAGGGCGGGCCAGGCGACGTCGTGCTCGCCCTGGTGGTGGCGGGTCAGCTGGTCGTCGAAGTTCCCCCAGGCGATCGCGAGCTGGTCAGCCCGTCTCCGATCGCCGGCGGGAAACGTGTCCAGCGCGTCGAGGAATCGGCTGAGGTCGCGGCGAAGGGCGCCGTGGATCGCTTTGTTCATGCTCATGTCGGCCACGGACCCGACCCTACCGGCGACGGTACCGGCGCCTCAGGAGGTCCGGCCCGGTGGCCCGGTCACACTTTGAGGTTGTGCTTCGACATAAACGCTGGAGTGCTTAGTGCGACATAGATAGGAGCTCAGCATGCCTGTGCAGGTAACCGCCATCATGATCGGTGTCGAGGACCTGGGCCGTTCCAAGAAGTTCTACGGGGAAGGCCTCGGCTGCGCGATCGACCAGGACTATCCCCATTTCGTGTCCTTCGACTTGGGCGATGGCTCGTCACGGCTCGCCCTCTACCAACGGGAGGCGGCAGCCCAAGATGCCGGCGTCTCCTCCGAGGGCTCGGGATACCGGGGTGTCTCGTTCCACTTCATCGTTGCGTCTAGCGAAGCCGTGGATGAGGTCATTGCCCAGGCAGTGGCCGCAGGGGGCGACGTCGTGAAGGAGGCGGCAGCGTCCTCCTGGGGATATTTCGGCTACTTCAGCGACCCGGACGGCTATCTCTGGAAGGTCGCGACCTCCTCATAGTCAGCCGCCGCGGCGACACTTTCGCGGGATATTGCAGGCCCAAGAAGTCGGGTCATATCGGATGTTTCGGCTGCAAACGCGGGCCACTATTTCTTCGCCAACGGCCAGCTGTACTCCACCTGGAGCAACGGCACCTTCACCCGCCGGAGCTACAACGGCACGACGTTCGGTTCGCCGACCACGATCGACTTGAACGGCCTGACGAACTTCGCCGACGACATGCAGGGCATGACCGGGCTGTTCTACGAGAAGGGCCGGATCTACTTCACGAAGGCCGGCGAGAGCAACCTGTACATGCGCTACTTCTCTGT
>JBKPTD010000184.1:0-30648 GCA_046735375.1 Actinomycetota bacterium | reverse complement strand
ACGGCTCCTCAGGGTGATCCGGTCCCCCACGCCGACCCCGAGCGCGTCGGCGAAGCCGGCCTCGACCACCACGCCGCCGTCGCGCACCCAGCTGCCCTGGGTCAGCTTCGGCCGGTCGATCGAGGCCGCCGCGGGGTCGCGCCCCACCGCCCACACTCCGGCCGCCCCGCCGACCGCCTCTCCCCTGGGTGTACGCCTCGACCCAGTCATGCCGTCGGTCTCGAGCTCCCCACCGACTGCCGGGTACGGCCCGCTGTGGTCGACGACACCAGGAGCGTCGGTCAGCGCCTGCAAGCTGGCGAGGTCGGCCCGGCCGATCGAAGGATCCCGGCCGACGCTGGCGACCACGTCCGGCCCGGCCGTGGCCGCCCGGGTGCGCTGATAAGGGCCGTTGGTCATCCCGTGCAGGACCAGCCCGAGGGTCAACGTCGCGGTGGCCGCGGTGAGCGCGACCAACAGGAGGACGGCCTCGACCGGGCGCCGCCGCAGATCACGCCCGGCCAGGCGCAATATCAAGACGATCCGGCCCATCGGTCAGCCCTCCCACCCGACCAGCGCGCCGAGCTGCCCGGTGGTGCCGCCGGTCAGCCTGGTCTGGTCGACGAACGCGCCGTCGCGCATCGAGATCAGCCGGTCCGCGGTGGCCGCGATCCGCTCGTCGTGGGTGACGATCAGCAGCGTCTGCCCGCTCTGATGCAGGCTGTCGAAAAGCCGCAGGACCTCCGCGGTCGCGGCGCTGTCCAGGTTCCCGGTGGGTTCATCCGCGAGCACGACCAGCGGCTGGTTGGACAGCGCACGAGCGACCGCCACCCGCTGGCGTTGGCCGCCGGACAGCGCCGAGGGCAGGAACCGGGCCCGGTCGGCCAGCCCCACCCGGTCCAGCAGGTCGGCGGCCCGACGTCGAGCCGCCCGCGGCGAACCCCCGGCCAGCAGGGCCGGCAACTCGACGTTCTCCACCGCGGTCAGCTCCTCCATCAGATGGAATGCTTGGAACACAAAACCAACCGCGGTCCGCCGCATCCGGGCCAGCGCCTTCTCCCCCATCCGGTCCAGGCGGCGCCCGGCCAGCGATATCTCTCCGCCGGAGGGCCGGTCCAAGCCACCCAACAGGTGCAGCAGGGTCGACTTCCCGCAGCCGCTTGGCCCCATCACCGCCACCGTCTCGCCGGCCTCGACCTCGAGGTCGACCCCGTCCACGGCGCGCACCAGTCCTTCTCCCTTGCCGTACTCCTTGCGCACCCCGCGGGCCCTAAGCACGGCCGTGTCCGCCACGTTGTTCACGATCTACTCCCTCGACCAGTCCAACTCTGCTCGCATGTCTCCAGCCAGCGCAGGTCCGCCTGCAGCCGCAACACGATGCCCTCCAGCAGCAGCGCAGCGTCCGAGCGGTCCGGCTCGGCCAACGCCGCGCGTTGGGCGTCGCGCAGCCGGCGGAACAGTTCGCGGCGCTGCGCGTCCACGATGCTGAGTGGGTCGGCCAGGCCGGCCGCCGCGGCCGCGATCAGCTTGAGGTGGAACTCCGCCAAGTCGGGCTTGGGCCAGCTGACCTCCGCGAGCCACTCGGCGACCCGCTGCTGCCCAGCGGCGGTCAGCGAGTACGTCTTCCGGTCCGGCCTGTCCGCACCAGTGGCCGACGGCTCGGACACCACCAGGCCCGCCTTCTCCAGCCGGGTCAGCGTGACGTAGATCTGGCCGGCGTTCATGGCGTCCCCGAGCGGCCCGAGTGCGTTGCGCAGCCGCGCGCGCAGCTCGTACCCGTGCGAGGGCTCCTTCGCCAGCATCGCGAGGACGACCTCTTGCTGCATCGGCTCACCTCTCTAACCGTTAGCCATAACATATAACGGTTATCCAACCCGTTGGCAAGCCCTTAACCAGGAAT
Source organism: Actinomycetota bacterium (assembly GCA_046735375.1). Taxonomy (GTDB): domain Bacteria; phylum Actinomycetota; class Actinomycetes; order JAKEEW01; family JAKEEW01; genus DASYTV01. Next base: position 28,769 of record JBKPTD010000184.1, on the reverse strand, counting down.
CAGCGATCTCGAGCCCTCAGCCACACCGGACAACCAGTCGCGGACCCCCACCGGACAAGGCGCGTCCACAGTTGGCAGCATGAGGTGACGTGGACATGTCCGCAGCCCTCACCCTGAGCCTGACCGGACGTTATCGGCGCCAGGGAACGGAGGCTGCCGCCGGCATACGACTGTGGGCCGATGGCGAGAGCGTGCGGCTGACGCTCCTCGACGACGAGAGCGCCGCCGAGGCAGCCATCGAGGCGTACACGAGCTGGGTCGGCAAGATCGACCTGCTGATCGGCCCCTACTCCAGCGGTCTCGTCCGAGCGATCGCCCCCCACCTCCGCCAGGCCGGCGGGCTGCTCTGGAACCATGGCGGATCGGCCGACGATCTCGCCCAACCGGGGATCGTCAGCCTGGCAGCCCCGGCCTCCTCCTACTTCCATTCGGTCGTCGATGAAGCGATCCGCCGCAGGATCCCGCACATCCTCGTCGTCCAAGGCGCCGGCCGCTTCGCCCGAGCCGTCGCCAGCGGCGCCGTCGGGTATGCGCACGGGCGCGGCCTCACCGCCCAAGCCATCAGCGCAGAGGACGTCGCCGTCCACGCCCTCGCCGGGCTGGCGGTCCTGGTCGCCGGCGACTTCCAGTACGACCTCGGCGTCATCGAACGGCTCCACCGGCCTATCTCGACGCGGCGCCCGCGGCTCCTCGCCGCCGTCGCCGCCGGGATCCAAGCATTTGGCCAGGAAGCGGGCGCCGCAGCCGAGGGTGTGCTCGGCCCCGCGCAGTGGTGGCCGACCACGCAGCAGCCAGAGATCGGGCCTTCAGGTACCGCCTTCGCCGAGTGGTATCGGCGGGAGAACGGCAGCAAGCCCTCGTACGTCGCGGCCCAGGCGGCCGCCGCCGGCTATCTCGCCCAAGCCGCCTATGCGCGCGGCCTGACCACTGACGACCTACCGCAGTGGCGGACCTCAACCCTCCTTGGCGACTTCGCCCTTGATCCGGACTGGCGGCAGATCGGACACCGCATCACGACCATCCAATGGCGAAACGGAAACATGCAGCCCATCGGAAGCGGCCGCGCCGATGTGCCTCAGGAGAGCCGGAACCGCGGGTCGAGGACCGAGTAGAGCATGTCCATGACGATGTTGGCGATGACGACGAAGACCGCGGCGATGAGGACGACGCGCGTATGCCACGGACTCTCTACGTCGCGTCGATGAGAGATAGATGAGAAGCCAGCCCGGCGCCCTCAGGTCGCGTGATGGTGGGTCAGGTCAGGCGGTCAGGCGAATCGGGCGATGCATGCGATACCGACGACCAGACAGTAGATCGCGAAAGGGGTCAGGGTGCGGGTTTGGAAGTACCGGGTCAGGAACCGGACCGAAATGTAAGCGGCGACCCCGGCGGCGATGCTGCCGACAAGCACCTGCCCACGGATGCCGTTGCCGGCAGTGCCGGCGAGGGTGGGCAGCTTGAGGACCCCGGCGGCGAGGATGACCGGTGTCGCGAGGAGGAAGGCGAACCGTGCGGCTTGTTCGTGGTCGAGGCCTCGCCAGAGGCCGGTGACCATGGTGACGCCCGACCGACTGATGCCGGCGAACAGAGCGAGGATCTGCGAGCTGCCGATCTGGAGGGCGTCGCGCGTGGTGACGGCCTGGGCTAGTTCGGCGTCGGCCTGTTCGGCCTCGGCGGGGTCAGCGCCGAGGCCACCGGCGCTTTCGGCGGCGACCGCGGTCGGGACGGTCGCCCGCCGGCGGAGCCGCTCTCCGGCGAGCAAGATCACGCCGTTGATGGTGAGGAAGATGGCGGCAGCAAGCGGCTTGGCAAAGAGGACCCGGAACTCGTGCTCCAGCGCGAGACCGGTGATCCCCACCGGGATCGTGGCGATGATGATCAGCCAGCCAAGCCGCTCGTCACTTGTTTGAATCCGCCGGGTCCTCAGGGTCCGGAGCACGCCGGTGATGATCCGAACCCAATCGCGCCAATAGAAGGCAAGCAAGGCGACGGCGGTGGCAACGTGCAGGCCGACGATGAACGCCAGATAAGGGGACTGCTCACTGCTCTGTTGCGCGCCTTCGGTGACCAGGTGCGCCCACGAGCCGCCGATCAGAGCCGGGACGAGCACCGAGTGACCGAGGCTGGAGACCGGGAAGAGCTCCGTGACACCTTGCAGCACTCCGATCGTGGCAGCCTGAAGGTACGTCAACTCAGACATGAGGCTCTTCCTCCGATGGCGCGGGTGGCTTCTGCTCGAGCCGACGCTGGACGCGGCGACGTCGGATCCGCCAGCCAAGGACCGCGAGCAGGACGATGAGTGCGACCGTGATGGTTGCCGCCTGGCCGGCGGTTTTCTCCACGGCCTTGTAGGAGTTGCCGGCGAGGTACCCGAGCACAACGACGCCGGTACCCCAGACCAGGCCCCCGGCCGCGTTGTACGGGAGGAATCGCCGGTACGGCATGCGCACGATGCCGGCTAGCGTCGGCATGAGTGCACGGAAGAACGCGACGAAGCGGCCAAGGAACACCGCTCCGCCACCTCGGCGAGCAAGAAGCTGCTGTGCGTCGGACAGCCGGCGCTGGTGCCGGGCAAGGATCGGCAGCGTGAGGATGCGCGGGCCGAAGCGGTGGCCGATCTCGAAACCGACGCTGTCGCCGAGGATCGCGGCGGCGACGACAATGGCGATCATCGCGGCAAGGTGGACGTGATGCCGACTGGCGTCCACTCCACCGAGGATCGCGGCGGTCTCGCCCGGCACCAAGAACCCAACGAAGAGGGCGTCCTCCGCGAAGACAAGCAATCCGACCAACACGTACATGAGCACGGTCGGGGCAGACAGCAGATGGTCGACGATGCTGCTCATCGCGGGCGCTCACTCGCGTGACCCTGGCGGTGCGGCCGCCAGAACGTGGCTCGCCGCGAGCGGTGCCGAGTATGCGCGGTGCTGCGCAACGGCGGCGCAAGGGCTGCCGCCTGCCCAGGGTGCGCTGTTCATCACCTGCATTTCCTTCGCGGGACTGCGGATGCCGAATCCGGTCGGCTCGCCGATCGGCGGGGATGGCTTTGCTCGGCCGAGCCGATGCCGGGCTTACATCCCGAAGGCGACGCTACTACACCTGTTGTAGTAGTAGTGTTGCTTCGTCCAGAGTGGCCTTCGCAGCGCGAACCGTTGAGACGATGGAGCCGCCGTGAGCCGGTGTGGCGATGCACCCGGCGGAACCGTAGGGATCACGGAAGGAAGCACACGATGGCGATCGGCCAATGAACGACGCGCGTCGGCCCGCAGGCAGTCTGGAGCAGGAGGTGCTCGCTGCTCTAGCCGCCGCCGATCGCCCGATGACACCGGCTGAGGTGCTCGAGGACCTGGGCCGGGACCTCGCGTACACGACGGTACTGACGGCGCTCACCCGGCTCTATGACAAAGGTGCGCTGACTCGCCAACGTCAGGGGCGTGCGTACGCGTACACGCTGGCCGCGGACACGGCGACGTTGACGGCGCGGCGGATGCGTCGCCTGCTGGCGTCGGATACGGATCGCGCCACGGTGCTGAGCCGGTTCGTCGCGGAACTCTCTCCTGCCGAGGAGCAGTTGTTGGAACAGTTGCTGCGTGACCACCGGCCGCGGCGTCGCGGGAGACGTTGACGATGCACCTGTTCATGGTCGCCCCCCTCCTTGGGGCTGCCCTCTTGGGCTTGGTGTCGCGTCGGCTGACCCGCGTGCTGCCACCGTCGGCCAGCGTCCCTTTGCTGACCGCGACCGCACTGCTCGAAGCGCTCGCTGGTGGGGCCATCCTCGGGATCCTGGCCTTCACCTTCGCGGCGACCAACAGCGAGGTGGCCACGCTCGGCCACTGGTCGGTGCCGGTCCTGAGGCGGGTGGATCCCGTGCCACCGCCGCTGGGCATCTCGGCTGCGGCGGTCGTCGCAGTGTTGCTGGCGGCGGCGATCTGGCGAGGATGCCGCGCCACTCGCGGCCTGTGGCAGGCCGACGCCGCGTGCCGCCGGCTGCGCGCGCACAACGTGGATGGCCTCGTGATCGTGCCGGACGCCGAGCCGGACGCCTACGCGCTGCCCGGGCGAGCGGGCCAGGTAGTGGTGTCGACCGCGATGCTGCGCGCGCTGTCCGCACCGGAGCGCCGGGTGCTGCTGGCGCATGAGAGCTCACACCTGCGGCACCGCCACCACCTCTACGTTGCGGTGGCTGACATCGCCGCGGCAGCCAACCCGATGCTCCGACCGGCAGCTCGTGCCGTGCGTGCCGGGGTTGAACGGTGGGCCGACGAGGACGCCGCCGCGCACGTTCGCGACCGTCGACTAGCAGCTCAGGCGTTGGCTCGTGCTGCCCTGGCGCGCGCGCATGCCAAGCCCCGCGGCCGGATAGCCAGCGCCACCCTCTCTGCCGCCGGGGCGCTCATCGGCGATCGCGCCAAGGCGCTGCTCTCCGACCCGCCCATGCCTCGCCGAGCACTCACCGTGCTCGTCCTGACTCTCGCCGTGCTGACCGCCCTCAGCACCGTGGCCACCGCTCGGATGACGGAACATCGGTTCGAGCTCGCTCAGGCGGCCTGGTCGCAGACTCTCGCACTGGAACGAGCACCCGCGTCCTGACATGTTGGTGGCGGCTGCATCATGATGCCGTGCTCACCCCTGCCGACCTCACTTCGCGCCGTGGGGCCTCACTTCGCACCCCGTGAGCTTCGTGGAAAGGCGCATTTCGGACCCGATTCGATGCGCTGGGGCGCGAAGTTGAGCCAGCGGATCGCATCCAGCCGGCTTCACTCATACGGCCGAGCTATTAACCCCTTACGACTGAGCTATCAGGACGTTCACACCCTGGGCACCGAATCCTTCGAGCAGCCGCTCATCAGCGCTTGCATCGGTAACGAGGTCGCTGACCTCGTCGACGGCGCAGATGCGGGCGAAGGTGGTAACGCCGAGCTTCGAGCCATCGGCGACGGCGACCGCGCGCCGGGCTCGGCGAATGAAGGCGTGATCGGTGTGCGCCTCCATCTCGTCATGGGTGGAGCACCCGTCGGCAACGGTCATACCGTCGACGCCGAAGAAACAGACGTCGAAGTGATATCGCTCGACCATCGCCTCCGCGGCCGGACCGACCAGCTCATAGCTCGCGTGCCGAGCGGCTCCTCCGATCACGATGATCCGCAGCGATGGGCGCAGCAGCAGTTCGCCGGCGATGTTCAGCGCGTTCGTCACAACCGTGATGTCCGAGCGCGTCATCAAGCTGCGCGCGACCTCGGTCGCGGTCGTCCCGCCTGTTATCCCCACGACCGACCGGTCGGGTACGAGCGATGCCGCGAGCTTGCCGATCGCACGCTTCTCCGACTGGTGCCGCGCCTCGCGATAGCGCAGCGGCAGCTCGACCTCCACCCCGTTGGCGACCGCTCCTCCATGCGTACGCAGCAATAGACCCTGCTCTTGCAGAGCCTGCAGGTCACGCCGCAGGGTTGCAGCCGATACATCGAGCTCGCGGGCCGCAGTCCCGACATCGACGCTGCCGCTGGCCGCGACGTATTCGAGAATCGCCGCCATCCGATCGGACCTCAGCCTGGTCCCCGCCTTGCGCACGTCTGCCCTCCGGCCCCCAGATCGTCCCCGCAGAGTCTGGAGTTTTCGCGCTGGGTTGCTTACAGTCTTCTCTAAGCGTACAGAATCGTGCAATAACAGTGAGCGATTTTGCGAGGGCTCGACTCATGACTCATCTGGCGCGTATCACCACAGCAATCGCGTTAACCGGCGCGCTCGCGATCACCGCGTGCACCAGCTCGAAGCCCGATGCATCGAGCACGAGCTCGCCGGGCACCGGAAAGACCGTCAATATTTCGGTCTGGGAGGGCTACACAGACACCGAGGGCAAGGCATTCGCGGACCTCGTAAGTCAGTTCAACCGGACACATCCCGGGATCCGGGTCAAGACGCTGGAGACCTCCAACGACTACATGCTTCAGAAGGTCCTCACCGCTGTACGCGGCGGCACGCCACCTGACATCGCCTACCTTTTTGGCAGCTGGGCACCGAACGTGGCCAAGATTCCGTCCGTTGTCGACCTCACCGCGACCGCTCACAGCCCTGAGATGAACTGGAACGATTTCTGGCCGGCCGAGCAGCAGGTGGCCACCGTCAACGGAAAGATCATCGGGATCCCGGCTCTCGTCGACAACCTCGCGATCGTCTACAACAAGAGCCTGTTCACCAAGCTGGGACTCGCGCCACCTTCACCAGAGTGGACCTGGGACGACTTCCGTAATGCCGCCAAGGCGCTGACGGATCCGACGGCAAAGCGGGTTGGCTGGTCGTTTCCGGCCGACGCGAGCGAGGACACCGTCTGGCATTGGGAGGCCATGCTGTGGGAGGCCGGCGGTGACATCCTCACGGCGGACAACAGCAAGTCCGCTTTTAACTCGCCGCAGGGTCTACAGGCGACACACCTGCTCAGAAGCATGGCCGTCGATGACAAGTCGGTGTACATCGACACCACGAACTCGAAATACGGCGACCTGTTCAATGCCGGCAAGATCGGCATGCTGGTGACCGGCCCATGGGATCTGTCCGGCTTCACGGTGCCGTACGGCGTGCAGGTGATGCCAAGCTTCGCCGGCTCAGCGGCCGGCCATCAAAGCATCGCGGGCCCGGACAACTGGGTGGTCTTCGACCGAGGTGACGACCGCAAGCAAGCCGCCATCACGTTCCTGACCTGGCTCACCGCCCCCGCTCAGGTACGGCAGTTCTCGCTGCAGACCGGCGACTTGCCGATCCGGCGCTCGCTCGCCACCGACACCGCCTTTGTCGGGCAGATGGACAAGGCGCTGCCCGGCGTGCAGGCGTTCATCGACAACCTCGCGAACGTCAAGAAGGCCCGGCCCCAAGTCGAGGCCTACCCCAAGATCTCCCAGGCACTCGGCGACGCGATCGTCGCGGTACTGCTCAACAAGCGCACCCCGGAGGAGGCACTGAGTCAAGCGGCGGCGGCCAGTGACCAAGCACTCAGCGGAGGCTGAGGGGTGGCTGCTGTTCGCGAGCTCGCCCGGGACCGGCAGCCGGCGGCGTCCCGCGTTCGCGTGCGGTTGCGAGGCTCCGATCACCTTTCTGGCTGGGCGTTCGTCACACCGGCGACAGTGCTCATCGCCATCTTCGGCCTGCTGCCGATCGGATGGTCGCTGCTGCTGTCGTTCCAGCAGTCGGACCTGCTCACGCCGTCGACGCCGTGGGTTGGCACGGCGAACTACCGCCGGCTTATGCATGATCACACCTTCGCCCTGTCGGTGCAGCACACGATCGTCTACACCGCGCTCTTCGTCCCGGCGACGATGATCGTTGGGGTATTCATAGCGGTTGCGCTCAACCGCAACATCCGGGGAATTTCGGTCTACCGCACTGCGGCCTACGTCACGATGGCCGTCTCGACGATCAACGAAGCCATCATCTTCATGTGGCTCTTCGAGCCAAGTTTCGGCGTGGTCAACCGGGCACTCGGCTGGGTGGGGATCCCAGCGCAGCTGTGGCTGTCCAGCCCGGACCAGGCGCTGTATGTCATCGTCGCGATGACCGTGTGGGGCTGGACCGGGTTCGCGGTCGTCGTTTACCTCGCGGCCCTACAAGGCGTGCCTCAGGAGCTGTACGACGCGGCTGCCATCGACGGAGCCGGGCGGTTCGCATCGTTCCGGACGATCACCATTCCGCTGCTGAGCCCGGCGTCCCTGTTCCTTGCGATTTGGCTCACGATCAGCGCGCTGCAGCTGTTCGACGAGGTGTACCTGACCACCCGCGGCGGACCGCTGCACGCAACGTCGGTCGTCGTCTATTACCTGTGGGATCAGGCATTCAACCAGTTCGACGCGGGCTACGCCGCCGCCGCAGCCTATGTGCTGTTCATGGCGACCTTGGTCATCACATATCTGCAGTTCCGGCTGGGCGACCGTTACGCCCACTACCGGCGATGAACGCCGACGTGACGACGCAAGCATCCGAGGCGGCCAGCCTGCCGAGGCGCTCGCTGTCGCGATTCCGGCCGAGCCCGTGGCATCTCGTGCTGATTCCGATCACGTTCGTGCTGCTGGTCCCGCTCCTATGGATGCTGGCCACGTCACTCGAGACCGAGGCCGAAACGCACCGCTTCCCACCGGTGCTTGTCCCCCGGTCCCTGCAGTGGCACAACTATGCCGATGCGTGGCACGCGGCTCCGTTCGGCTCCTTCATCATCAACAGCATCATCGTGTCCGTGCTGACGGTCATCAGCACCCTTGTGTTGTGCAGCCTGGCCGGCTACGCGTTCGCGCGGGTGCGTTTCGCCGGGCGTGGGCTGTTGTTCATCGTGTTGATGGCCACCCTGATGGTGCCGTTTCAGGTCACCATGATCCCGGAGTTCCTCATCGTGAAGTGGTTGGGCCTGCATGTCTGGACCCAGCTAGGCATCGACCACCTCGGAGCGCTGATCGTGCCCAACCTGGTCACCGCCTTCGGCATTTTCTTCCTGCGGCAGTTCTTCCTCACCATCCCCATCGAGTTGGAGGAGGCCGCGCGCATGGACGGGACGTCGCGCCTTGGCGTGCTCATCAAGATCGTGCTGCCCTTGTCTTTGCCGGCGCTCGCGACACTCGCCGTGATCACCTTCCTCGACTCGTGGAATTCGTTCCTGTGGCCGCTGATCGTCGTCAACTCCGTGCCGCACATGACCCTCCCGCTTGGTCTGACCACCTTCCAGGGGTCGCACAACACGCAGTGGAGCCTGCTCATGGCCGCCAACGTGGTGAGCCTCCTGCCGATGCTCCTGGTCTTCTTCGCCGCCCAGCGCTATTTCGTTCGCTCCGTCGCCGGAACCGGCTTGAAGGGATAGAACATGGCGGAGGTGGAGTTCCGGCAGGTGACCAAGCGGTACGCGGGTGGGGTCACCGCGCTGAGGTCATTTGACCTGCACGTGCACGACGGCGAATTCCTCATTCTCGTTGGGCCGTCCGGCTGCGGGAAGACGACCGCGCTGCGCTTGCTCGCCGGGCTGGACAAACCGACGGGCGGCGAGCTTCGCATCGGCGACGACGTCGTGAACAACCATCGACCGGGTGACCGGGACATCGCGATGGTGTTCCAGAACTATGCGCTGTACCCGCACATGACCGTCTACAAAAACCTCGCGTACGGCCTGAGGCAGCGCAAGACACCCAGAGCGGAGGTCGACCGTCGCGTTCGCGCTATGAGTCGCTCGTTGGGTCTCGACGAGATGCTGCGGCGTAGGCCGGCTCAGCTGTCCGGCGGCCAGCGGCAGCGGGTCGCGATGGGGCGAGCGCTCGTCAGGGAGCCACGCGTCTTCCTGCTTGACGAGCCACTGTCCAACCTCGACGCGAAGCTGCGCGCACAGGTCCGTGGCGAGATCAAGCGCTTGCACCAACGGCTCGGTGTCACCTCCATCTACGTCACACACGATCAGGTGGAAGCCATGACGCTCGGTGAGCGCATCTGCGTCATCGACAACGGGATCATCCAGCAGATCGGCACGCCCCAAGAGGTGTACGACACCCCCGCCAACACGTTCGTCGCGGGCTTTCTCGGGAGCCCCGCCATGAACCTGCTGCCGGCACCGGTCAGCGCCGGTCAGGCGATGCTCGGCGGCCGGGCGGTTGCCGCTGCGCCGCCGGACCTGACCGAGGTCATCGTCGGCATCCGGCCCGAGGCGCTGCAGATCACCGGCGATCAGTCCGATGGCATTCCGATGGCGGTGGATTACCACGAACCACTAGGCAGCCACGTGCTGGTCTACGGCAGCGTCGAGGGATCCGAGGTCGTCGTGGACGCCGGCCTGGCCGAGAGACCGAAACCGGGCACCGTGCTCACGCTCGCCGCGAAGCCGAACGCGGTCTATCTCTTCGACGCGAGCACCGGCGCAGCGCTGCCGAGGACCGAGCCATGACCAGGATCGCCTTCATTGGCGCGGGGAGCGTGGAGTTCACCAAGGATCTGATTGCAGATCTGCTCGGATTCGGCGACCTCGAAGAGCTGGAGATCGCCCTGCACGACATCGACGCCGAGCGGCTCGATACCGCCGAGGCCATCGCGCACCGCGTTGCCGATCAGCGTCAGGCGCAGAAACGCGTCCACATCAGCGCTCACCCTGAACGACGCGAGGCACTCGCTGGCGCCGACTTTGTGATCAACATGATTCAGGTCGGCGGTATCGAGGCGACCCGTCGGGACTTCGCCATTCCGGCGGCGTACGGACTGCGGCAGACGATCGCTGACACGCTGGGGATCGGTGGGATCTTCCGAGCCCTCCGTACGTTCCCTGTACTCCGCGACCTCGCTCGCGACATGGCCGCGCTCTGCCCAAGCGGCTGGCTGCTGAACTACACCAACCCGATGGCGATGAACGTCTGGTACCTCTCTCAGATCGCGCCCCGCCTACGAGTGGTCGGGCTGTGCCATTCGGTGTACTGGACGGTTGTCGGGCTGTCCGAGCTTGTCGGTGTGCCCTACGACGAGGTCAGCTACTCCGCCGCCGGGGTCAACCATCAGTCGTGGCTGCTGCGATGGGAACGGGAGGGTGGCAGCCTCTACCCGCTGCTCGACGAACGGATCGCCGCCGATCCACAGCTTTGCCGAAGGGTCCGGGTCGACATGTACCGCCGACTCGGCTACTACCCCACCGAGACCAGCGAGCATTCATCCGAGTACGTGGGGTGGTACCTCCACAGCGACGCCGAGATCGCTCGGCTGCGGCTGCAACCAGGCGAATACATACAGATAAGCGAGGAGAACGTCGCCGAATACGAAGCCACCCGTGAGCTCCTCGCCGCGGGCGGGGAGCTGGCGCTCGACGCTGCGACTGAGTACGCGCCGCAGGTCATCCACTCGGTGGTGACCGCAACCCCCCGCAAACTGTTCGGCAACGTCGCCAATGCGGGCCTCATCACGAACCTTCCTGCCGGCGCGGGCGTCGAGGTGCCGTGCGAGGTCGATGGGGCCGGGCTTCGTCCCGTTCGGATCGGCAACCTGCCGCCGCAGTGCGCTGCACTGAATCGCGCGTTCTGCAGCGTCGCGGAGCTCACCGTCCGCGCGATGCTTGACGAGGATCCACGGATGGTACGCCAGGCGGCCATGATCGATCCGAACACTGCGGCGACCTTGACCGTCGACGACATCTGGCGCGTGTGCGCCGACCTGACCGCGGCACACGGGGACTTGATCCCGCTCTCACTGCGCCGGCCGTGCGAACTTCGGGGGGACTGATGGCGCAGGTCGAGCGGGAGATCGATAGCCAGCCGGAGCGTTGGAAGCTCGCCGCAGAACTCGCCGCCGCACCCGAGGCCCGACGGGTGCTTCCCCCGCCGGGAGAACGCGTGGCCGTGGTCGGATGCGGCACATCATGGTTTGTCGCGCAATGCTACGCGGCGCTGCGCGAGGCGGCCGGCCACGGCGAGACCGACGCGTTCGCCGCGTCGCAGTTTCCGATCGGCCGGACCTACGACCGAGTTCTGGCGATCAGCCGATCCGGCACGACCACCGAGGTGCTCGACCTGCTACGCGGGCTTCCGGCCGGCATACCGACGGGCGCACTCACGGGCAACGGGTCCTCGCCGGTGATGAGCGCCGCTCAGTACCCCATGGCACTGCCGTTCGCCAGCGAAGACGCCATCGTGCAAACGCGGTTCGCCACCAGTGTGCTGGTTCTGCTGCGCGCCCATCTCGGCGAGGATCTCACCAGCGTCATCGCGGATGGGGTGCGCGCGCTCGCCGATGGACTGCCGCTTGATCCAGTCAAGGTCGATCAGATCACCTTCTTGGGTACCGGGTGGACCGCGGGCCTGGCGAACGAAGCCGCCCTGAAGTGCCGGGAGACCGCTCTGGTGTGGAGCGAGTCTTACCCGGCGATGGAATACCGCCATGGCCCGATCGCCATTGCTGCACCTGGACGGGCGGTCTGGGTATTCGGTCCGGTGCCGGCCGGCCTCGCCCACGACATCGAACGCACCGGCGCGACACTGGTCACCACCGAGCTCGACCCGCTGGCAGATCTCATCCGTACGCAGCGTTTCGCGCTCGCACGGGCGGCTCACCTGGGCCTCGATCCGGATCGTCCGCCCAACCTGACCCATTCGGTGGTCCTGCCGTGATCCTCACGGTCACCCTCAATGCTGCGCTCGACGTGACGTACGGCATGAGTGGCGACTTGATCAGGCACCGCACCCACCGGGTGCGGACTATCGCCACTCACGCTGGAGGCAAGGGCGTCAACGTGGCACGTGTGCTGCACTCGCTCGGCGACGACGTCATGGCGACCGGGCTCCTAGGTGGCCGAACCGGTGCGCAGGTGCAGGCTCGGCTTGACAGCGAGGGTGTCCCCAACGCGTTTGTCGCGATCGACTCCGAGACCCGGCGCACCATGGTCATCGCCGACGCAGCAGGTGCAACCGGCCTGTGGGAGCACGGGCCAACGGTGACCGCCGCCGAGTGGGCCGAGTTCGGCCGGAAGTTTCGGGAACTGCTGCAGTCAGCCGAGGTCGTCGTGCTGTCTGGAAGCCTTCCGCCCGGTGTGCCCGGGGCTGCGTACGCGGACCTGCTCGGCCTTGCCAGGGCCGCCGGGATTCCGGCCGTACTCGACGCTGACGGCGACGCGCTCCGATTCGGTATCGCGGCGCGGCCCGACCTGGTCAAGCCGAACGCGGCGGAACTCGCGAGGCTGGTGGGAGCGACTGTGGACAGCGTGGCGGACTCGGTGCACGCCGGACGGATCGCACTGGCCTTGGGCGCGGACGCGATCGTCGTCTCGCTCGGCGTCGCTGGCGTCGTGCTCGTCACAGCGGCCGGCAGCCTCCACGCGTCGCTCCACCGACAGCTCGCGGGCAACCCGACCGGAGCCGGCGATGCGTGCACAGCGGCGCTCGCCAGAACCGTGGGGCAACCCTGGCCCGACCGGCTCATCGATGCGGTGGCGCTCTCGGCCGCATCCGTCCCTACACCCGCCGCGGGCATGGTCGACCTAGCGACCTACCGTGACATCCGCGGCCAGATCAGCGTCAAGGAGTGCTGAATGCTGGTCCCGACTGCCGAGCTGGTGTCCGCGGCCGCCGCGACGCGCACGGGGATCGGTGCCTTCAACGTCATCACCGTTGAGCATGCTGAGGCGATCGCGGCAGGCGCCGAGCAGGCTAGGCGGCCGGTCATCTTGCAGATCAGCGAGAACGCCGTGCGCTTCCACGGCGGCCGTCTCCAGCCGATAGCGGCCGCGACCCGTGCGATCGCGGCCCTGTGCGGTGTGGCGACCGCGGTGCATCTGGACCACATCACCTCCGATGAGCTGCTCCACCTTGCGCCAGAACACGGGTTCGGGTCGGTGATGTACGACGCCTCCGCCCGGCCGTACGACGACAATGTCGCGGCGACTCGGAAGGCGGCGGCTTTCGCGCACACGAATGGCCTTTGGGTGGAAGGCGAGCTCGGCGAGGTGGGCGGGAAGGACGGCCGCCGCGCACGGGACGCGCACACCGCGGGCGTGCGCACCGATCCGTCTGAGGCGGCCGCGTACGTCGCAGCCACAAGCGTCGACGGACTGGCTGTCGCTGTCGGCTCCGAGCACGCGATGACCACCCGGACCGCCCTGCTCGACCACGAGCTGATCGCTCGGCTTCACACGGCGCTACCGGTGCCGCTCGTGCTGCACGGCTCATCAGGGGTGCCAGACGATGAGCTTGTTCGTGCAGTACGGGCGGGCATGGTGAAGGTCAATATCGGCACAGCGCTCAACCTCGCCTTCACCGGCGCGGTCGCCGACCACCTCGAGCGTTCACCGCAAACGGTCGATCCGCGGATCTATCTCACTCTCGCTCGCGATGGCATGGCCGACTCTGTCGCGAGATTTGCCTCGCTGTTGGCGTCATGACGCGTTCAGATCCAGTCCGGCTGGTCGTCATCGGCGATGCCAACCCGGACCTGGTGCTCACGGGCAGGGACGTGCGACCGGAGTTCGGGCAGGCCGAGAAGATCGTCGAGCAGGCGGTGCTCTCGCTCGGCGGCTCGGCCGCGATCACCTCGGCGGCCGCCGCGAGGCTGGGCGTACCGACATCGCTGGTTGCTGCGGTCGGCGCGGATGTCTTCGGCGACTTCGTCGAGTCCGAACTCACGATTGCCGGGGTAGACACCAGCACCTTGCTTCGCGTCTCCCGTCCGACTGGGCTCAGCGTTGTCTTGTCCCAGGTGACCGATCGCGCGATTCTCACCGCGCCCGGCGCGATAGACAGCCTGACGGCAGGCCTCATCGCGGGCAGCGGCGCAATCGTCCGCGCCACGCATGTCCACGTGTCGTCGTACTTCCTGCAACCTGCCCTGGCCGAGACGCTGCCCGGCCTTCTTGCCGACGTCCGCGGTGGCGGGGCGACAGTCTCCGTGGATACCAACTTCGACCCCACGCGGCGCTGGATGACGCCCGCACTCGACGCAGCCCTGCGGATGGCCGATCTGTTCTTTCCGAACCGCACCGAGGCGGCTGCGCTCAGCGGCCGCGACGACCCGGTCGAAGCAAGCCAATGGCTCGCCAACCGGTTCAGCCTCGCGGTGGGGGTCAAGTGCGGCTCCGCCGGTGCACTGCTGGCCACCGGGACCGAGGTGCTGCGGGCCATCCCGCCGGCGGTACGGGCGGTGGACACGACCGGGGCGGGTGACGCTTTCAACGCCGGCTTTCTCGCCGCTTGGCTTGATCGCCCCGATTGGGCAAGGTGCCTCCGCACCGCGGTAGCCGCGGGTGGCCTTGCGACCACGGGTATAGGGGCGGCCTCCCGGCTCGACCGCGGCGCCGTCCTTGGGCTCGCAGCCGAGATCCAGCTCGAGGGGCATGCTCCAGACCGGAACTAGTGGTCGCGTGCCGAGGCCGGCGAACGACCGCTAGGTGCAGGGCGTCCAGGGCAGGTCGAACAGGTCGACGGTCTTGAGCATCGAGCTGATCGAGAAGGTGGCCGCCTGGGCGCATTTCAGCGACTTGTACTCCACGTTGAACACCGCGACGCCAGCGGCAGTCCAGCCGGCCAGACCGGGCGGGGGATAGTTGCACTCGCGGTACTGGAAGCACTGTTCGTTGACGGCGAAGTCATACCAGGGGCGGAGTTCGTTCGCCTGACCGAGATCATTCTTCAGTCCCACCGTCAGACCCTTGCTGTGCGCAAGGTTCGCCAACGACGTGTTGAAGAGGAGCTGGGTGTCTGAGCTGATCGTCAAACCGGTCTTGTTCTGATAGGCATCGACATTGTCGAACTCGACGGCGTCGAATCCGTTGGCAACACAACGATCGAGCCGCTTCCCGACCTGCGCCAGCACAAAGGTGCGCTGCCCCGCATTGTTGTTGATATTCAGCCAGAACTCGTTGCGGAAGCCGCTGACCGGCTTGCCGAACAGGGCACCACCGGTCTGGTTGTTGAAGGCCACGTAGTCCTGGTAGTCCGGGCGGAAGTTCTCTGCAGTGCCTGCATCGACATAGCAGATTGCCCGGGCCCCGTTCGCATGGATCGCCGCGACCGCCGCCGCGTTCTCTTGTGTGATCGTCCCACCCGTGCAGAAGCCATCGGTCTGGAAGTCGATATCGAAGACCTGCGGGCGGACAGCTGCGCCTCCACTGGCAGGCACCGCTGAGATACCGACATTGATTCCACCGGTAGCGGCGAAGTTGCAGCCGCCCGACGAGTTGTGCGAGCCCTGGAGCTGATATTGCCAGCGAAGCCCGATCGCCGGCGTCCAGCAGGGGCCTGCAGCACCGTTGCATGGAACGGGCGCCGCGCAGCCTGCCGTCATGCAGGAGGCCTCGGCGGCCGGAGCACTCACAGCGACGGGAATGTAGAAGAACAATCCGAGCAGAATCGCCGCAGCGAAGGCGGACAGTCGCTTCATGATCGGCTCCCCTTCGGTTCGCCGGAAGCATGCGCTCGTGAGAATGACCTGTCAAGAAACGCACATATCTATTGCACGTTTATGCTCACTACCGGGGACGGCCACAAGACCAAAATCCCCATCGCCTGCTGGGCTGGAAGTGTATGGCCTTACCTAGTACTATGTACCGCATGGTAGAGGGTCCGCGGACGGCGCTGCTCGCCCAGCTGCGGCGGGGAACCCTCGAGTACTGCGTCCTTGCGCTGCTCAATGACGGCGAACGCTACGGCCTGGACCTGGTCCGTCAGCTCGGCCAGGTCGAGGGAATGATGACCAGCGAGGGCACCGTCTATCCCCTGCTCGGCCGCCTGCGCCGCGACGGGCTGGTTGCGACCACCTGGCGCGAATCTCCCAGCGGCCCACCACGCCGCTATTACCACCTGACTCCCGACGGCCGGCAGGCGCTCGACTCCTTCGCCAAGGAATGGGCCAGCTTCCGCGATGCCGTCGACCACTTCCTCGATGCAGGAGAAGACCTCGATGAACGCGACCGTCGCTGACCGGCTTGTGGCCGAATACCTGTCGCGGCTGAATGCCGCCCTTCGTGACCTGCCGGCCGCTCGGCGCGAGGAGCTGCTGGATCAGGTCAGCGAGCACATCGCCACCGCCCGCGCGGAGCTGGGCGACCAGGCTGGAGAGGCGGAGATCCGCACGATGCTGGACCGGCTGGGAGACCCTGCAGCTATCGCTGCCGAGGCCAGCCAGCGTCCCGCCGACAGCCCCGAGCCGTCCCAGCCCCACGCGGGATGGCGGGAGATCGGCGCGTTGATCCTGCTCCCCGTCGGCGGCATCGTCATACCGGTGGTCGGCTGGTTTGTCGGCCTGGCCCTGCTCTGGAGCTCGGAGCAGTGGTCCGTACGCAACAAGCTGATTGGCACGCTCGTCATCCCTGGCGGGCTGGCTCTCCCCCTCTCGCTCGGGCTGCTCACCGGCTCCACGGAGTACTGCAGCACGCCTCCGACACAGGTCGGCGGCGACGGGGCAGCCTCGGTCTGCGCCGGTGGGCCGCCCGGCTGGTGGGAGGTGCTCGGCCCCGTGGTGTTCGTGCTGCTGCTGCTCGCTCCTATTGCGACCGTCATCTACCTCGGCCGCCAGCTGCGGCGCCGACCACATACCGCGCCCGCGATGTCCTAGTGTGACGAGCCAGGTTGCTTACGTTTCGGTTGCGGGAAGAACGCCACTTCGCAACGGACGTATCAGAAGCAGTGCTCGAAACCTCTCACGCGCGAGAGACCCAGCCGACGCAGGTGAGCTGTGGAATCGCGATGCGAGCAGAGGTGGAATCATGACCCCGCAACTGAGAACGGCGCTTGTCCGTGCGCTGATCGGCGGAATCATCTGCATGGGGGTCACTTTCTTCTCTGCTGTCGCAGCGGACGGGGCCGGTCCGGCAGCGATCGCAGCCGGAGGCGCCTTCTTTGCTTATCTTTCGGCCCGCGGTGCCGCGGAAGGCTTCTACGACCAGAGCCGGGATCAGAAAGGCGATGTCAGGGCCAGCGATGTGGGAGCGCGTCCCCAGCCGGCCGGAGCAGGGCCTAGCAGACACCGGGCACGCACGCCGTGACCGATCATTTCGTACGGCCATGGCTGGGCGGCCGCACGGGCGTGCGATGCCGTCGTGGAGAGGTCGTTTTTCGGCTGTGGATCTCAACTCATAGGGTGCGCGGGCGCGTACCCGGTGGAGAAAGGAATCGGCAGATGATGACGGATTGGACGGTCTGCACGGCGCAGCGGTCGTACTCCAAGGACACTTCCCCCGCCTAGCCTCCGGCGGCCGCACCGTCACTGCGGCTGATAGCGGGTCTGGCTGAACTCGCCCTTGCCGAAGGCGAACACCTTGACCGGCTTCACCGCGAACACGAGCACAGGGCGATCGACATGTGGGTCCTCGCTGGCGAAACCGCCATCGACCACCTCGAACTGCCATTCACCGTTCCACTTGGTGGCCCACACGGCAGCGAGCTGTTCAAGGATGGCCGGGTCAGTCACCCGGTCGGCCTCGCCCTCAACCATCACGTCGAGGCCCTCATCCCAACGATTGCAGCCGGTGATCAAGACGACGTGCCGGTTAGCGGCCAGGTTCGCGGCCTTTTGCTCTTCCGGGCCGGTGGTGAAGTACAGGGCGTCGTCAAGCCATACCGCGACTAACGGCGTCACGTGAGGTCGCCCATCGGCCCGGACAGTCGTCACCCACGACAGCTGGGCCGTTTCCAACACCTCTCGAGCGGCTGCCCAGGGCGTTGCCTGAACGCCCTGGTCGCTGAAACGCTCGTCGAGCTTGGTCAGGGGCTCACCCATTGCCTCTCCATGAGTCCTTGTCGCGTGTCTGTGCAGGTTATTCGATCACGAGGTTCTTACGCGGCGCCACGAGCTTCATCGAGGTGGCGAAGCACGCCGCGTAGCCGGCGGCGAAGAGTTGCTCCGGGTTGGTTCCTATGCCGTCCCCGCCCATCTCGACCGGGAGCGAGAGATCGAGGTCTAGCTTGCCGTCCGAGGTGACCGCACGACCGTCCCGGCCCGTTGCAGTCGCGATCGCGGTGTAGACGGTACCCATGCTGACTCCAGAGACTAGACAGACCTGTCTGTTCGACAAGAAGCTAGACAGACCTGTCTGTTAGTGTCAACAGCATGTCGACCTTGCTCCCGGAAAAGCGCGACAGCCCCGCCCGCCGGCGCATCCTTGCGACTGCGACGGCCCTCTTCTATGCCGAGGGCATCCACGCGATAGGGATAGACCGGATCATCGCCGAGGCCGGCGTGGCCAAGGCGACGTTTTACCACCACTTCCCCGCGAAGGACGAGCTCGTTCGTGCCTATGTCGAGGAGCAAAGCCGGCTCGTCCAAGCCGACATCGCCCAGCTTCGCCAGCGGTCAGCTCGCGAGAGACTCCTGGCCATCTTCGACCTCATCGCCGATACGGCCGAACGGCCGGACTATCGCGGTTGCCCCTTCATCAACGCCGCCGCCGAATACCCCGACCCCACCAGCCGAGTACGCCAGGCGATTGAGGAACATCGTCAGTGGAAGCGTGATCTCCTCCGCACCTTGCTCGTCCAAAACGGCAATCAGGACCCAAAGCTCACCGCAGAGATCCTCATGGTTCTCGGCGACGGGCTCCTTATCACCGGCCACCTCGACAACCCGTCCAAACTCCGCCAGCTCATCCACGATGTGGTGACCGCAGTCATCGATGCCCGCGGCACTCGACACCCGTCCGAAGGAGCGCGGTAGTTCCGCAGTGCCGGCAAGCCGCTGCCCTATGCGATCTGCTGGCAGTCGCTAGGACGGGTGATCTCGACGGGGTGCGGCGCGGGTGGGATATCCCGCCCGCATTTAGCCTGATCCAGGACCGCCAGGGCGGAGACCTGCGCCAGCAGCTAGACCCAAGGCCGCGGAGACGAGAAGAGTAGTCAGGTGACCACCGCTGTAAACCCGACCGGTACGCCGGACCGGCCCACGCTCGGCGATGCCAGCAGCGCCCGGGCGCAGGGACGCAGCGCGGCGGCACCCGCGCGGCTCGGCAGTCTCGTGGGTCCCCCGTCTCGTCGGGCCCCAGGATCGGCTGCCCTCGCCATCGCCTTAGCTGCGGTTGTCACCTTCGGGGCCGGCCTGTGGCGGATCTCGGTGCCTTCCTACTGGCGGGACGAGTCGGTCACGTTGGCAATGGCCCGGCGCCCCTTGGGGGACGTGGTGCACGCGCTGGACAGGTCCGATGCCGTCCACGGGCTGTACTACCTGCTGATGCACCCGGTCGCTGCGATCGGCACGTCGGAGACGATCATGCGCCTTCCCTCGGTGCTCGCAGCGACGGCCGCCGCCGCCGGTATCGCCGCACTCGGCGCTCGGCTTGGCTCGGTCCGCGCGGGTCTTCTCGGTGGGCTCACTTATGCGGCCCTTCCGGTCGTCAGCAGGTACGCACAAGAGGCCCGCTCCTACGCCCTGGTAAGCGCGACCGCGGTGGCGGCGACCTACCTGCTCGTCCACGCCCTGGACCAGGAGCGTCC
Source organism: Actinomycetota bacterium (assembly GCA_046735375.1). GTDB lineage: Bacteria > Actinomycetota > Actinomycetes > JAKEEW01 > JAKEEW01 > DASYTV01. The sequence goes on along the minus strand of JBKPTD010000184.1, from coordinate 8,865 downwards.
ACAGTGGCGGATCTACTTGGGATATGCGGCAGCGGTGGCCACGCTCGGCTGGCTGCATGTGTATGCCCTCCTGCTTGTCGCCGCGCACGGCCTCACCGTGCTGGCATGGCCTGCAAACCGCCGCGTCTACCGACCGTGGCTGGTTGCTGCCCTCGTCGCGGGCGCGGCGGTGGTGCCTCTCGCACTGGTCGCGCGCGACCAGGAGGGCCAGGTGGCCTGGCTGCGCCGTCCAGGCATCGGCGCCTTGCCGACGCTTGGGACCTTCATCGCAGGATCGACGGCCGTCATTGCCGTGTTGCTCCTCCTGGTTGCGGCGGGCGTGGCCCGGTCCGGCCGCCGCAGCGCGAGTGTCCTCCTGCCGTGGCTTCTCGCTCCGCCGGCGCTCAGTCTCGCGATCTCCCAGCTGCATACGATCTACTTCCCGCGGTATCTGATGTACATCGTTCCGGCGCTTGCGCTCGGTGCCGGCTCTGGAATCGAGCAGATCGCGCACTGGGTTGCACGCAGCCGATTTCGGGTGGCGGCGATCGCCGCCGCGATCGTGCCACTGGCCCTGATCTGCGCGCTCGCCATCCCGACCCAACTGTCGATCAGAAAACCGGATAGCCGCCCGGACAACCTCCGCGCCTTTGCCGCCCTTCTGCGGGAGGCCTCGTTCCCCGGTGACCGGGTCCTTTTCGTGCCGGCAGACAGGCAGGACTTCGTCACCGCCTATGCGACGGCCTTCGCCGGCCTCGACACCGGGAGCTTGCAGGCTGCGGATAGAACGGACTTGCCCACCGCGTCGCTGGCCGCAAAGCTCGACGACGCACCACGCGTGTGGGTGATCCAAAACCCGCCACCCAATGGTGCATACCGATCGCCCTACGCGGCCGCAAATCTCGCCGCCCTCCGCGCCGACCGGCGGTTCACCACCGCGGGAGTCTGGACGTTCGGTCACATCAAGCTGCTCCTCTTCGATCGCGTCAGCAGGAACGGATCGCCGGCGGGACGTGAAATTCTCCGAAGTGGGCAACGAGGTCCATAGTGCTGTGGTACGGGTAAGCGGTGGCCATGATGATTCGCCAGTACGGGTAAGGGGCCGACGATGCATCGCATGAGGCAGGCCCGGTTCGTTGCCATGCTCGCGGCCGTTGTCGCGCTCATCATTCCGGTGAGCCAGCAGGCCGCGGCCGATGATCCTCCGATCTTTCTGGATTGGCCGTCCCTGCTCCCCGGGTTGCTCGATGAGTACCAGCCGTCCAGTGCCAATGATTGTGTCGCCGGCCGACCGCATTGCGTCGACGCAACCATCCGCGAGATGGAGCGCCGCTTCCGCTCGCTCGGCCCGGCCTGTGACCACAACGCCGTGTTCGCGCTCGCCTATCTGCGCACGACCCAGACCTACAGGTGGGCGCGAGATCAGTCAGGCTACTTCGCCGACACTCCGTGGGTGAACCACGAGGATGCGGTGTTCGCGAAGTACTACTTCGCCGCGTACGACAACTGGGCCGCTGGCGCCCGAGGGGACGTGCCGCAGGCATGGCTGATCGCCTTCGACGCCGCCGCAGCGCGCCAAGTGAACGGTTCTGGAGACCTGCTGCTCGGCATGAACGCTCATGTCAACCGCGACCTGCCGATCACGCTGGCGGCCATCGGGATGGCGACCCCTGATGGTCAGAGCCGCAAGCCCGACCACAACAAGGTCAACCAGTTCCTCAACACCGTCCTCCAACCGCTGCTCGAGGAGCTTGCGGCCCGCTTTGACTCGAGCATCCTCCATATTCAGACGCCGTACGGAGTGGGATCTACCGGGCTGTTCCAGACCCTCGCCGTGTGGCGCGAGCAGGCCTGGCGCAACGGTGAGCTGCTCGCCAACGCGACGACCCCCGAGGCGCGCGCAGTCGCGCTGCAGGAGATCGAGACCTATGCGGCCACGCAGGCGCTCACGATCAAGACCGCGAACAGCTACGTCCCGCCGCTGACCAACAGCACCGCACGGGATGCCTATTGCGCGGCTCATAACGGCGATCCGCCGCCGACGAGCTACGCGTTCGGCACGGCGTCCGCATATTGACCACACGACCCGGGAAGCGGAACATCCGCCCGTGCAGCAGCCCGACCGGTGGCTCAGATCCGCTCGAGGACGACGACGGGGATCTCGCGGCTGGTCTTCTTCTGGTACGTGGCGTAGTCGGGCCACACCGACAGCATCGTCTGCCACATCGACGCGCGCTCGTCCGCCGTCGCCGTACGCGCCCGCGCCTTGAAGCGTTCGCCCCAGACCTGAACCTCGACGTCCGGGTTGTCCCGCAGATTGAGGTACCACTCCGGCTGGCTGTCCGCTCCGCCCTTAGACGCGACCACCAGGTAATCCTCACCGTGCGGCTGGTAGATGAGGGCCTTCGTCCGGCTCTGCCCGGTTCGCCGCCCGGTCGTGGTCAGCAGCAGAACGGGTGCGCCGCGACGCCAGTCGTGGCCTTCCTTGCCGTCAGTCTCGATGTATCGCTTGACGTGTTCCGCGCCGTAGAGCATGCCGTCTCCTTCGCTGACGGGACGTCCTTCTCGAACCGCGCCCTGCTGCACATATTCTCGCCCGCACGGGATCGATGCGTTGCCCCTGTCAGTCGGGGCGTCTGCGCTGCTCGAGCCGGAGAAGATAACGCTTGCGATCGAGGCCGCCGCCGTACCCAACGAGGCTCCCTGTCGAGCCGACGACACGGTGGCACGGAACGATGACGGCGACCGGGTTGCGACCGTTGGCCAGGCCGACGGCCCGGGCCGCGGTCGGCTGCCCGATCTGAGCGGCGAGCTCGCCGTAAGAGACGGTCTCGCCGTAGGGGATATCGGCCAATGCCGCCCAGACACGTCGCTGAAACGGTGTGCCATGCAGCTGGATGGGCAGGTCGAAGTCGGTCAGCCGACCGGCGAAATAGGCCCTGAGCTGGCGCGCCGCCTCCACGAGCAGTGGGACTGATTCGTCCTGTTCGCCGAAACGCTCCACCGGAGGACGACGCCGCTCTCCATCCATGTGCAGCCCGGTCAATGCTCCATCGGCGCAAACCAGGGTGAGCAGGCCGATCGGACTGGGCACAACGGTGTGCGTGGAGCGGGGGATCGCCGGACTGTGCAGGCGGGCCCTGCCGGTACGGCCTCCAATGCGGGCCGAAGCCTCCATTTACGAGACCTTTCTCTGCGGTCGATCCACACTGACGGGTTTCGCGCCAACGGCCGTGTCAGGCAGGCGGTTGATGGCGTGGTCGCCGGTTGCCCAGAGGTACTGCACCGCATACGCCCGCCAGGGCCGCCACGCGGCCGCCCGCCCGAGCAGGCCGGCCGGTCCGGGCGGCAGGCCGAGGTTTCGTGCGGCGTGCCGTACACCCAGATCGGTGGCCGGAAACGCGTCCGGGTCGCCGAGTGCGCGCATGGCGATGACCTCGACGGTCCACGGCCCGACGCCTGGCAGCGCTCGCAGCCGGGCCCGGGCCCTCTCCCAGTCCGCACCGGGACCGAGATCGATCTCACCGGCCGCCAGGTTCGCAGCCAGCCTGGTGATGCTGCGCCGCCGTGTCGCGGGGTATGCGAGTACGGCTGGGTCCATCTGGGCCAGTGCCGCTGACGCGGGGAAGAGATGGGTCAGGCCGCCGCCAGGGTCTACGACCGGCTCACCACATGCCGTAACCAGCCGCCCGGTGTGGGTGCGGACCGCTGCCGTCGACACCTGCTGGCCGAGCACGGCGCGAAGAGCGAACTCCTCGCCGTCGACTGTTCGCGGCACCCGGCGGCCCGGATCCTTGTTCACTAGCGGTTTGAGCTGGGCGTCGCGGCGTAGCAGCTCATCCACCGCGATCGGGTCGGCGTCGAGATCGAGCATCCATCGGCACCGGCTGATCGCGATCGACAGGTCGCGGAGGTCACTCAGCGCCAACCGGCAGGCAACGTGATCCGGCAGCGGCCGAAGACTGGCGAAGCCCGAGCCGTGGGGCAGGCGCATCGTCCGCCTATAGGCGCCATCACGCCACTCCTCAACGCCTGGCACGGCGGTTGCCGCGAGGTGGCCGAAGAGGTTATCCGGGCACAGCGGAACACGGAACGGCAGGCGCAGCGACAGCACGCCGCTGCCCGCTGCCGGTGTCCCGCGAGCCGCGCGCCGGCGCAGCTCGGTGGGCGAGAGGGCGAAGACGTCCCGGACGACGCCGTTGAAGGTGCGGATGGTGGCGAAGCCCGCCGCCATGGCCACGTCGGCCATCGGCAGCGTGGTGGTCTCGATCAGCAGCCTGGCCGTTTGGGCGCGTTGCGCTCTGGCGAGTGCGAGCGGACCAGCACCGAGCTCGAGCCGCAGCTGCCGCTCGACCTGCCTGACGCTGTGGCCGAGCGCGGCAGCGAGCCCAGGTACGCCATCGCGGTCCACCACTCCATCGGCGATGAGCCGCATCGCCCGCGCGACGACGTCTGCCCGGACATTCCACTCCGGCGAGCCGGGGCTGGCGTCGGGGCGGCACCGCTTGCAGGCACGGAACCCGGCCTGCTGGGCGGCGGCAGCGCTGGGATAAAACCGCATGTTCTCGATCTTGGGCGGCGCCACCGGACAGCTCGGCCGGCAGTAGATGCCGGTCGTGACGACGGCCGTAAAGAACCACCCGTCGAAGCGGGCGTCCCTCGACTGGACGGCCCTGACACAGCGCTCCACGTCGTCATGCACATCCGTCAGGATCGAGGGTGGCACCACTCGCGGTCTAGCAGAAAAACGACATCATCCTCGAGCAACCCAAGGCGGGATCGCGGTCCGTCTGCCTCCGGCTATTCGCCCAGCCCGATCACATGGCCTCCCGGACCACATCCGACCGGCGGCGGAGCAGCGCGAGCCCGGCCAGGGCCGCGACCACGGCGACGGAGGCGAGCGCGCCGGCGGTCATCGCCTCGGCGTGCGCCGACGGGTGCACGCGAGGACGGGTGACCAGGGTGAGGAAGAAGGTCCCGAAGGTCGCAACGCCGACGACCTGCCCGAGCTGGACCAGTGTCACCAACAGACCGCTTGCATCAGCGGCATCAGCGGGCGCGACGTAGGTGAGGGCGACCGTCAGCAGCGGGCTGAAGGCGGCGCCAAGGCCGATGCCGATCCCGGCCAGCGCTGCACCCAGTGCCACCCCGCCCTCCGCGCCGTTGCGCAGCGCGACGCCCAAGGCGACATAGGAAACAGCCGCGACCGCATAGCCGGCCGGGGCAAGAGCCGGATGCCAAACGGCAGGCACCCGGCGCCACGACAGGCTCGCGAACGCGAAGCCGGCGGCACCGGGGATGAAGGTCAAGCCTGCGCGCAGCGGGCTGAAGCCAAGACCGGACTGCAAGTGGAGGGCGAGCGTGAAGAGGAAGCCGCCATAGGTCGCCATACCGGCGAAGAGCGCGACAGCGGCTGGCACCATGCCCGGAGCCCGCAGCACCCGCGCAGGCACCAGCGGCGAACCGCCGCGGCGAGTCAGCGCGCCCTCGAGCCGGACGAAGAGCCAGAAGACGAGAACACTCGCCGCGAGCGCGACCCACCCCCAGAGCGGCCAGCCCTGCTCGTGGCCGAGGACCAGTGGTACGACGAACAAGCAGACTGCCGTGGACAAGGTGACCAGGCCTGGCAGGTCGAGCCCGCGGGAGCGGTGGCCGGCGTCGGCCGGCAACACCCGGTGACCGAGGAGCAGCAGCGCCGCGCCGATGGGGACGTTCACGAGAAACACCGGGCGCCACTCGGTGCCGAACAAATCGCCGGTGACCAAGGCACCACCGACCACCTGGCCGATGACCGCGGCAGAAGCGATCACGGCGCCGTACACGCTCAACGCCCGCGCCCGGGCAGCGCCCTGGAAGGTCCGCTGGATGAGGCTCAAGACCTGCGGCACCATCAAGGCCGCACCAGCGCCCTGCACCAGCCGGAATGTCACCAGCCATCCGGTTGAGACGGCGAGCCCACAGGCCAACGATGCGAGGGTGAACAGGGTCAGCCCCACATGGAAGATCTTCCGATGGCCGGCCAGGTCGCCCAGTCGGGCGCCGGTGATGAGCAACATCGCGTACGCGATGGTGTATCCCGAGATCACCAGCTGCAAGCCTGCACCGGACGTGTGCAGGCTCGAGCGGATGGTCGGCGCCGCAACATTGACGATGGTGACGTCGAGGATGGCCATGAACTGGCCGGTCAGCACGATCGCGAGCAGCCATCCTGGCCGGGCAGCAGTCGGCGCCTGCGCCGTCGCCGCTAGCCCTGTCTGGGTGGGCAAGGCCGGGGATGAGATGGCCGGCTCGGCGGTGTTGCCCTGCACAGAGGTGTCGGTCATGGCTTCGAGGATCGCCCAACACCGGTACCGGTAACGAGAGCGTAGTGATCCTGGTATTGGCAGTACCTGGCAGCCCTGGCCGCGGTACGTCAGCATGGAGGGTGTGACGGTGAGCGACCTCGATCGAGGCGAGCCGCAGGCCACCTCCCCGGCGGCCTCGATGCCAAAAAATGGCGGACGCGCGATCGCGCAAGCTCGGCGGACCGAGCTGGCGGCTTTCCTGCGCAGCCGCCGAGAGCGCCTCACGCCGGAGGACGTCGGCCTGGCGCCGGGGCTGCGACGGCGGACTCCCGGCCTGCGACGCGAGGAGGTGGCCCAGCTCGCCGGGGTGGGCGTGACCTGGTACACGTGGCTTGAGCAGGGCCGTCGTATCAATGCCAGCATCCAGGTGGTCGACGCCGTGGCGCGGACGCTGCGGCTCGACCCCGCCGAGCGGGAGCACTTCTACCGTCTCGCTGACGTCCCGATGGTCGACGAGCCCGACGCCGAGGGAATTCTGGAGCCCGAAATCCAGACGATTCTGGACAACCTCAACCCGTTGCCCTCGGCCGTCTACAACGGTCGCTATGACGTGCTGCAGTGGAACGACAGCTACGCCGCCGTCTTCCCCGCGGTCGCCGCAGCACAGCCGCCTGAGCGGAACGCGCTCTGGCAACTCTTCACGATGCCGTCGTGCTGTAGCCAGTTCGTGAACCGCGATACCGAGCTTCCGCGCATGGTGGCGACGATGCGTGCCGCGTTCGTCCGACATCTCGGCGAACCCACCTGGGAGGCATTCGTCCATCGGCTGTCCGCCGCAAGCCCGGAATTCGCCCAGATGTGGGCGGCGCACGACGTTGCTCAACCGGGCTCGGTACGAGTCAAGATCTATCAGCATGCGTTGGTCGGACGGGTACGGATGATCGCGACCAGCCTCGCGCTCCAAGGCACCCCGGAGACACGAATCATCGTCTACACCCCGATGGACGACGAGAGCCGGGCGCGGCTTGACATCCTGCGAGCGAACCCGACCGCGCAGCATTTGTGCGCTGTACACGCCTCGGCCTGACGCGGAACAACATCTCCGCAATCGGGGAGTTGCCGTCGCCCATCTGCAGGCGACGGCAACTCCCCGATCAGCCGAAGATGTACGGGATTCCCGCGTGCGGACTTGCTTACGGCTCCTCGGTCTCCGCGATGGGGCCGGTGGCGACTGCCGCAGTCCTTCGAGCCGGCACGAAGCCGCCAATGAGAGCAACGATGGATCCGCCGAGCGAGACCCAGGCGCCGACCTGGACGTCGTGGCTCACCGAGTCGCGGTAGATCTCGATCGCGAACAGGACGAACATGACGATGCCGAGGGCGGCGACAAGCCTGGTGAGGCTGCCGAACAAGGCCGCCAGGCTGACGATCAGGAGCAAACCGAGCAGGATCGACAGGCCACCAACCGTCTTGTAGATCGTGTCGGTGGTGACGAACTCGGTCTTGTACAGCGCGGTCCAGCTCAGGTCCAGCCCCTTGATGCCGTCTGTCCATTCGAGGAAGGCCGCGATGACGAGGCCGGCCGCACCGAGGAGGGTGAGGACCACGCGGGCGCCGATATATGTCGCCGGCGGGGCTGTCGTCGTGGTTGTCGGGACAACCATGGCTGTCCACCTTTCGGGAGGGCCGCGGCGGTCTGCCGTGACCTGATTCAGCGCCGGTCATGATTCCCCGTGAGCACCGATCAAACGTGTTTCTCGGCCGCAGCCGGGGGTCCAATACGCCGCTCGCCGCGGCTCCCGAACGGGCAATTGGCCCTGCCCGTGGCAAGCTGGCAGAGGCCGATAGGGAGCCGATCAGGGCGGAGTGGCGCATGGCGCAGCGGGGCACGGTGATGGCCGTCAGCCACAGCAGCGGACACACGATGAGCAAGCCGACTCAGCGCCAGATCCGGCTCCTCGCCGGACTTGGCGTCGAGGGCGACGCGCACTGCGGGAAAACCGTCAAGCACCGCTCGCGGGTGGCTCGCGACCCGACCCAGCCCAATCTCCGGCAGGTGCACCTCATTCATGGCGAACTGCACGACGAGCTCACCGCGGCGGGGCTCGCCGTGTCCGCCGGGCAGATGGGTGAGAACGTGACGACCCGGGGACTCGACCTCCTCGGCCTGCCGACGGGCACCCGATTGCGGTTGGGCGAAACCGCCGTCGTCGAGGTCACCGGACTGCGGAACCCGTGCGTCCAGCTCAACGGCGTCCAGCCGCGCTTGCTCGATGCGGTGCTTGGCCGTACCGACGAGGGAGAGCTCGTCCGCAAGGCGGGCATCATGAGCGTCGTGCTGGTCAGCGGCGAGGTACGTCCAGGCGACCCGATCCGAGTCGAGCTTCCAGACGAGCCGTATCGCCCGCTGCAGCCGGTCTAAGCAGCGCCCGGCCTGAGCGTCGAAGAGACGAGCCGGTCAGGCCGGGAAACGGCGCTCACGCTGAGAGCACACTGTGACCCTTCGCACTTCGCTCCTTGGTGCATCTGTTCAAGTCCGAAATGTCGGGCTCCCCGATGCTGTCGGGGCGCGAAGTCCGGCCCGGCGGCGCCAAGTGCAACG
>JBKPTD010000183.1:0-4923 GCA_046735375.1 Actinomycetota bacterium | reverse complement strand
CGGATCCGGCGGGGTGAGAGACGTGGTTGACGCCAGTGGATCCGGCGGGGCGAGGGACGTCGTGGATGCCGGCGCTTCAGGCGGGGCACAAGGCCCAGTTGACGCCGGGGCGACCGGCGGGACACCGGCCGCGCCGAGCCGATCGCCAGCAGGGCCAAGCCCGCTCTCGGCTGGACCGCCACTGATCGAGACAGAGGAGCTGACCAAGCGCTATCCAAAGGGCGTGATGGCGCTCGACCAGCTCACCGTCGCGATCGAGCCCGGCGTTGTAGGGCTCGTCGGCGCGAACGGTGCGGGAAAGAGCACACTGATCAAGATCCTCCTCGGCCTGGTGCCTCCGACCGACGGCTCGGCACAGGTCCTCGGAATGGACTGTCAGTCCGACGGCGAGCGGGTCAGGGCCCGGGTCGGCTACATGCCTGAGCACGACTGCCTGCCACCTGACGTCTCTGCGGCCGAGTTCGTCACCCATATGGGGCGGATGTCTGGCATCCCGGCAGCGGCTGCACGAGAGCGGGCCGCGGATGTCCTGCGCCATGTCGGCCTGCACGAGGAGCGCTACCGCCTGATCGGCGGCTACTCGACCGGCATGAAGCAACGGGTGAAGCTGGCCCAGTCCCTCGTCCACGACCCGGCCTTGCTCCTCCTCGACGAGCCGACCAATGGGCTGGATCCGGCTGGCCGGGAGGCGATGCTCGTCCTTATCCGGAGGATCGGGACTGAGTTCGGGATCTCCGTCCTCGTCGCCTCGCACCTGCTCAGCGAGATCGAGCAGATCTGCGACTCACTCGTGGCGATCGACAGTGGGCGGCTGTTGCGGCACGCCTCCATCGCTTCCTTCACCGAGCACAGTCAGGTGCTGGCCGTGGAGGTCGAGGAGGGCGCTGACGCCCTCGCCGCCAGCCTCGCGGAGCACGGACATGACGTCACTTTCGACGACCGCGCTTTGCTGCTGCACCTTTCTGGCGAGGACTTGTACGACCTGGTCCGCGATCTCGTGGTCGATCTCGGCCTGCGTCTCAACCGGCTCGAGCAGCGCCGGCATCGGGTGGAGGAGCTCTTCGCGGACCCGCCCCAGAACGGTGGAGCGGAGATCGCGGGGGTCCAGCGTGTGGAGGTGTCCGATGGCTGAGCAGGTCGCACAGCCAGCGGGGACACGCGCCCCAGCCGGCACAGCGGGAGTGCAGCCGGCCGGCGTCATCCACGACATTGGCTACCGGGGGTACGACGGCCCGCGGCTCGGCCGTGCCTATGCCCTGCAGTCGCTGTTCACCCAGAGCTTGCGCGGCGCCTGGGGGATCGGTCGAGGTGCGAAGGCGAAGCTCGTGCCATTTGGCATGCTCGCCCTCGTCTTGCTCCCTGCGCTGGTGTGGTCCGCGGTCGGCAACCAGCTCAACCGGCGGCTGGTCGAATATGTCGACTTCCCGATCACGCTGCAGATGCCGATCATCATTTTTCTGGCTGCCCAGTCGGTCGAGCTGCTCTCGCGGGATCTCCGCTTCACCGTGCTGCCGCTCTATTTCTCGCGGCCGCTGCGACGCGACGATTACGTGTGGGCGAAGCTCGCTGCGATGTCGGCCGCTCTGGCCATGCTCATGATCGCGCCGATCGTTCTCGCCTATCTGGTGGCTGCCTTCGATGGCAACAACGACACGACCGTGTGGGACGAGACCACGGCGGCATTCGGCGGCGTCTTGACGTCCCTGCTGCATGCCGTCGTCTTGGCCGCGCTCGCGCTGGTGATCGCCGCCTTCGCCGCCAAACGGGTCTATACGATCGGCGCGATCGTCGCGCTCTTCCTGATCAGCTCGGTGGTGTCGGGCATCGTGGAAGGTCTCTCTGAGAACGAGAATTCCGAGCTCGCCGGCCTGCTCACGCCGTTCCGGCTGCTCGCCGGAACCTTTGCTTGGTTGCGTGGACGGCAGACTGAGCTCAGCCAAACGGGGGGCAGCGGATGGCTGTACGGCCTCACCACCGCGGCGCTGCTCACCCTCTGCGTTGGCCTGCTGCTTGCTCGCTACCGGAGGATCGGCCGATGACCAGCGATCGTGCCGACAGCCTGCGACAGGACGCTGCCGTGCCTGGCGTCCGGGCTGCGGGTGCGGGCGGCACGCTCGTGGAGCTACAAAACGCGAGCAAGTGGTACGGCAACGTGGTCGCGGTCAACGACATCACGATGACGATCGGACCCGGCCTCACCGGCCTGCTCGGTCCCAACGGTGCCGGCAAGTCCACGCTGCTTCACCTGATGGCGGGCTTCCTCTCGCCGTCGCGTGGCGACGTGCTGCTCGGTGGCACACCGACATGGCGGCACATCGACGTCTACCGCCGGCTCGGGCTGGTGCCCGAGCGGGACGCGCTCTATGACTTCCTGACCGGCGACGAGTTCGTGTACGCCAGCGCAAAGCTGCACAAGCTGCGGGATCCGCGGGCTGCCGCGCGCCGCGCTATCGAGCTGGTCGACATGGCGGAGCCGGCCGACCGGCGCATCCAGACCTATTCCAAGGGCATGCGGCAACGCATCAGGGTGGCGGCGGCGTTCGTCCACGACCCGGAGGTGCTGCTCCTCGACGAGCCGTTCAACGGCATGGACCCGCGGCAGCGGCTGCACATGATGGATCTGCTGCACCGCCTCGCCGCGGAGGGGCGGACGATTCTGTTCAGCTCACACATCCTGGCCGAGGTCGAGCGATTGTCCGGGATCGTGCAGGTCATCGTGTCTGGGCGGCTTGCGGCCTCCGGGGACTATCGGCATATCCGGCGCCTCATGACGAACCGGCCACACGTCTTTCAGCTGCGGTCGAGCGACAACCGCCGACTCGCTGCCGTCCTCATCGGCGACCCATCGGTTGCCGGTGTCGAACTCGACGACGGAGCGCTGACTGTCAGGGCGGCGGACTATGGCGAATTCACCCACGTCCTGCCGCGGCTTGCGAAGACACACGAGATCAGGCTTCGTGAGGTGCTCAATACGGACGAGTCCCTGGACAGCGTCTTCTCCTACCTGGTGGCCCAATGAACGGGACGATCATCTCGATCACGCTCCGCGGCTTGCTCGGCCGGCGGCGGGCATTGCTGCTGATCCCGCTCCCGCTTGTCGTCATTGGTATCGGCGTGCTAGCGAGGGACTCAACGCAGGCAGAGGCGGTGGACATTCTCAACGGCCTGGGGCTGTCGACCGTACTCCCGCTCACCGCGTTGATCCTCGGCACGGCCGTTCTGGGCTCGGAGATGGAGGATGGCAACCTCGTTCACCTGTTGGCCAAACCGATCTCGCGAGCCGAGATCCTGCTGAGCAAGCTGCTGGTGGCAGTGGTCGCTACTGTCGTGGTCGGGGCGGTACCCATCCTCATCGCCGGAATCCTGATGACGGGTTCCTACAGCAGCATCGCGCAGGGCTTCTTCGTGGGCGCGCTAGCCGGATCAGTGCTCTACCCCGCGATCTTCGTCGCGCTCAGCGCGGTCACCAAGCGGGCGGTTGTCTTCGGCCTTGTCTATCTGCTGCTCTGGGAGGGCGTCCTCGGCACCTGGCTGCGCGGCACCCGCATACTGAGCGTGCGGCACTACCTCCTGCAGTTTGCCGATGCAGCGTCCACGTCGCCCTTCATCAGCGCCGACGTCTCCTTCGCGACGTCCGTGATCATGAGTGCGATCGTCCTCGGTCTCGCCGTGTGGTTCGGCACCGACCGGCTGCGGTCGTACAACATGGCCCATGAGGCGATCTAGTGTCGCGTGTCCAAAGTCTCTTTGCGTCTGCCTGGTCCCGCTGACGCCTGGCTACGTTCTCGCTCGCCCCCGTAGCGCCACTACGAGGGCTCGCTGCGGCCTTGCCATGCATCCAGCGGTCCTCGGGCATCCGTCAAAGGACCTCGGACAAGCGACACTAGCGCAGCTAGCCAGCTAGGAGTCAGACGCGCGACACTCGCATCTCATGCCGATGCGGTCCTAGACAGATTGGCGTGAGCGCGTGACTGTGGAGCGGTCGGCTGGTGAGGTCCTGAGTGGTAACGGCGTCCATGCCGATGTCAGCTGAGAGCCCAAGAGCCCGGTGACGGCTCGGAGCGGGGGACGAATGGCGCGACGCCATGGAGGGGCTCGTGACAACCGTATTCGTGTGTGACGGTTCCCAGCGGGTTCGGGAGGCATTCCGGCGGGCGCTCGCCGCATTGCCAGGGCTGGACCGGATTGTCGTGTTGACAACGGCAGAGTCGATGGTCGCTCGCTGGGCGGACCAGCGACCCGACCTTGCGATGGTCGGCGCGAAGGCGCCGGGAATCGGCGGCGCCGAGACGGTCCGCCGGGTGCTTCGCATCGATCCATCTGCCAAACTGATCGTCCTGACCATGCCTGACGACGAGGAAGCAGTGATGGCGGCCATGGCCAGCGGCGCTCGCGGATACTTGTACAAGAACGCCAGCACGGCTGAGGTACGTACGACCGTTTCGCAGATATTGTCGGAGTCCTCCGCGATCGTCGCCGCATCCACGAGACTGGTGCCGCGGAGGGGGCGGCCAATCCTTACCGAGCGCGAGTTGGAGGTCCTTGCCGGTATGTGCGAGGGTCGGAGCAACGCTGAGATTGGGCGGTCATTGTTCCTGTCGGAGGACACGGTGAAGACGCATGCTCGCCGGCTGTTCAAGAAGCTTGGTGCGGTAGACCGGGCCCACGCCGTCGCTCTTGGCTATCGCTGGGGTCTTGTGCGGTGAGGGTCCGTACCGCGTTCGATGTAACGTCTGCGCCGTCTCCGCCGAAGAGTAGGCGAGTGGACGAGCCCGTCGACGGGGCCGAGCTCGTCGCTCAGGCCGCCGTCGGCGATCCGGATGCCGCGGAGACGCTAGTCGCGCGGTTCCGTCCGGCGGTGTACCGCTACTGTCGGGCGCGCCTCGGGGGTACGCCTGGCGCCGATCAGTCGGCTGACGACGC
>JBKPTD010000182.1:0-36408 GCA_046735375.1 Actinomycetota bacterium | reverse complement strand
GGCCAGGATTGACGGCGACCCGTCGAAGTACACCGGCTACTCGGCGATCCCGTTCAAGGACTGGGCCGATACCCAAGGCGGGAGCGTCAAGACCGTCGGCTCGCTGACCCACGGCGTCGTTGCCAACAACGCCTGGAAGGCGGACATCGAGACGGCCCTCGGCGACTTCGTGAGCTCCGGGGACTCGGCGAAGTTCGCCTCCGCGGTCAAGTCGGCCTACGAGCAGGATAAGTAAAAATCGGCCGGGTGCGCCCTAGTGCGCACTCGGCCACAAGCTGGTTCGATGTGACCGGTCCGCAGGGACAGCCTCCTGTGGGCCGGTCACGTCCATCCGGGGAGGAGGCGTTATGTATCGGCTTCGCCGCTGGGGTCCCGGGCTGCTGCTGATCTCGCCGACACTGATCATCCTCGCCATCTTCGTGTACGGCTTCCTTGCCCGGAATATCCAGGTCTCGCTGAGCAATTGGCGGGGCCTGACGGCAAGGTATGACTACGTCGGGTTCGACTACTACACGCGGCTGTTCCACGACACCCGGTTCACCCAGGACGTCAAGAACCTCACTGTCTTCACGCTGATCTTCGTCTTCGGCGCGTTGATCTTCGGGTTCTTCCTTGCATTGCTGCTCGAAAAAGGAGTCAGGGCCGAAGGGCTCTTCCGCGGCATCTTCCTGTTCCCGATGGCGATCTCGTTCATCGCGACGGCCGTCGTCTGGCGGTGGCTGATGAGCAATGCGACCGGTTCACAGGAGACCGGCCTCAACAAGCTGTTCAAGTCAGTGGGACTCGGGTTTCTCGCCAACGACTGGTTTAAGACCGACAGCGTCTGGGCGATGGGCGCGGTAGCGCTGGCCGCAGGCTGGGCGCTTGTGGGCTACATCATGGCGCTGTTTCTGGCCGGCATGCGCGGCGTCTCCGATGATCTGAGGGAAGCGGCGCGGGTCGACGGTGCAAACGAAGTCAGGGTGTTCTGGTACGTCGTCAGGCCGATGCTCTGGCCTGTGGTGATGGCGGCCATCGTCATCCTGGCCCACATCTCGCTGAAGACCTTCGACCTCATCTACGCCATGGACCCGAAGAGCCGGAAGATCGAGACGCCGGCGCTCTACATGTGGTTCACCACGTTCGACGGCTTCTTCTTCTCGCGCGGCGCGGCGATCGCGACGCTGCTCGTCCTCGGCATCGCCGTCGTGATCGTCCCGTACATCTGGTACACGATGCGGTTGGAGCGCCGGAAATGACGACGACACAGCCGCCGACCACGCAGCTGGTGACAACAGAGCCGACGACCGGGTCGCTGCGCATCCGGTCCCAGTGGTCCCCCTATATGACGACTGGGCGGTATATCGTCCTCTTCGCCCTTGTCTGCGTCTTCCTGATTCCGGTCTACGTCCTCCTGGTCACGGCCTTCAAGGACCCGTCGCAGGTCAGCCCGTCAAAGATGTGGCAGCTCCCGGACTCGTTGTCGCTGGATACCTTCCGCACCGTGTGGCCCAAGCTCTCGCATGGGCTGCGCAACAGCCTGTACATGGCTATACCCGCCGCGCTGATCTCCTCGCTGCTCGGCGCGGCCAACGGCTTCGTTCTGTCGAAGTGGCGGTTTCCGGGCGACGACATCGTCTTCCCGCTGATCCTGTTCGGCATGTTCATTCCGTACCAAGCGATCCTCATCCCCATGCGGCAGCTGCTCACCGAGTGGCACCTGATCGGCGGGCTGAACGGCCTGATCCTCGTTCACATCATCTACGGGCTGCCGATCACAACGTTGATCTTCCGCAGCTATTTCGCCGGTATCTCCGATGAGCTGATCGAGGCATCGCAGGTCGACGGCGCGGGCATGCTACGTACGTTCGCGTTCGTGGCCCTGCCGATCGCGGTCCCCGCCTTCGCGGTCTCGGTGATTTGGCAGTTCACGTCCGCATGGAACGACTTCCTCTTCGGTCTGGTGATCACAAACCCGAGCAGCGCACCGGTAACCGTCGCGCTCAACAACGTCGCCGGCGGCCAAGTCGTGCCGTACCACGAAGCGATGGCGGCCGCGCTGCTGGCGAGCATCCCGACGCTGCTCGTGTACATACTCATGGGCCGGTTCTTCATGCGCGGCCTGATGGCCGGCGCGCTCAAGGGCTGAAAGGGACGGCATGGCAAGCGACGAGCGTGAGCAGGCGCCAGCCCCAGCCGCCACAGCGGCTGCGACCGAGCTGGACGCGAGCCCGATTGACACACGGGTAGCGGAGACAGCCGAGCTGGGCGAGAGCCGGGAGCCCAGCGGGATCCGGCTGGAGAACGTCACCAAGCGCTTCAAGGGCGGCGTCGAGGCGGTCAAGGACATGACCCTGGCCGTCGAGCCAGGCGAGTTCACGGTCCTCGTTGGACCGTCGGGCTGCGGCAAGTCGACCGTGCTGAGGATCATGGCTGGTCTGGAGGAGGTCTCGGCGGGCCGTGTCTATCTGGGCGACAAGGACGTGACGACCGAGATGCCCCAGCATCGCGACATCGCGATGGTCTTCCAGAGCTACGCGCTCTATCCGCGGATGACCGTACGCAGGAACATGGGGTTCGGCCTGCGCATGCGGCGCACGCCGAAGGCCGAGCGCCAGCGCCGAGTGGCGGAGGTTGCGGAAATCCTCGGCCTGGAGCACCTGCTCAGCCGGCGCCCAGGGGCACTCTCCGGCGGACAGCGTCAGCGCGTTGCGATGGGCCGGGCGATCGTTCGTGAGCCGCGCGTCTTCCTGATGGACGAGCCGCTCTCCAACCTCGACGCGAAGCTGCGGGTGAGCATGCGAGCGCAGCTGTCGCTGTTGCATCAGCGGCTCGGCGTGACGACCGTCTACGTCACCCACGACCAGGTGGAGGCGATGACGCTCGGCCAGCGGGTCGCCGTGCTGCGGGATGGCATGCTGCAGCAATACGACACGCCCCAGGTGCTGTTCCGGCGTCCGGTCAACCTCTTCGTCGCCGCGTTCATCGGCTCGCCATCGATGAACTTCGTCCATGCCAAGATCGCTGACCAGGCTGTTACCTTCGCCGATGTCAAGATCCCGCTATCGGCCGGCTCGGCGGTCGCCGGACAGGACCTAGATGTGATTCTCGGGATCAGGCCGACGGCGTTTGCGATCGCGAGCGGCGGCGGGAGCTGGGTATTGCACGCGGTTCCTGAAGTGGTCGAGGAGTTGGGCGATGAGCGGTACGTGATCTTCGACATCGATGCCCCTCGGGTCGATACCGAGGCGACCCGGGCGGCGATCGATGCGCAGTCGACCGATGACGCCCTGCTGCTCCCTGAAGACCGTGCCCGGTTCACGGTGCGGCTGCCGACGGACACGCGGGTGGTGGTCGGGGAACCGTTCTCGCTCACTGTCAACCCCGATCGGCTCTACTTCTTCGACGCGGAGACCGGCGCCACGCTGGGGTGAGGCGTTCTAACTAGCGCGCGTCATCGGCCGTCGTGCGGGTAGGGTCGCTGACCGTGGCGAACACGGCGGTCGATCAGCACCTGCTGCCCGGGCAGCGCACCGGCCGCCGACCACGGCTCGATAGTCGGCGCGGGGGACCGTTGGCGGGCGCGCGATCGCTGGCGGCGCGTCCTATCCTCCAAGCCGCCGCATTCCTGCTCCTGTCGCTGCTCACCCATCTGCCCGGCTTCACCCGCGCACTGTGGAACCCGGACGAGGCATACCTCGGTACGCAGGGGCGGGTGCTCGCCGGCGGTGGGCGCCTGTACGTCGACGTGGTGGACCGCAAGCCGCCGATCCTCCCCTACCTCTACGCCCTTGCGGTGACGGTTGGCGGCGATAACGCAATCTGGCTGATGCGTGGGCTCGCGGTTCTCGCCCACGCGGCCACAGCCCTGCTGCTCGCCGCGATCGCTCGTCACTTGTGGAGCCGGCGCGCAGGGCTCGCCGCCGGCACGCTCTACCTTCTTGCCAGCCCAGGTCTGGCGCCCGACGACGCGCAGCTGGCCAGCTTCGAGGTGTTCATGCTGCCGTTCATGGTCGGCGCGGTCTACCTCGCCCTGCGCGGCTTGTTCGGCTGGGCCGGGCTCGCGCTCGCTGGGGCGGCGCTGACAAAGCAGGTAGCCGGCGCCACTTTGCTTCCCCTCCTCGCGCTCGCCTGGGGAGTCAGATCACCGTCGGTCGTGACTGAACGGTTGGGACGACCTGCGCGGCTGGCGCGGCTGCTGGCCGGGTTTGTCGTCCCGCTTGGCGCAGCCGCAATGGTCTTCGGCTGGGACAGGTTCTGGTTCTGGGTTATGACCGGGTCGGGGGAGTACCTCGACGCGACTGGCGCCATCCCGTACGCGCTCTCTCGTGGGTTCGGCAACCTCGGTCTGCTCGCGCTGGGCAGTCTTCCCCTGATTTTGCTGTCCTTCGCTGCCGTCTATACCCGCTCGGTCGACCTGGTCTGGTGGCTGTGGCTGGTGTCAGCGGTCGGTGCCGTGTCGATCGGGCTCCGCTTCTTCGGGCACTACTACCTCCAGATCGTGCCGCCATTGGTGATCATTGCTGTTGGCGTCCTGCGTGTGTACGGTCCTCGGCTCTGGCAGGCGGCTCTGGTGTGCGGTCTCGTGCCTGCCGTGGTGTTCACCGGCCTGGCCTTCGCTTGGGGCGAGGGCCGTAACGCCCACTCCGAGAAACTCGCCACGGCGATCAAGGCTCTGTCGGCACCAGAGGATCGCCTGCTGGTGTGGGGCATGCATCCGGAGGTGTACTGGCTGGCCGACCGGCCGCCTGCCACCCGCTTCCTCACCGCTGGCTTCCTGACCAACGCTGGCGGCGGCCGCCCGTACTGGCGGGTCGGCGCGGACTACGCGGTCGTTGGCGGCTGGAGTGACTTCGACGCCGATGTCGCGGCGCATCCGCCGGCGCTGATCGTGGATGACTCAGACAACTCCGCATTCGCGGTCGCCAAGGTTCCGCGGATGGCTGCTCTGATTGAGGACGGCGACTACCGCGAGGTCACTCGGATCGACGGCGCCGTCATCTACCGCCACGGCTGACCGGCCATGCCGGGGACTCTCTGGGATCGACTCAAGGTGCCCCTGACCCGAACCCGCGTGGCATGAAGGCACCCTCACCCGGACCTATCGGGTGAGGGTGTGCCCTTTCATGCGTTAGCGGTTCGAGGCCTGGTTCCCCTGACGAAGCTCCCCGGGGGGGCTTGCGCGCAATTCGCGATCGACCGTGTGATCCGCGTGGGCGCCAACTGGCGGGGCGTTACCGGCCCGGTCGGTTGCGGCGGGCGACGGCGTCAATCGTCACGGCGACGATCAGCACGAGCGCGGTGACCATGTACTTGCTTGAGGCGCTGAAGCCCAGCAGGCCCCTGCCGTTGTCGATCGCCGCGATGACGATGCCGCCGAGGACGCCGTGCACGGCCTTGCCTCGACCGCCGAAGAGGCTGGTGCCGCCGATCACCGCGGCGGCGACGGCATAGAGCACCAAGGTGCCGCCGTCGATGGCCGTAGAGATCGACCGCAGCCGGGACGCATAGACGACCCCGCCGATGCCCGCGGTGAACGACACGAGGACGAAGGCGAGGGTCCGGATCCCGGCCAGGCTAATGCCGGCCCGTCGGGCCGCCTCCGCGTTGCCGCCGATCGCGTAGATGTACCGGCCGAACCGGGTGCGGCCGAGTACAAACGTCCAGACCGCGAGGACCAGGAAGACCAGCACGACCACCCAAGGCACGCCGTAGACCGGGCGGAGGATGCCTCTGTCGGTGTTGCAGAGCAGGACGAGCGCCGCGCCTCCCGCGAGCGAGAGGAGGATCTTGGCGAGGGTGAGCACCGCTGGGGGTGCCGTAAGCCCGGCCTCTCGCCGGCGCGCGTCGCCGCGCCAGGTGTAGACCGCGAACACGGCGACGATCGCCAGCATCACGATCCATCCTGCGGCCCGGGACAGGTTGCCGCTTGAGATGTCATTGATGGTCTGGTCCTGAATCAGGATCGAGCCGCCGGTCCCCAAGATCGTCAGCATGACGCCCTGCCAGAACAGCAACCCACCCAGCGTCACCACGAACGACGGCAGACCGAGCCGCGTGATCAGGCTGCCCTGCAGGGCTCCGATTGCCGCGCACGCGGCCAGCGCAGCGAGGATCGCCAGCCACCAGGGCCAGCCGACGCTTGGCTGGACCCGTTCCCCCATGATCACTGCGCTGAGCCCGGCGACGAAACCGATCGACAGGTCGATCTCGCCGAGCAGCAGGGCGAACACCTGCCCCATGGCCAGGATGCTGAATACCGCTGCCTGCACGAGCAGGTTGACCAGGTTGCCCGCGGTGAGGAAGTTGCCGTTCAGTGCCTGGAACAGGATCGAGACGAGCAGCAAGCCGGCGATGACCGGCAGCACTCCGGTCTCGCCACCCCTGATCCTGGCGATCGAGACACGCAGGTAATCGGCCGTGGTGGTCGTGGGGACGACCCCCTCGACCTCCTCTTCTACGGTTGGGGCCTCATCGAGCTGCGCCATCGTCTACTCCCCATCCGGGCGCGGCTGGGCGATCCGCGTGGACTTGCCCGTCGTCATCAGGTCCACCACGATCTGGCGGTCCAGCTCCGCGGTCGGACGTACTGCGGCCATCTTTCCCAGGTGGAGCACCGCGATCCGGTCCGCGACCTGGAACACGTCGTTCATGTTGTGCGAGACGATCAGGACGGCCACCCCGCGGTCGGCCAGCCTCCGCACGAGATCCAACACCATCCCGGTCTGGGCCACCCCTAGGGCGGCGGTCGGCTCGTCCATGATCACCAGTTTGGAGTTCCACAGCACGGCCTTGGCGATCGCGACCGACTGCCGCTGCCCGCCGGACAGCGAGGCGACCGGCTGCCGGATCGACCGCACAGTGGTCACCGCCAGGCTCTTGAGGGTCTCCAGCGCGGAGTGCTCCATAGAGTCCTCGTCGAGGGCGACCCGACGGGTCCGCTCCCTGCCCAGGAACATGTTCTCGACGATGTCGAGGTTGTCGCACAGCGCGAGGTCCTGGTAGACGGTCTCGATGCCGAGCGCGGCGGCGTCGTGCGGCGTGTGGATGCGGACCGGCTCGCCGTCCCACGAAATCTCTCCCGACGTCGGCGCATGGATGCCAGCGATGCACTTGATCAGGACGGACTTTCCCGCACCGTTGTCACCCGCGAGTGCTGTGACCTCCCCCGCCGGAATGTCGAGATCGACATCGGTGAGGGCCCGCACCGGGCCGAAGCTCTTGCTGATGCCCCGCAACCGGAGCAGCGGCTCATTCGCCTCCGTCACAGAGGTAGTCGCCGACCTGCCCTCGGCGCTCGGGCTCACCTGATCCGTGGTGTCCTCCTGCTCCCAGGGTGGCGCAAAACGATCTGCGTCCTGTGGCCGTGGCCGGACCGCAGTCACGCGGCCTGGCCACGGCCGAAGTTCCGGGGCTAGCTGATCCCCGCTGCCGTGCAAGCGCTCGCGACAGCGCCGCCGCACAGCTTGTCCTTGGTGACGGCACCGTCCTTGACGACTGTGTCGTTCATGTTCTCAGTGGTCACCCAGATCGGCGTGGTGTAAACCGACGCGATGTCCTTGCCGATCTTGCTGTCGGCCGTCTTCGCGTTGACCAAGGTCGCGGGCGGGGTGACCCCTGCTCGCAGGTACAGGGCCAGGGCAGCTGCGGCCTGGGCCTCGAGGTAGATCGGCTTATAGACCGTGCCGCACTGATACCCAGTGAGGATGTTCTGCAGACCGGGCAGCGAGGCGTCCTGGCCCGTGGTCGGGAACGTCTTCGCTGGGATCTTGCCGGACTTCAGCACTGCGATGACCGCGTTGGCGTTGTCGTCGTTCGGCGTCACCACCGCGTTGATGTTCTTGTGCGCGGTCCACTGCTGCTGGAACGTGGTGGCCGCAACCGACGGCGTCCAGGTGCCAGCCGGCTCGCCGACCTTGACATAGCTCTTGTCAGAGAACTTCGGGTCGAGCACCGAGTGGTAGCCCTGGGCGAACAGTTTCGCGTTGTTGTCGGTCGGGTCGCCGTTCATGACCAGGATGTTCGGCTTCGACACGTTCCAAGCGGAGATGCAGTCCACCTCGCCCTGCCCGATCAGGTTGCCGACCTTCACGTTGTCGAAGCTGACGTAGTACCGGTCGGCCGGGCCCCCGGTCACCAGCCGGTCGTAGTCGATGACCTTCGCACCGGCCGACTCCGCCTTGGACTCGATGGCCGCACCGGAACCCGGGTCAAGCGGGTCGACCAGGAGAACGGTAGCGCCACTGCTGATCATCGCGTCGGCCTGCGTCTGCATGGTCGAGGCGCTGCCCTGGGCGTTCTGGATCGTGAACTGATCGGACTTCAGCCCGGCCGTCTCGAAGGCCTGCTTGAGGTACGGGGCGTCGTACTGGACATACCGCGTCGAAGTCGTCGTATCGGGCAGCAGGACACCGATCTTGCCCTTGCCCTGAGACGCCAGTCCGGTCAGCTGCTTCATCAGCGAGAAGTCGGAGGTGAAGGCCGCCGCGTCGATCTGGGGCACCGAAGCCGACGGCGACGCCGACGCCGCGCCCCCGTTGTCGTCGTCGCCACCACACGCCGATAGAGTCAGCCCCCCAGCCAGCAGGATGCCGATCGGCGCAAGATACTTTCGCGTTACCACCATGAGAAATCCTTCCTGCGGGGGTAACCCACGCCTCGGGCGGAGGAATCCACGCCCGCTGCTTCGGATCGTGTCACGCTCAGAGGTTGCCCGGCCCGTCCGACCCCCCGACCGTGATCGTTCCGTGATGCCTACGCGCCACCCGATCACCCGCTGAGTCGTCCAGGCCAGGATCGTTGGCCCAGGCCAGCGCGGACGCGCGGAGACATAGGCCAGACAAGGCCACGCGGGCACGTCGGGGCGCACTGGTGACTACAGATCGGCGGCCCGCGAGCTGGATGATCGGTGTGCATCGTGGACCGTCGCCGGTCACAATGGCGCATCGTGGCTGATCCGCAGATGCTTGCGATCGCGCATCGCTTTGGGAACCAGGTGGCGGACGTACGTCTTGCCCTCGACGCCGGAGTCGACCTCGTCGAGGCCGACGTCCATTACTACCGGCGCGACCTCGAGGTCAGGCATCTGAAGACGTTGGGCCCCCATCTGCTGTGGGACAAGGGCCAAGTGGTGCGGAGGGAGGGTATGACCCTGCCGGATCTCGCGGCCGTCCTGACGGCGCTGGACGGTGACTCGCGAATCATGCTTGATCTCAAGGGCAGACGCGCAGAACTCGCGCCGCAGGTCGCCGAGCTGCTGCGGGATCTCGCACCCGCATCCCCCGTCACCGTGTGTGCCAAGCGCTGGTGGATGCTCGACGCTTTTGCTCCGGATCCGCAGATAAGGGTGGTCCTGTCCGCAGGCACCCGGTTTGGGCTGTGGAGGTTGCGGCGCCGGCTGCGGATCAGACCGGGCTCCGCGTTCGGTGTGTCCGTACGCCGCTCGCTGCTGAGCCCCGAGGTCGTCCGCGAACTGCACCGTAGGGTCGATCGTGTCCTGGCCTGGCCCGTCGACACCCGCCGTGACCTGGATCATGCGCGGCATCTCCGGGTCAGCGGTGTGATCAGCAAGAACCTGCCGCTGCTTGCCGAGGTGGTTGCCGCCCGATAGGCGAAGTCTCCAGCCACCGCTGCGGATCAGGCGTGCGCACGCTTGCACGTGAGATTCGCGCCGACCCACGGCGGGCGTACGCGTGCCTGATCATCGCGGGAGCGCGGGGCTACTGAGCTATACGCGGCTCGATTCCTCCCAAATGTTGATTCCAGCCTCGACCGCGTCGCGGTCGATCGCTGACAGCTCATCCGGGCTCAGCCCGAGTCGATCGACGGCCGCCACGTTTTGCTCGAGCTGCTCGACGCTGCTCGCACCGACCAACACCGAGGTGACCCGGCTGTCACGCAATGCCCATGCGAGCGCTAGCTGGGCCAACGTCTGGCCCCTCGTTCGGGCGATCTCGGTCAGGGCCCGCACATGCCGCAGGCTCTCCTCGGTGATGAGGCTGGTGGACAGTGATGTGCCCCGGCTCGCCCTCGAACCCGCCGGGATGCCGTCGAGGTAGCGATCAGTCAGCATGCCCTGGGCGAGCGGGGAAAACGCTATGCAGCCGATGCCCTCGGTGCCGAGGACGTCGAGCAGACCACCCTCGATCCACCGGTTGAGCATCGAGTACGACGGCTGATGGATCAGGAGCGGAGTCCCCATCGAGTGCAAGATTGCGGCGGCCTTCTCAGTGTGCTGAGCCGAGTAGGACGAGACACCGGCATAGAGGGCGCGGCCGGAGCGAACAGCCATGTCGAGTGCGCCCATCGTCTCCTCGAGTGGAGTCTCCGGGTCGAAGCGGTGGCTGTAGAAGATGTCCACGTAGTCGGTGCCCATTCGCTTCAGCGACTGGTCGAGACTCGCGAGCAGGTATTTGCGCGACCCCCACTCGCCATACGGGCCCGGCCACATGTCGTAGCCGGCCTTGGTCGAGATGATCAGCTCATCGCGATAGGACGCGAAGTCCTCGCGCAGCAGCCGCCCGAAGTTGATCTCGGCGCTGCCGTACGGCGGCCCGTAGTTGTTCGCCAGGTCGAAGTGGGTGATGCCGAGGTCGAAGGCACGTCGGAGGATGGCCCGTTGGCTGTCGGCCGGCCGGTCATCGCCGAAGTTGTGCCACAAGCCCAGGGAGACGGCGGGCAGCTTGACGCCGCTTCTTCCGCACCGGCGATAGGGGAGCCTTTCATACCGCTCTGCCGCGGCGACGTAGGTCATGGGGACCGAGTCTGGCACGTCATCGGACCGGCGCGGTCGGATCATCTGCCGCCTGCTTAAAGATCAACCAAAGAAAAGCTTCCAAAGTAAAGCTTCCAAAGCTATCTTTGGTACATGGCTACGAAAACGCGTCGTTCTGTTGAGCTGACCGACCCCCGGGCCTTGCGCGGGATCGCACATCCGCTGCGGCTTACTCTCGTCGGTCTGCTCCGCCGAGAAGGGCCGCTGACGGCGACCCAGGCAGCCGAGCTTCTCGGGGTAAGCGATGCCTTGGCGTCGTTCCACCTCCGCCAGCTGGCGAAGTACGGCTTGGTCGAGGAGGCCGGGGGCGGCCGGGGCAGGGAGCGCCCGTGGCGGGCGACCGCCTTGTTCACCCAGTGGCCTGGCAGCGCATCCACGCCCGAGATGGCAGCAGCCACCGAGCTGCTGGAGACGTTGATTGCGGGCCGCTACTTCGAGTTCCTGACGACGTGGATCCACCAAAAGCCCAATGAGCCCGCAGAGTGGCAGGACGCTGCCCATTTCGGCGACAACATCATCTACGCCACTGCCGAGGAGCTCAAAGAGCTAGACCGGAAGATCGACTCACTTCTCGAGCCCTTCGTGCCCCGCCTGGAGGATCGGGGAGCCCGTCCGCCTGGTGCGAGGCAGGTCACCCTGTTGCGGCTCGCATTTCCGTACCAAGGCCCGACGCCCTCCGAACCGACCAAACCGACACCGGAGTCGTCCGGGAGCGCTACGGCGGCCGAAACGTCCACCCCGCCGGCTTCAGAGCGGCGGAGGTCGCGTTCGGCAAGGGCAAGGCGTGGGTCTGAGCCGGCATCGACGTCTGTGCCCACATCTGGGCCGAAGGTTGAGGGGGAGGCACCATGAGCCGGCAAGGACAGCTCCTCCGCGTCCGCCCACGCACGGTCGCCCAGCCGGCGGTGAGCGTGGCGGAGACTCCGCAGCAAGCGGCGCGCACCGGCGTTCTCCCTCAGTTGCTTCGGGACAACCCCGAGTTTCGGCGTATGTGGGCGGGACTATCGATCTCCCAGCTGGGTGATCAGATCAGCCTCATCGCCCTGCCTCTCGTCGCGGTCCTGGCCTTGGACGCGACTCCTGCACAGATGGGATACCTCGCCGCCGCGGGCCTCGCGCCAAACCTGGTCTTCGCGCTCCACGCCGGCGCCCTGGCCGACCGCTTCGGCCGGCGACGCAAACTCATGATCGCCGCGGATCTCGGCAGGGCGATCCTGATTGGGAGCATCCCGGCCGCGTACGCGGTCGGCCGGCTGTCACTCGGCTTGCTCTATGTCGTTGCGTTCCTCGTCGGGACTCTGAGCGTGCTGTTCACGGTCTCCTACAGCACGCTCTTCATTTCCGTCCTGCCGCGCGAGCACTACGTGGAAGGGACGTCGCTGGTCAGCGGCAGCAGGGCGATGTCCTTCGTCCTCGGCCCGAGTATCGGTGGCTGGCTCGTCCAGATCCTGTCGGCGCCGGTCGCATTGATCGCGGACGGCCTATCGTTCGTCGGCTCTGCACTCTTCCTCGGCCGGATAAGCCCGAAGGAACCGCCCACATCTCGTCGGCGACGGGGGGAGGTCGCCGCTGGCGCGCGGTTCATCGTCAGATCCCCGATCATGCGTGCCTCGCTGCTCGCGACGGCAACGGTGAACTACTTCAACTTCGTGTTCTGGGCGCTGCTCGTTCTTTATGCCACCCGGGAGTTGCACGTGTCGCCCGGGACTCTCGGTCTCGTGCTCGGAGCCGCTTCGACGGGCGGCGTCGTCGGGTCGATCGTCGCGGGCAGGCTCGGCCGCCGGATCGGGCTCGGACCGGCGTACATCGTCGGATGCGCGCTTTTCACCGTCCCGCTGCTGCTTGTGCCGCTCGCCGGTGGCCCGCCGCCGCTTGTGCTTGGCGTGCTGCTTGCTGCGGAGTTCGCGTCGGGGCTTGGTGTGATGCTTCTCGACATCAGCGTCGGTTCGATCTTCGCGGGTCTGATACCGGACACGCTGCGGGCTCGCGTCTCAGGCGCGTACATGCTCGTGAACTACGGTGTGCGCCCACTCGGCTCGCTGACCGGAGGCGCGCTTGGCGCAACTATCGGACTGCGCCCGACTCTGTGGCTCGCCACCGCCGGCGCGATCGCCGGAGTGCTGTGGCTGCTGCCCTCACCCGTACGCCACATTCGCGGCGTACCAGAAGAGGCTGAGGATCCAGACGACGATCGCGCAGTGGACGAGTTCGAGAGAGCATGCGCCTGACGGGCTACTCGGAGCGCGCCGCCCGCTAGCCAGCGAGAGAGGCCACGCCTGGCGGGAGGAAGCGATTGCCGGTCACCCGCTCCGAGATGCCACTGCGATCGAGATAAGGCGTGATCCCGCCGAGGTGGAACGGCCAGCCGGCGCCGAGGATCATGCACAGGTCGATGTCCTGCGGCTCGGCGACGACACCCTCGTCCAGCATGAGGCGAATCTCCTCGGCGAGCGCAGAGAGGGCGCGGTCTCGCACCTCGTCGCCGCTTAGCACGGCGGAGCCTGTCTCGAAGAGTGCGGCCACTTCAGGATCGAGCGCCGGTCTGCCTTCGGGCCAGATGTAGACGCCTGGCTTTCCCGCGGCGACAAGTCGTCGCAGGTTCTCAGACACGGCGAATCGGTCAGGAAAGGCCTCGTGCATGGTCTCCGCGACGTGAAGAGCGACGGCCGGTCCGACGAGTTGCAGCAGCACGAACGGCGACATCGGCAGGCCGAGTGGCTCGAGTGCGCGGTCGGCGACCTCGATCGGGGTGCCTCCGTCAGCGGCGGCAGTGACTTCACCAAGGAACCTGGTCAGCAACCGATTGACGACGAAGGCGGGGGAGTCTCTGACGATGACGCACGACTTCTTCAACGACGTGCCGACGGCAAGAGCCGTAGCAAGGGTCGCCTCGTCGGTTCGCTCCGCTCTCACCACCTCGAGCAGTGGCAAGACGGCGACAGGGTTGAAGAAGTGGAAACCGACGACGCGCTCCGGATGGCCGAGCTTGGCGGCCATCTCCGTCACCGACAGCGACGACGTGTTGGTGGCAAGGACGCAGGTCGGGGACACGACCGCCTCGACCTCTGCGAAGACCTGCTGCTTGACCTTCATCTCCTCGAAGACCGCCTCGACGACGAAGTCGGCGTCGGAGAAGGCTTCCTTCGACAATGAGGCGCTGACCAGGCCGTGCAGCTTGGCAGCCTTGCCGGGGGAGATCCGGCCGCTGCCGGCTAGACGGTCGATTTCGCTGTGGACGTATCCCAGGCCTGAGTCGATCCGGGCCTGGTCGATGTCGGTCAGAACGACCGGTACCTCAAGCCGGCGGACGAACAGCAGGGCCAGTTGCGACGCCATCAACCCGGCGCCGACGATCCCCACCTTGGCAACCGGCTGGGCAAGTTCGCTCGGTGGAGCGCCGACGGGCCGGCGCGCACGCTTTTGCACCAGGTCGAAGGCGTACAGGCTCGACCGGAGCTCCGGACCGACCAGGAGGTCGGCCAGCGCCTCGTCCTCTGCGGCGAAGGCAAGGTCGCGCCCGCTCTCCCGTGCCGCGTCAATGAGCTCGAGAGCCCGATACGGCGCGGGCGCCGCACCGTGCACCTTGGCGTCGACGAAGGCGCGTCCGCGCGCGACGGCTGCCGTCCATGCGTCGCCGCGGTCGGGCTCGGCGCGGGAGACAGACACGGCGCCGGTGAGCACCTCCGCCGCCCACCGCAGCGACTGCTCGAGGAAGTCGGCCGGTTCGAACATCGCGTCGGCTATGCCGAGCTTGAAGGCCTGCGGCCCGCGCAGCATCTTGTTCTGGTTGAGGGCGTTCTCGATGATGACCTTCACCGCTGCGTCGGCGCCGATCAGGTTGGGCAAGAGGTAGGCACCGCCCCACCCGGGCACGAGCCCGAGGAGACACTCGGGCTGTCCGAGTGCTGTCACCCCGGTCGAGATCGTCCGATACGTGCAGTGCAGCGCAACCTCGAGTCCGCCGCCGAGGGCTGCGCCATTGATGAACGCGAAGGTCGGAATGACCGAACCGTCAGGTGTGACAGCCCCTCTCGAACCGTCCGCCGACTCCTCCCCGAGACGCCGGAAGACCTGATGTCCGCCATGGGCGATCGCCTTTGCGTCCTCGCGGGTTCGCACGAGTGGTACGCCGCTCAGATCAGCGCCGACAGCGAAGATAAAGGGCTTCCCGGTGATCCCAATGCCGACGACGTCGGCGGCAGCCGCCTCAGTGATGGCGGTGTCCAGCGAGCGCAGGCCGCCCGGCCCGAACGTGTTGGGCTTCCTGTAGTCGTGTCCGTTGTCCAGCGTGATGAGCGCAAAGCGGCCGGCACCGAGCGGTAGGTCGAGGTAACGGACAAGGGCCTTGGTGACAACCTCGCCTGAATATTCCATCTCGGCCGGCGCGGCGCCGCCTGTCGAGTCCGTCGTCATTCCGCGCGCTCCTTCGCGTCACGATCTCCTGCCCAGTGCGGGTTCTCCCAGATGACCGTGCCGCCCATTCCGATGCCGATGCACATCGTCGTCATGCCGTACCGGACCTCCGGATGCTCCTCGAAGTGCCGCGCGAGCTGCGTCATGAGCCGCACCCCCGAGGAAGCGAGTGGGTGGCCGACCGCGATCGCCCCGCCCCACGGGTTGACCCGAGGATCGTCGTCGGCGATGCCGAAATGATCGAGGAAGGCGAGGACCTGGACCGCGAAAGCCTCGTTGATTTCGAACAGGCCAATGTCGTCGATGCTGAGGACGGCCTTGGCGAGGGCTTTCTCCGTTGCCGGCACCGGGCCCATCCCCATCACCTCCGGCTCGACGCCGGCAAAGGCGAAGGCGACCAGCCGCATCCGCACGGGCAGGCCGAGCTCGCGGGCGACTTCCTCCGAGGCCAGGAGGCAGGCCGTAGCACCGTCGTTGAGGCCGGCCGCGTTACCTGGCGTGACCTTGCCGTGCGCACGGAACGGCGTCTTGAGACCTGCGAGCGCCTCGAGCGTCGTCCCCGGCCGCGGCTGCTCGTCGACGGTTCCCAGGCCCCAGCCCTGCTCGGCGCTCCGCATGGCGACGGGAACGAGGTCCTCCTGGATCTTTCCGTCGGCGTACGCCTTTGCCAGCCGCTCCTGGCTGGCCACCGCGAAAGCGTCTGCTCGCTCCTTGGTCAACTGGGGGAAGCGGTCGTGGAGATTCTCTGCTGTCTGTCCCATCACAAGCGCCGACGGATCGACCAGCTTTTCGGCGATGATCCTCGGATTCGGATCGACACCCTCGCCCATGGGGTGGTGACCCATGTGCTCGACCCCACCTGCCACGACGACGTCGTACGCGCCAAAAGCGATGCCCGCCGCGGTGGTCGTGACGGCCGTCATAGCGCCGGCGCACATGCGATCGATCGCATAGCCAGGAGTGGACGCCGGCAGTCCGGCCAGGAGAGTGGCGGTTCGCCCGATGGTGAGCCCCTGGTCGCCGATTTGCGTCGTCGCCGCGATGGCCACGTCATCGATGCGATCAGGCGGCAGGCTCGGGTTGCGCCGCATGAGCTCCCTTATGCACTTGATCACGAGATCGTCGGCGCGGGTCTCCGCGTACATACCCGTCGGCCCCGCCTTGCCGAAGGGCGTTCTCACGCCGTCGACGAAGACGACGTCTCTCACGGTCCGAGACACCCGGCTCTCCTCCACTCGTCGCTGAAACTACCCTGATGCTACTCACGAGTAACAAGAGAGGAAACACAGTCATGCCCAACGCCCTGGGCGTGCCACAGCGGTAGTGGTTGGAGCGACGCTAGCCGGACTGGCGTGTCCGCAGACGTACCAACGCTCTGGACATCACCTTGGCGGTGAGGTCCACTTGCCAGGGCCTGGCGCCGAGCTCAGCTAGCGCGGTCGCGAGGCCGGTCGGGGATAGGTCATCCGGCGGCTCCCAGGCGAGGCGGCGGACCGCATCGGGGGCAAGCAGATTTTCGGACGGAAGGGTGTGCTCGTCTGCGATCGCGGCCACGCTGGACCGCAACGAGGTGAGTCGGTCAGCCGCGAGCGGGTTGCGTTCCGTCCAGGATCGGGCCGGCGGCGGCCCCTCAGCGGCCGGCGTCGGCTGCGGCAAGCCGCTATCCCGCAAGGTGATAGCTGACGCGATCGCCGCGTACCACGTGTCGAGGTCGCGGCGAGCGCTCCGGTTGCCATACGTCGGAAGCGCGGCCAGCGCCGCACGTGAGCGAGGCATGGCCAGAGCCGCCTCGATGATGGCCGCGTCGGCTAGCACGCGGCCCGGCGATGTGTCGCGCTGCTGGGCGAGGCTGTCGCGGACCTCCCACAGAGCTCGTACGACGGCGAGCTGGCGTGGCTTACGGGTCTTGTGGATCCCGGATGTCCGCCGCCATGGGTCGGGCCGGGGCGAGGGCAGTGGCGCGTCCACGATCGCCGCGAACTCCTGCCGCGCCCACTCCTCCTTGCCCGAGGACCGCAACTGGCTCTCGAGCGCGTCACGCAAGTCGAGCAGAAGCTCGACGTCGAGGGCGGCATAGCGCAGCCAGGGCTCAGGAAGTGGCCGAGTCGACCAGTCGACTCCCGAGTGGCCCTTCTCGAGGGTGAAGCCGAGCACGGTCTCGACCATCGTGCCGAGGCCGACCCGCTCGTAGCCGAGGAGCCGGCCGGCGAGTTCGGTGTCGAACAACTTGTCCGGGCGCATGCCGACTCCTGCCAGGCAGGGGAGGTCCTGCATCGCGGCGTGCAGAACCCATTCGACATCGGCGAGGACGGTGCCGAGGTCGGAAAGGTCGGGGCAGGCGATCGGATCGATGATGTCGGTGCCGGCGCCGACGCGTCGCAGCTGGACGAGGTAGGCCCGCTGGCCGTAGCGATATCCGGACGCGCGCTCTGCATCGATGGCGACTGGTCCCGTTCCGGCCGCGACCGCTCGAACGATGCTCGCCAGAGCGTCCTCGTCTGCTATCACGTCGGGCAGGCCGTCGCGCGGCTCGAGCAGCGGTGTCGGGGCCAGCTCGTCGATCTGCTCTGCCGGGCTGGTCACGGATCTCACCGTACGACGTCACTGGCGCAGTCCTAAAGGACCGGCTGGCTAACGTCGAGTCTCATGCAGTGCAGCGCGCGCCCGGGAGGGTCAGGTGATGACGCCGGTACGGAGGGAGATCGCGACCATGCCGGCGCGGTCACCGGTGCCCAGCTTGCGGGCGATGCGCGCAAGGTGACTCTTGACCGTCAGCGCTGAGAGGCCCATCGCCTCGCCGATGTCCCGGTTGGACCGACCGTCGGCGACATATCTGATGACCTCGACCTCCCGCCGAGACAGGCCGCCGATCCCGCTGCCGTTGGTCCCGTGCGGTGCCGGCTGCCCCGAAGCTCCCTGCTGAGGCGGTCGCCGTGGAGCGAGGATGAAGCCCTTGACGCCCGCGTTCATGGCCGCCACCACCAGCCGCAGATCGCCGACCGGCGAGATGCCGATGCCACCGTGCCATCCGTTGCGACGCAGCTCGGTGAGTAGGGCCAGGCCGTTGCCATCGGGCAGCGCGATGTCGACGATGCAAAGGTCACGGGGGCCTGAGGTGCGGGCCCAGGCCCTCGCCTGGAGCAAGCTGGCCGCCTCGACCACCTCACGTGCGCCGAGGAGTCGCAGCCGGCGCGCCACCTGCATGCGGGCATAGGAGTCAGGGACGACAACCATCGCCGTGAAGCGGGTCGTCGCAAACGCCGGCGCGATTGTCTGCGGATCGACGAGTGCCGTCACCGGTCCTCCCCAGCCTGCCTCCTATCGGCCCTGCTCGCTGTGCGCTGATTGGACGCCAGGTCGCCGCAGAAAGCCCCTTCTGGTTAGATCGGCGCCTCGCACGGGGACCTTGAGCGCGATTTTGTAACGACTGCTCCACGGATTTGCCCTTGACGCGCATGTCAGCAAGCTCGTCGAGTACCAGTTCTGACTGCAGAGCGACAGGCCCCGAACCGCGGAGCGCGCCGGGCGCTCAGGTCCGCACGGCGAGGCGGGCCGGCGCGTTTGTCGACAACGTGTCCTCTTCTCAGGTTGGCGTCCACAGTGGGAAAGGCCACTCGCCATCCGGGATCCAGCCGCCCTGATTGAGCGCGGCGGCTATCTGCCGAGCCACTTCGGCCTGGCACTCTTTGATCGCGAACGAGGGGAACCGCAGCACTCGGTCGCCAGATATGACGAGCTCGTTCTGCCGTTCCTATGTCCGCCCACCACGTACCGGCATCCATGTGCCACAGACCGTCGATCTCGACCACCACTCGCCACTTCTCGAAATATGCGTCGAGCCAGCGGGCGAGGTTGCGCGAATCGCGGCGAACCGCTTGCCGGTCTGGCTCGGGCAACCCAAAGGTGCGCAGCAGCGCGGTGAAGTCGAGCTCCGGCAGCGAGTGTGAGCCGCCCTCCACATCGGCCAATGTTGTGTGGATCAGCTTGCTGCGTTTCACGGCTCGGAGGCGGCCAAGCGTCGCGCGAATGGCCGCTCCACGAACCAACCTCTGTTGAAGGGCGGAGGCCAAGATGAGCCGTGCGTGGTTATCGGTAGGAGCCCAGCGGCACGCATCAACGATCGACCGAGCGATCCGCGTCCGCGGTGGCAGTCGCACTGGATGAACGTCGTCAGGGCCGAGCTGCGTGGACGAACGCACAACCGGCCCGCCACGCATTGTGACCTGACGTCCATGAGGAACGAGAATCCACGTCTTCTCCGTCGTCACGCCCGCGAGACCATCACAGTTTGCTGCGGTCAGCCCGGCAAGGACTGCACCCGATCCCGCCGCGAGCAACGCGGCCCAACGCAGTTGATCAGGACTGAGCGGTCCGCTCTGCGTTGCGACGACTCCCGGGTGAGCCACCTGCCATCGGCCGGTCACCGTGCGCCAGCGAACGGTCGATTCTCCCAACAGTCGAACTGCATCGGCTCGTCGCACGACTCCCCGTTGGCGCTTCAGCAGTGTGTCGAACTCACGCTGGGCAACCGCATCGATGGGTTTGCGCATCGGCCAATGGTGGGATAGGCGCCGACGGCGTTGCGGCCCAAGCTGACCAACTGTGGACAAGTAGGCGTGATTCTGGACCCGGTGTAAGCAGCCGAAAGGTTTTCGTGGTCTGTCGAGGAGGCAAGCTCTGCAACGCCGCGCGCGAATTGCTGCTGTTAGCAACCGCAATTCGCGCATGCCGGCAATCAAATGTCCGAATCATGCCGATCAGTTCCGGCTCTCTCACCAGGATGCGCGAATCACCGTCGTCCTGACGACAGGAAATCGCGCATATCCGGTGGCTCGCCGGATCGTACTGGGATTATTGGGACCTTTAGCCCCGCCTGCGCGCGAATTACCGTCGTAAACAACAGCAATTCGCGCGCTCTGAACCCTGCAAGCCCACAACCGTCGGCAGCGAACGCGCCGGGTGCAAGACGTGCTGATCGGATTGGACACGCCGGAGCCCCACCTCCCGAGATCAGGCGAGGACGGGACGTACGCTCTCCGACCATGACCGCTGGCGAGCTCGAGATGCCGCCCGGGCCGTTCCAGCTCGCGCTGGCGAGTCTGGAAAACGCCGAGCTGCGGCCTGAGATCACCATCGAGCGGGCACCCGCACCCTCCCGGCTGGCGCCCTACTCGGTTGCGATCACTGCGGAGGTGGAGGTCGACGGCGAGGAGCTGGCGACCGGCCGGTTCGTCGTCTTGCACGATCCCGCTGGACAGGACGAGTGGGCCGGGACGTTTCGGCTGGTCACGCTCGCCCGAGCACCACTCGAGCCGGACATCGCCGGCGATCCTTTGTTCGCCGAGGTCGGCTGGGCATGGTTGACGGAGGCGCTGACCGCTCACGGTGCGTCCTACATTGCCGCCAGCGGGACCGTGACGCGGGTTGCCTCGGAAGGCTTCGGCGGCCTCGCCGACCGCCCGCCCGCGGCCGAGGTGGAGATCCGGGCCTCGTGGACGCCGGCCGACGAGCACCTCGGTGCCCACCTCTCGGCATGGGGTGATTTGCTGTGCACGGTCGCCGGCCTCCCACCGGCGTCACCTGACGTCGCGGTGTTGCCACCCCGTCGTTAGCCCTCCCTCAGCTCCTGGATCCGCGCCAGCTGTCTGGGAAGATGCCGCCGTGACCAGTGACACTCGGCAGTCCGTCTTTGTGCGGGCCTGCCGGCGCGAGGCCGTGCCGTACACGCCGGTGTGGTTCATGCGACAGGCCGGGCGCTCGCTCCCCGAGTACAGGAAGCTCCGCGAGGGCGTCCCGATGCTGGAGTCATGCCGACGCCCGGAGCTGGTCACCGAGATCACCATGCAGCCGGTGCGGCGCTATGGGGTCGACGCCGCGATCTTGTACAGCGACATCGTGGTGCCCCTTGCCGCGATTGGGGTCGGCGTGGAGATCGTCCAGGGTGTCGGTCCCGTCATCGGCTCACCGATCAGAGAGTCCGAGGACGTGGCCCAGCTGCGGCCGTTGGAGCCCGATGACGTGCCCTACATCGTCGAGTCAGTGCGCGCGCTGACCGCGGAACTCGATGGCACACCGCTGATCGGCTTCGCCGGAGCCCCGTTCACCATGGCCACCTACCTGGTCGAGGGGGGTCCGTCCAAGCATCACGAGAGAACCAAGGCCTTGATGTACGGCCGTCCGCGTCTCTGGCATGCGCTGCTCGAACGGCTGGCCGCCATCACCGGCGAATTCCTGAGAATCCAGGTGCAGGCCGGCGCAAGCGCTGTCCAGCTCTTCGACTCATGGGCTGGCGTCCTGGCGGCGGACGACTATGAGAAGTACGTCCTCCCGCACTCGGCTGCCGTTCTCGCCGCGGTCTACGACGTCCCGAAGATCCACTTCGGCGTAGGAACCGGCGAACTCCTCCGTTTGCTGGGTTCTGCCGGCGCGGACGTCGTCGGCGTCGACTGGCGGCTTCCACTCGACGTGGCCGCCCGCCGGGTCGGACCAGGGCGCGCCATCCAGGGCAACCTTGATCCGGCGATCGCCCTGGCGCCCTGGGAAGTGGTCGAGTCTCGGGCGCGAGGGGTGCTCGCCGCCGGGCGCAGCGCAGAGGGACACATCTTCAATCTTGGTCACGGCGTTCTTCCGGACACCGACCCTGATGTGCTCGCCCGTCTTGTCGATCTTGTTCATAGCGACTCCCTGGTGTAGGTCGACGCGGTCGAGATGAGTCGGTCCGAGACCTGGGTTGTCGCAGTTGCATCACGATCTGGCATCGTGTCGGTGTGCGAACAGGGGATGGGGGTCGCCATGTCGCCGTGATCGGTGGCGGCATCGCCGGGCTAGCGGCCGCCTACTACCTGCGCCATTCCGAAGGAGGCGGCGGCCCCCCGCGCGTGACGATCCTGGAGAGTGCGCCGGCCATCGGCGGGAAGCTGCGGCTCGGTGAGGTCGGCGGCGTCGGGATCGACGTGGGGGCTGAGGCGCTGCTCGCACGGCGGCCGGAGGCGCTCGATCTCATCGAGGCGGTCGGGCTCGGGGACGAGGTTGTGCACCCGGACACGACGTCGGCGGCAGTCTGGTCGCGGGGGGAGCTCCATCCCATTCCCGTTGATCAAATCATGGGGGTTCCCACAGGAGTGCCGGCGATCGGCGGCAGCGGGCTGCTGTCGCGGGCCGCGACTGCGCGATTGCCGCTCGACCGTGTCCTGCCAAGGACCCGTTTCGACGAGGACGTCGCGGTTGGCACCTACGTGACCGCTCGACTGGGGCGCGAGGTCGTCGACAGGCTGGTCGAGCCGCTGCTCGGCGGTGTCTATGCCGGCCGTGCCGACACGCTCTCCTTCGCCGCCACCATGCCCGACCTTGCCGCAGCGGCCGGCCGGCATCGCTCTTTGATGGATGCCGCCCGGGAGGTGCGTGCGGCGGCGGCTCGTGACACCGGACCGGCCTTCGCGGGGCTTCCTGGCGGGATCGCCCGGCTCCCGCCCGCAGTGGCTGCCGCAGCCGGCGCGCAGGTCCGCACCGGAGTCACCGTCCGGGAGCTCCGGCGTACTTCGGCTGGCTGGAGCATGACAACTGGTCCAACCCGCGAGCCCGAGGAGATAGCGGCGGACGCCGTTATTGTGGCGGTCCCTGCTCGTCCGGCGGCCCGCCTGCTCGAGGGTGAGCTGCCCACCGCAGCCGCTGAACTCGCCGCGCTGGACTACGCGAGCGTTGCCCTGGTCACCCTGGCCTACCCGCGCGGCGCTTTCGACGGCGTACGGCACGGCAGCGGCTTCCTCGTGCCGCCGATCGAGAACCGCGTCGCCAAGGGCGTCACGATCAGCTCGGCGAAGTGGCCGTGGGTCGCGGCAGCCGAGCCGGGGACGGTCATCGTCAGGGTGTCGATCGGGCGTTACGGCGAGCAGCATGATCTGCAGCGCGACGACGCCGACCTTGCGTCACTGGCCGCCACGGAACTCGCCGATCTTGCCGGCGTCCGCGGCGCACCGATCGACGCGATCGTCACCCGGTGGGGAGGAGCACTGCCGCAGTACGCCGTCGGGCATCGCGACCGGGTCCGGAGGATCAGGGAGGCTGTAGCCGCTGCGCCTGCGCTCGCAGTCTGCGGCGCGGCCTATGACGGCGTCGGCGTTGCCGCCTGCATCGCCACGGCTCGGCTGGCAGCCGAGTCGATCCTCGCCGATCTCGCCAACCTTCCCGCGATCGCGTCCTGAACCAGCTCTTGGGCGTGCCTCGTGCTGGGGCACATTAGGCTGAAACGGTGAGCGACGAGCAGGACACCGGTGTAGCCGGGAGTGCCGCGGACCTGGAGGCTCGCCCCCGGCCAAAGGCGCGTGATCTCAACAACGTCATCAGGTACACCATGTGGTCGGTGTTCCGCGCTCGCACGGACACCGACCGTCTCCCTGACGATCGCGAGGCCATCGCTCCCGAGGTCGAGCAGTTGTTTGACGAGCTCGAAGCCAAGGATGTCGTCATTCGCGGCGTGTACGACGTCGCCGGGCTGCGCGCGGACGCCGACTACATGGTCTGGTGGCATGCACCGAGCAGCGACGACCTGCAGGACGCCTTCTCTCGCTTCCGTCACACTCGGCTCGGCCGAGCGAGCGAGCCGGTCTGGTCACAGCTTGCGCTGCATCGGCCGGCCGAATTCAACAAGAGCCATGTCCCTGCCTTCCTCGCTGAGGAGGAGCCGCACGCATACGTGTGCGTCTATCCGTTCGTACGCTCCTACGACTGGTATCTGCTCGATCCCGCCGAACGGCGGGCGATGCTCGCCGAGCACGGCCGGATGGCCAGGGAGTATCCAGATGTGCGGACGAACACCGTCGCGAGCTTCGCGCTCGGCGACTACGAGTGGATGCTCGCCTTCGAGGCCGACGACCTGCATCG
This sequence comes from Actinomycetota bacterium, assembly GCA_046735375.1. Lineage (GTDB taxonomy): Bacteria > Actinomycetota > Actinomycetes > JAKEEW01 > JAKEEW01 > DASYTV01. The sequence goes on along the minus strand of JBKPTD010000182.1, from coordinate 12,362 downwards.
GATCACGGATCTGATGCGTCACCTGCGCGGTGCGCAGGCGCGCCGCCACACCAGGCTCGAGGTGCCCTTCTACACCGGCCGGCGCCGCCCGCTTCGCGAGATCGTCGCCGGTCTGCCGTGAGATCGGGGCACGATCAATGCACGCCGTAACCCGCGCCGCCGCCAGTCGGACAGTTGATCGCGATCGGCCGCTGGCTGCTGGCGGGCCTTGCACCTCCCGCCGTCCCGGGGCGGGTCTGAAATAGGCGTTGGTCGAGGTCGGTTCCACGCAACGCATCAGATCCGAGCAAAGCTACTGAGATGATCCACTGGCTCCGGGATTCATCGGCAACGGGCGCATCTGCGTGGGGGTCGTAGTACTTCGGCCAGTCCCAGGAAAGCTCCCGGAGGGCGCTTTCACCTGCCGACGTACGCCGGGGCGGGCGGAGCAACAGGACACCGGCGAAGATGACAAGCAGGCCGAGTTCCGCGAAGAGCCACCATGCCACGCGGCCGCTCTCGGCGAGACTGATGAGCCGTACTCCGCCGATCGCGAAGACGGCGGCGACGGCAAATGTCGGCGGGGCCAGAGCGCGCAGCCGGCTGGACGGCACGAGGTATCCGTCACTGGCCAGCTCGGCACCGATCGCGAGTACCCGCGGATCACGTGTGGTCAGGGCCAAGGCGTGGCGGACGTCGGAGTGCCGCTGGAGGTGTGCGAGGAAGGCCTCCTCGGCGGCATGCTCGGCTGCGGTCGGCGCGACGACAGCGACCTCGCCACGTCCATCCACCGTGAACCATTCTGAGATGGCCAACCTGACGGCAGCGACCTGTGCCACTCGGGCCGGCCCCCCCGACAGGTACGCGGTGTCGTAGATATCGAAGCGGCGGATGGACGGCTGGTCGGCTGGACGCGCGAGCCCGCGGCGGACGGCACCGACGTAGAGCAAGACCCCGACGATCACAGCGGCATACGCAACGGTCAACTGCACCGCGGACACCTCCCACGGCTCGGCGGCCCGCATCGGGGGCAACCGTCCGCGAGTGCCCCTGCGTATGGGATTGTGGGCGGCCACGATCAACACCGACAGGTGAGATCGATGAACGCCACGTGAAGGACTGTTCGACCTTTGGGCTTCGGAGAAGTATCGGAGCCGGTCGGGTTACTGATCGGCCGCTGGTTCGAGGGTCAGGCTGATGCTGTTGATGCAGTACCGCTGGTCGGTCGGCGTGGGATAGCCCTCCCCCGAGAAGACATGCCCAAGATGGGAGCCGCAGCGCCTGCACCTGACCTCGGTCCTGGTCATCCCGAAAGTTCGGTCCTGGATCAACTCCACGGCGTCGGAGTCGGCCGGCGCATAGAAGCTCGGCCAGCCACAGTGCGAGTCGAACTTTGTCTCGGAGCGGAACAGCTCGGCTCCACAGGCGCGGCACCGGTAAACGCCGACGGTCTTCTCGTCGACGTACTCACCTGTCCAGGGCCGTTCGGTGCCGGCCTTGCGCAGCACGTAGTACTCCTCGGGGGAAAGGCGCTCCCGCCAATCGTCCTCGGTCCGGTCAATCTCGTACTTACGCACCCGCTGGCTCATAGCCTGAGGCTAGCTCGGCCGTGGGCGTTCCTGCCGGACGGCAGCAGGCCCGCGCTCCTTGATCATCGGAACACGGGCCCGCCTCCACTCGTAGGGATTCACCTCACTTGGATTTGACCCTGGCCACCTGCGGTTCGTGATCACTGGCCTGGTCGGCGAACTCCGAGTTGACGTGGACGACGTCATAGGCGAACCCGCGCGCCGCCGTCGCCGGGCTGATCAGGATGTGATCGAGCACCTGCGAGTTGCCCTCGAAGTCGTAGGTGTAGCGCTCGCCGTCCGGCAGCGTCGACGGGAGGTCGAGCATGCCGGTCGCCTTGACGATGCCGACGGCGGCTGAGTAGTCGAAGTCGTTCAGGTCGCCGGCGATCACGACGTTCGCGTTCCGATCAAGCCCGAGGATGTCGTCGACGAAGCCGGCCACCACAGTGGCCTGCTGGCCGCGTTGGGTCTCGGTGACCGCCACCGGCGGCTGGAACCTGCCGAACAGCGGGTTGTCGCCGCCCTTGCTGTTCCAGTGGTTGGCCACGACGAACACTGTCTTGCCGCGGAACACAAACTCTGCGGCCAATGGCTTGCGGCTGTTGGTGAATGCCGCGTTGTTCGGGTCGATCCGGCCCGGGCTACTGGTCAGCTGGACCTGGCCGGCGACCCTGACGACGCCGACCGCCGTGGTGGAGCCGCCGCCCGGCCGATCGACGAACTGCAGGTCCGGGTTGTCGGTACGGAACAGGAACCCGACGCGGATGTTGCCGCCCGGCTGGCCGCCGTCCTGGTCGTCGACCGGGTCGATCGAGCGCCAGTCGTACGCCGGGCCGCCCACCGCGCTGATCGAGGCGATCAGGCGCGCGAACGTCTGGTCGGCTGCGACCACGCTGGTGTTCGCCGGGCCGTCGTTGTCTTGGATCTCCTCGGCGACGATGATCCCGGGCGAGCGCAGGTTGGTCACAATGATTTGGGCCAGCTCGTCGAACTTCGACGGCGGGTCGACGGCGCTGAGGTTCTCCATGTTGAACGTCGCGATCGCCAGCTCCTTGTGGCTGCCGGTCGGGGTCACCTCGCGGGCCAGGCCGTTGCGCTGCGCCGTCGGCGTGCTGGTGACCAGCAGCTTGTAGTTGCCGAACGAGTAGTCGAGCACGCCGAATAGCGAGCCCGGGATCGTGTCGCCGACGTCCATCACCGGCGTGGGCGACAGTACGTCATCGAGGTGGATCCGCTCCGGGTTCGTGTCGTTCGCCCGCAACAGGATGCCGCCCCGGTTGGTGCGGATCCCCACGCCGGCACCGCCGCCCGGCACGATCGGGATCTCGCCGAAGTCCGAGCGCGGACCGACCGCTACCGCGTTCTGTATCTCAAGGTGCATGCCCTCCAGCGACTCGTAGAAGTCGATGCCGTCAGTGGCCGGGTCGAACGTGCCCGAGGTCTCCACATCGCCGGTCGCATCGTCCTCGATGACCGTGGTCGGCGCGGTCCGGCCGCCGGGTCCGACGAGCGTCACCGGCACCGTGGCACCGGTGGCCTGCACGGTCACGTGTGGCGCGGTGAGCTCGGTGGTGGTGAGGTTGACCGGATCGTTGCCGGGACGGAACTCGGCGACTGTGCCGTCGATCAGCACGTCGTCACCGACGTTCACGGTTGGCGCGGAGCTGGTGAACACGAACAGGCCGTCGCTGGTTGCCGGATCGGCGTCCGGAGCTGGGTCCTGGATCCAGAAGCCGTTGTTGCGCTTGGCGGTGACGATGCCGTGCACATCGGCGACCGCGAGCCCCTCCAGCGGCGAACGGTGCGCGGCGCCCTGGATCTCGCTGATCGTCTTGACCGGCGGCGGTGGCGGCGGCTCCGACCCGGAGTTCTGCGGGTCCGGCGCACCGGCGGTGAAGTCCGCCGAGTTGTTGTCGGTGTCCGTGCCGACCGCGTCGCGGCTCGCCGACGTCGTGTTCGACAGACCTGGCGCCGGAGCCGTCTCGAACATGTTGGTCGAGGATCCGTAGCCGACCAGGTCGTACACGCCGTCCGCTGGCCCGCAGGCGATCCCGCAGGTGAGCGTCACCTGGTGGGTGACCAGCACGACCTTGGCGGCGGTGGCCGACATCGCGATGGTGCCCATCGCGTCCGGCGTCGGCAACGGTGTCGTGCCGCCCGCGCCGGCCGCCTCCTGCACCAGGTACCAGCGCCCCGGCTGGATCGTGCCCGAAAGGTTGGTGCGCAGCCAGGTCGTACCGCCGGATGAGCCGTACTGGACGCTCCAGGCGGAGATGTCCACCGGCGAGTTGCCGCGGTTGTACAGCTCGATGAAGTCGTTGGTGAGTGTGGCGCCGGAGTTGCCGCCGCCTCCGTACACCTCACTGATGACGATGTCCGGAGAGACCGCGGTCGCCGACTGAGCGGTAGCCACCGCGGCTAGAGGTGTGGCGATCAGTAGTGCCGTCCCGGCGGCGAATAACTGCCGTCGCGAGCGGGCGAGGCGTGGGCGGGTAAGTCCCCCCATGATCACTCCTTCGGGATCAGGTCGATACCTACAGTGCTCCTTCGTATTCCGTCACGCTTATCGCAATACGGCGATTCGGTGAAGACTCCGCAAGCGACGGGACCGCGATGGGATAACAGGCAACTGTTGCCGGGCAACGAGCCGGTCCGGGCCGTCTAGCTCTCGCACGTCGCAGGAAGGAGCTGCCGACCGGCTCATCCCAGATGTCGGCATGGGGCGCTAGCGTGCGGTGCATGGCGGCACGGGCGATCGAGCTAGAGGTGGGGGAGCGGACCGTCCGCGTCTCCAACCCGAACAAGGTCTATTTCCAGGACGTCGGCGTGACGAAGCTCGACGTCGTGCAGCACTTCATCAGTTGCGGCGACGGGATCCTCCGTGCTTTGCGTGAACGGCCGACAACCCTTGAGCGATGGCCGTCCGGGGTCTTCGAGGGTGCGCGCTTGTCCACCCGCCAGGACAACCGCGGGGACGCCTTCTATCAGAAGCGGGCGCCTGCATCGGCGCCCGACTGGGTTCAGACGGCGCAGATTGCGTTCCCGAGCGGGCGCCACGCCGACGAGGTCGCTCCTACCGAGCTTGCTGTCATCGCCTGGGCCGCAAATCTTGGGACGCTGACCTTCCATCCGTGGCCAGTCCGTGCCGCCGACGTCGACCATCCCGACGAATTGCGTCTCGACCTGGATCCTCAGCCGGGCACCGACTTTGCCGACGCCGTCAAGGTGGCCGGCGCGGCGGGGACGCTTCTCGAAGAGCTCGGCTGCGTCGGCTTCCCGAAGACCTCCGGCGGTCGCGGGATCCACATCCTCGTGCGTATCGAGCCGCGCTGGACCTTCACCCAGGTGCGTTATAGCGCGATTGCCTTCGCGCGCGAGCTCGAGCGGCGAACGCCTGACCTGGTCACGAGTTCTTGGTGGAAGGAGGAGCGTGGGGCCAAGGTCTTCATCGACTACAACCAGAACGCCAGGGACCGTACCGTCGCGTCTGCGTACTCCGTCCGCCCGCGCCCCGGCGCTCCCGTGTCCGCGCCACTGCGGTGGGAGGAGCTCGTGGATGTGGATCCCTCGGACTTCACCGTGCGAACGATGGCAGCGCGGTTCGCCGAGCACGGCGACCTTCACGAGCACATTGACGACGTGTCGTACTCCCTCGAGCCCTGGCTCGATATGTACGAGCGGGACCAACGCGAGCGCGGCCTCGGCGATATGCCCTATCCGCCCGAATATCCCAAGATGCCGGGCGAACCGATGCGGGTCCAACCCTCCCGCGCAAAGCGCGTGACCACCGAAAACGACGAGTCATGAGTCGGCGTCAAGCTGCGCGAGGTCGACCTTCTCCAGCAGTTCGGCTGTGGCAACACCCTTGATGTCAACACCGTCCTCGCCAATGGTGTCGAGGGCTTGCTCGGCCGCACAATGCCCGAACCGCGCTGTGTTGTCGCCCGGACGCCCGCTGCCTATCGTCTGCCCTATGAACGGTCTCAGCGAGCGTGATGTCCATCGCGCGCTCGCCGTCGTCGCCGCTGCGGCGGCAGGCGGGAACGGAGCAGCGTTCGGGATCGAGATGGTAGACGCGATCGTCGCGGCAATTCCGGCCGACGAGGCGGCGTATGTCGAGTGGCGTTTCGGCGGCCGCGACTCCGTCCGCGTCGCGCGCGGTGGAGACGAACCGCCGTGGCTCGACGAGGCGCTCGCGGCGACCTGCGGCTCGTACCCGCTGCGCGACGTCGACCACGCCGCCTCGGTCGAGCCGCTGAGGATCAGCGACGTCGCCTCGAGCCCGCGTTTCCGGCAGAGCCCGTTCTACCTGTCCGTGATGTGGCCGTTAGGCCGCGACCGCGAGCTGAAGTTGTGGCTGCCGGCGCCTCCGGGCCACGCGCGCTACTTCGAGCTCCAGCGAGGGCCGGGCCGTGACTTCGACGAACGCGATCGTTCGTTCCTCTCGCTCCTCCGCCCGCACCTTGCCCGGCTGCGCGCGCGGTGGGATCGCCAGTTGCGCCTGCCGTCCCTGACCGAGCGCGAGCTGGACGTGCTCTCCCTGGTTGCGCAGGGCCTGACGAACCGCCAGATCAGCGGCCGGCTCTTCATCTCGCCGGCGACTGTCCGAACACACCTCGAGCACATCTACGACAAGCTCGGGGTGCGAAGCCGCGCGGGCGCGGTTAGCGCCGCATTCCGCAGCGCCTCGTAGCGTGGCGGCTCGAAATACGTCAGATGACCGATGGCAGCTGAGATCGCGGCGATCCAACGTGTCCTTGACGACGACCCAGAGGAGGCGAAGAGGCATGCGTTCGCTCCGGTCTGTGACGCTAGGCGTCGCCGCGTTGGCAGCCCCGATCTTCGCATTCGGCGCCGAGGCCGGGCCGTCGTGGGGGCCGGAGACGCCGCCCTTCAACATCGAGGTCATCCTTCGGGATGTCACCGGCGGCAGCGGCTTTGGTCACGTCAAGTTCCGTCAGCCGAACGACACCGCGAAGATCGTTCATCTCGACACATGGGTACGCGACCTAGCGCCGAACCACGCCTACCGGCTCCAGCGCGCGGTGGACACGACGCTGGACGGCAACTGCCCGCGCGTGGAGACTGACTGGCTGACGCTCGGCAAGGGGCTCGTTCCGCAGGTGATCACGACCGACGACCGAGGCACCGGCGGGGAGGACTTGTTCCGTGATCTCGCCGCGGTGCCGACCGGCAAGCAGTTCGATATCAACTTCCGCATGATCGACGCGGTCAGTTCGGCTCCGGTACTTGAGAGCGGCTGTTACCGGTTCACGGTCGACCTCTAGGCAAGCGTCGAGGGGCTAAAGGGCGGGAGAGCTGGTTTATCGCATGGAGCGAGCCACCATAAGCCGCTAGCCGCAGGTTGCATCGGCGGGCCTGGACCCCGCGCCGGGCGACGGGGGATGCGCTCGGACGAGAGGCCCAGGCTTCGGAAACCGTAGCAGAGCATGACTGATCGGTTACGATCCGTATCCAATACGGCTGCTGCTTATCGGGATCTGTCGCCCGGGCTACGCCTGGTGATCCAGTAGCCGTTGACCAGCGGCATGGACATTACGGGTCTAGTAAAGGTCTAGTTGCGTTTGCCAAGAATGCGTACGCTGACGCGCGAATGACGCCAGAAGATCCGCGCAACGGGGGTGCGGGGATCTTCTTCGGGTGGCAGCCACGATGCGGACCGCAGGCATACCCGCGGCCTTTCGGCTCAACCCGACCCGATCCCTCCAGCGCGAATCGGTGAGCGATGACCCGCGGTGAGCTCCCCCAAGACGCCCGGCGAACCGATGCGGGTCCAACCCTCTCGAGCACGGCGCGTGAGCACCGAAAACGACGAGGCATGAGGCAGGTGGTTTAACAGACGCCCGGCAGGTCGGCCCCAGGGGTTATCGGGTACTCGACGAAGTCCACCTCGCCGGTCCCAGGCACCGTGATCATCACGTCGTCCGGAGCCTTTCCGGCGATGGCGAACCCCGCGTTGAGGTCGCACGAGTCGCCCGCCGTCACCTGGTACTGGCCCGCCGGGAGCTGGATTGCGTACCTCCCACTGCCGTCCGTCAGCGTGTGTGTTTCCCTCTCGTAGATGGCGTTCACGAGCACCGCGAACCGAACATATGCGTTCGGGTAGGGCTGCCCCGTGTCCCCGCGGACGATCTGCCCGGATACCGTGCTGTATGCGCTGCTGCTTCGGGTCGGGCCCGGACCGGGGTCCGGACTGCTTGCGGGCTGCGAGCGGCAGGCCGCTAGTACCAACATCAGGATCACGACGATTGATATGCGTTTCATGACGTCCCCAAGGATCCGATCGCGACCGCGTTCGCGCTGTCATTGACCCGAGGCCGTGACCCCCCGCGCAAATACACCAAACGGTCGTGAACTTGATGGACTGATGAGCTGTCTGCGGAGGATGGCGCAGCCATTCGTGGCCACTAAGGCTGAACGCGTCGGCGCATGACCCAGCGCCACTTGGCGATCCGTCGGTCGCGCTCGAATCCGAACTCCGCGAACAGGTTTTCCGGGCCGGTGTGGAAGTAGGCGCCACGCTGGGGTTCGCGACCTTCGACCTGCTCAGGGTAGGCCTCGACAAGGCCGCCGCCGGCTTCTTTGATCTCAGCCAGGGCGGCGGTCAGCGCTGCCCGAGCCACCCCTTCGCGGCGGTGGCCCTTGCCCGTGAAAATGCAACCGATCCGCCAGTCCGGTAGTTCGGTGAGCTCTTTGTTGTAGCTCTTTGGATTCTTGATCGTCGGAAGCTCCGCGGGCGAGCCGTACTGGCACCAGCCCACACAGTCGGCGCCATCGTAGACAAGGACCTGGTGGACCCTTCCCTTGCGCACGTGCTCGTGCTTGGTCTCCCGGTTCTGCGCGGCTGTGTGGTCCTTGCCGACCCCCTCGGGGTGAAAGCCCATACACCAGCAGCCACCCCAGACACCGTTGTTCGCCTCCACGAGCTTGGCGAAGTCGCCCCAGGTGTCCGCACTCAGCGGACGGGTCGTGTAGGCAGCCGCCGTCACCGTGTCGGTCATGAACCCCATCCTCGCAACAAGACCGCGGTCACGTGGTGCGCGTCGAGGTGGCCGAAGAAGGCGCTAGAGGCGGCGTTGTTGAAGCCGGGCCTGGACCCCGTTCCGGCGACGGGGGACGCTCGGACGAGGGGCCCAGGCTTCGGAAACCGTAGCAGTGCGCAGGTGTTCCGTTGCGATCGGCTCTCGATTCGGCCGATCTGTCAACGAAATCCGTCGCCCTCTACTAACAGCTACTTTCCGGTCAGCTTCGACAGATCGACCACTTGGTCGGGCGGCGGCACCTGCACGTCGACCGGTTTGTTCCACTCGAGAAAGTCGAGTGCGCCCCGTCCGGTGTCGCTCTGTGCCTGTACCGGGTACGGCTCGCCCTCGGTGGCGATGTAGAGCGTCTCGTTGTTGGCCTTCTCGACGACACCAACGGCGTTCAGGCCCCGAACTGCCTTGATCTCGGTTTTCGTGAGATCGCCATCGGGATTAAGGGCCCTCTCGATGAATTGGTTGAAGCTGGCGAGGGTCGTGACGGCCTCGAAGCCAGGGGCAACCCAGCCCTGTCCGCCGCCGACACAGCGGCGGAAGACCTCGCGGTATCGACGATCTGGTTGGGCGGTCGCGTGCGTCAGTCCACTGTGGGCAGCTAGTGCTCAAGTTGATCGTTGCGGCAGTCCTCGCACAGCTTGACCTCGACAACCAGCGCGCCGAGGGGGATGTCGATCGGCTTGATCACGCCAGGGAAGACCCGCTGGCACTTGTCGCACCGGTGCATCTCATCATTGGCGGGCCGCTGTGCAGATGCGCAAACGGGACAGCGCACCGAGGCGATGTCGCTGACTCGTATCACCATCGGGCCTGGCGTAGCCAGGTGTAAGCACCGTTTCGGCGAGCTCAGCGCCATGGACTTCGCAGCCCGGAGCCACGCGGCGAGCCAGTCGCCAACCTCGCCTGCGCCACGGACGGACGCGTCCTCCGGTTCGTTCTCGTCGTTCCCCGTCAATGTTGTTCCCCCCTCGTTCATGAGACCGCGATCGCTGCCCGGGTGCCATCGGGCGGATGGTCGACCGCACCTCGGTCATTGATGTGATCTAGGCCCTCGCGACATCGGACCGGTCGTCCCATCCCGGGCAGGCTGAACGCTCGCTCGACCGAACGCATAGATCGAGACGGTGGCCGGGATCGGCATTGGCCGGCGGGAGCCAGGGGTGTGGGGGGTTAGCTGTCGGCTTGCTCGAGGAGGCGGAGGACGGGGAGCTTGAGTTCGTGCCGGGCGCGGGATGTCCAGTCGCGCCGCGTCGCCTCCTCCACCATGTGCGGACGGGTGAGCACGATGACCTCGTCGGCGTCGTATCCGGCGACCGCCGACCGCAGCGCCCGGATTGGGTCGCCGACGACTACTTCGCCACCCGCGGTCACGCCGGCGGCCTCAAGCTGAGCGACTGTGTCCCGCAGCTCCTCCGAGGCCCGGGTCTGTTCGGCGTCCTTCTGCTGCGCCGATTCCTCGTGCAGGTCTTCCCATGACTCGCGGAAGTCGGCGAGCAGCAAGTCATCGACGGCCGCCAAGAATCCGCTGCGATCTTGGTCGCTCGGTATGAGGACCCAGAAGTACTGCACAGGATCGTCGTGAAGCGACGTCAGCCGCTCGATCTCGTCCTGGGTCAGCCCGTGCTCGGCGAGCACCACGATCCGATACACCAGCGCTCCTCTGGGCTCGTCGGACGCGCATCGCGTCAGTCTCTGCTCGAGATCTTAGTTACCGCTCTCCGTCGAACTGGCTCGGTCGGAGAGGATAGGCGCATGCGTCTTCCCGTCATGCCTCCCGTCGCTCCCATGCTGGCCAAGTCCATCGCCGAGATCCCGACCGGCTCGTACAGCTTCGAGCCCAAATGGGACGGCTTCCGATCGATCATCTTTCGGGATGGGGATGAGGTCGAGATCGGCAGCCGGAACGAGCGGCCCATGACTCGCTATTTCCCCGAGGTCGTGGACGCAGTACGCGCGAACCTACCTGACCGCTCAGTCGTGGATGGCGAGATTGTTATCCCTATCCTTAGCAACACCCGCCTCGACTTCGAGACCCTCCAGATGCGGATCCATCCGGCCGCGAGCAGGGTCAACATGCTTGCTGAGCAGACGCCGGCGCATTTCATCGCCTTCGATCTGCTGGCGCTCGATGACGTGGACTATTGCGACCGCCCGTTCGCGGAGCGCCGGGAAGCACTCCGCGAGGCGCTCGCCCATGCCGCTTCCCCGATCCACGTGACGCCGGCGACCACCGACCGGGGGCTGGCCGAGCGGTGGTTCCACGAGTTCGAGGGTGCCGGCCTCGACGGCCTCGTCGCCAAGCCGCTCGCCGGCACCTACCAGCCGGACAAACGGGTCATGTTCAAGGTCAAGCACGAGCGGACCGCGGACTGTGTCGTCGCCGGATATCGGCTGCACAAGAGTGGACCGGATGCGCTGGGATCGCTGCTGCTCGGGCTCTATGCGGACACGGGAGATTTGGCGAGTGTCGGCGTTATCGGGGCCTTCCCAATGGCAACCCGCCGGGAGCTGCTCAAGGAACTGCAATCACTGGTGACGACATTCGACGACCACCCATGGGATTGGGCGAGGCAGGAGGAGGGCGTACGTACCCCGCGTGAGGGCGAGACCAGCCGCTGGAATGCCGGTAAGGATCTCTCGTTCATCCCGTTGCGGCCCGAGCGCGTGGTCGAGGTGCGCTATGACCACATGGAGGGGCCAAGGTTCCGGCACACGGCGCGGTTTGTTCGGTGGCGTCCGGACCGCGACCCCCGATCCTGCACGTACGCGCAGCTGGAGGAGCCGGTCAACTTCGATCTCGCGGAGATCCTCGGCCTCAAGAGTCAGCACTGACACCGTCTGCCGGCGACAGCGCTGGTTCAGGGACGTCCATATCGGGTGAAGAGATAGCCGCCATCCTCGAAGACCTCGGTGAGGCGGAGCGGAACCAATTCGTGCCGGGCCCGTGGCCACCGCAGGATGCTTGGCGCGTCAGGGCGGCCGGCGAGCGTGGGAGCTACCGTCACGCACAGCTCGTCGATGAGCCACGCCTCAGCGAGCTGGCCGAGCAGAGTTGGGCCGCCTTCGCACAGGATGCGCATGAGACCGCGTTCGGCAAGTGCTGCCATGGCGACGCCAAGATCAACTCGGCCGGTGCCTGCCACGATGACCTCGACGAGTTCTCGGACCGTGGCAAGGCGAAGGCTCGGTGCATCGGCTGTCGTCACAACGATCGGAATGGGACCATCGTTGGCCTGGAAGAGTTCAGAGCGGTAGTCGAAGTCGAGACTCGCTGAGACGACCGCCAGCCGAGGCGCGGGGGAGAGCCCATGGGACTCGCGCCACCGGACGACCTCCGCGCGGGGGTGGGATCTCTTGTACGCCTCGCGTCGCACGGTTGTCGCACCGGCGAGGATGACGTCGGACATGCCGCGAAGTGCGACCAGCAAGCGGCGGTCCGCTGTACTCGCCAGGCCACGAGAGCTGGCGCGCGCGTCAGTAGCCGCGCCATCCACGCTGGTGATCATGTTCGCCCTGAGCCATCGGCCGCCGAATGGCATCTCCGGGTACGCGTAGGAGGCGACGAGGTCGACGTCCTCGGCGTAGGTGGGGTAGAGGCGCCGCACGGCGATCAGTGAACCATGCCCGAACACCCGGAAGCTGCGCTGGCACCACAGAAGACCACAGCTCAGGCGTTCTATGTCTAAATCTCTCTGCGTTGGACCCTTTCCTGGACACACCCAGCACCCGAGCGGATCACCCTAGTAGGCAGCCC